>DFDG01000098.1:2983-33552 GCA_002367815.1 Opitutaceae bacterium UBA3033 | reverse complement strand
TCGCCTTTCAACGTTTTCACCAATTTGTGCGCGGCAAAGGGCCGGCAAATTCCCGCCATATCCTTGATGGCAATCACGTGGGCGCCCATCTTCTCGAGCTCCTTGGCCATGCGCACGTAATACTTGAGCGAGAACTTGTCGCGTTTCTCGTCGAGAATATCGCCCGCGTAACAGAGCGTGGCTTCACAGACCGCATGGGTCTCCTGCACCGCATCCATGGCGACCCGCAAATTCGGCAGGTAATTGAGCGAGTCAAAAATTCTGAAAATGTCTATGCCACTCGCCGCCGCATGTTTCACAAAGCCGGCCACCACCGCGTCGGGATAATTCGTATAGCCCACTGCGTTGGCTCCACGGAAGAGCATTTGGAAACAAATGTTCGGCACGTGTGCCCGAAGTTCACGCAATCGTTCCCACGGATCCTCGTTAAGAAATCGCATGGCGGTGTCAAAAGTAGCGCCACCCCACATTTCCAAAGAATACAACTCGGGGGCCCGGCGGGCCAGATGCCCGGCGCAGGCGATCATGTCGTAACTGCGCACCCGCGTCGCCATGAGCGATTGATGGGCGTCACGAAAAGTCGTGTCGGTGATCAGGAGGCGCTTTTGCTTCAGCGTCCACTCGGCGAATTTTTTGGCTCCAAGCTCCAACAGCAGTTGGCGGGTGCCGGCAACCGGTGCACTCCGGTCATCCCCGCTCGGAGGACGCACCGCGGGCAATACCTTGCCGGGGCGATAGCCTTTGGCGTGAGGGTTGCCATTGACGATGACGTTGCCCAGGAAACTCAATATCTTGGTCGCGCGGTCGCGGCGGGCCTTGAAACGGAAAAGTTCAGGCGTGGTATCGATCAGGGTCGTGGTGGCTTGACCGGAGCGAAACAGGGGATGAGCGATGACGTTTTCGAGAAAGGGAATATTGGTCTTAACCCCGCGGATGCGGAACTCGCTGAGCACGCGATGGGATCGACTCAGGGCATTTTCATAGGTCTGCCCACTGGCAATTACTTTCACCAACATCGAATCGTAGAACGGCGTTATCACCGCGCCCGCGTAACCCATTCCGCCATCGAGTCGCACGCCGAAACCACCGGGGGAACGATAGGCGAGAATTCGCCCGTAGTCGGGCACAAACTTGTTTTCCGGATCCTCCGTGGTGATACGGCACTGGATGGCGTATCCATTGCAGGGCACATCGGCTTGCTGCGGCATACCCACCTCGGGTGAATGGAGGGAGTGACCCTGCGCGATCAGAATTTGGGCCCGCACTATATCGAGACCGGTCACCACTTCCGTGACCGTGTGCTCCACCTGGATGCGGGGATTCATTTCGATGAAGAACCACTCGTGCCGATCCAAATCGTAGAGAAATTCTATCGTGCCGGCATTGTCGTAACGAATCTCCTGGGCCATACGGGCCGCGGCTGCACATAGCTCGCTGATTACTTTTTTGGGCAGCCCAAAGCTCGGCGCGACCTCGATAACTTTTTGGTGCCGGCGTTGCACGGAGCAATCACGCTCATGCAGGTGGATCACGTTGCCATGTTTATCGCCGAGGATCTGCACCTCGATGTGCTTGGCGTTGCCGATATATTTTTCGAGAAACACCGCCGCATTGCCAAACGCCCGTTCGGCTTCGCCCTGGGCCTCGTCGAGCAAGGACTCAAGGTCTTCCGCTTTGAGCACAATGCGCATCCCGCGACCGCCCCCGCCGAACGCGGCCTTGATGATGAGGGGGAACCCGATTTTCTTGGCGATCTTCATCGCCTCAGCGCGATCACTGACCGGCTCTTCGGTGCCGGGCAGAACCGGCACGTTGATTTTTTTAGCGAGTGCACGGGCGGCGGTTTTATCACCCATCATTTCGAGCAAATCAGCCCGAGGACCCACAAAGGCGATACCCGCTTTATCGCAGGCACGGGCAAAATCCGCATTCTCCGAAAGAAAACCGTAACCCGGATGGATGACATTGACCCCTTTTTCCTTGGCGATGCCAATGATGCCCGGGATGTCGAGATAGGCGGCCACCGGGCCCAAGCCATGCCCGACCAAGTAACCCTCGTCTGCCTTGTAACGGTGAATACAAAAGCGGTCCTCTTCGGCATAGACAGCGACGGTGCGCAGCCCCAACTCAGTGCCGGCGCGAAATATGCGGACCGCGATTTCGCCGCGATTCGCTGCCATTAATTTCGTGAACGGGGGAAGTAATTCCACGGCCGAAGGTGTTTTTGTTTTGCGCGCAGACATGTAAAGCAGAGGAGCTTGTAATGGCCGGTCCCGCGCACGCCAAGGAGAACCGAAACTTTATGTCACCATAATCGCGATTTCGGCCCGGCCTGCTTTTAACTCCAACTCGGCCAGACAAGCGGGTGACCCTCGATCTAAATTACGGCAGATCTCCGGCCGATTTTCGTAAACCGTGCAGAAAAATGCCCGTTTTCCCGTCGAATCACGACCGATCCGCAGGGCAGCACAATGCCCCCCATCCAATCTCATGAAAGCGCGATTACCGATGAAGTGCGCGACCCGGTCTGTTTCCGGACCCAGCCGGGTCCAATCATCACCTGACAACCGAACAAAAGTGGGCAGCTGTGAAAAACAACATGCCCCACAAGCCTGACAACCTGCAATCGGCGGGGTGGGTTCCATCTGCCAGGACAGGATGCGACCCGGTGCCCTATGACGCAAGCATCGTGCGGTGGGCTTGCCAGCTCTTTTGCTCCGGACAAGCTGCAAGCTTAGCATGAAAGTATCTATCGGCATTTTCTTGGTTCTATTGATCGGCCTGCAGTTTTTCCGACCGGTAAAGAATATCTCAACCGCAGCCCCCGGTCCGGACGATTTGAGCGTAATGTATCCCCCGCCGGTCGCGGTCAAGGCGGTGCTGGAACGGGCTTGTTACGACTGCCATTCCAATAACACGCATTATCCTTGGTATGCGGAGGTGCAGCCTGTGGGCTGGTGGCTGGCCGATCACGTGCAGGAGGCGAAGTCCCACTTTAATTTTTCCACCTTCGGCACCTATGCCGCGAAAAAACAACTCCATAAACTGGAGGAGTTGATGGATGAGGTGCAGGACGGCGAAATGCCTCTTAGTTCCTACAAACTCGCCCACTCGGATGCGCGCCTGACCACCGAAGAAGTCAAATCACTAGTCGACTGGGCCAGAATTGTGCACAGCCAACTCGAGTAAGTTCCCTTGCCATTTATGTCCATTATCCCCCTTCGTTACGCCGTCATCGGAGCCGGTAATATCTCCGCGACTCATTTAAGTGCGATCGCTACTCAGCCCAATGTCGAACTCGTGGGCATCAGCGACCCAGTGGATACGGCCCGCTGGCGGCCACTGGGCGAATACGAAACAGCGCCCAAATTCAACGATCCCGAAAAGATGTTGAGCGAGACCAAGCCCGATCTCGTTTCGATCTGCACGCCCAACAAATTTCACGCCGCGCTCTCCATCCTCGCCCTGAAGCACGGAGCCAATGTCGCCTGCGAAAAACCCATGGCGATGACCCTCGCCGAAGCCGAGGCCATGGAGGCCGCCCGGGCCGCCGCCGACAAGCTCGGCTCGATCAATTTCTCCTATCGCAATCTCGCCGCATTCCGTTTCGCGCGTGAATTGATCGCCTCGGGTGACTTGGGCAAATTACTCCGGGTGCAGTGTGTCTATTTGCAGAGTTTTCTCGGTGCCCCGGCCACGCCCTATTCATGGCGTAATGATGTGAGCATTGCCGGTTTCGGTGCCTTGGGAGATCTTGGTATTCACATGATCGATGGCGTGCGCTTTGTCACCGGTCTCGATTACAAGCGTGTGGTCGGCACGGCCCAAACCTTGGTGTTGGAAAAAGCGGACGCCAAGGGTACCATGCACAAGGTCACCACCGATACCAACGCGGCCTGGCTCAGTGAACTCGACGGCGGGGTGGTTTCTACTTTCGAAACCTCGCAGGTCGCACCCGGTTTCGGGAATTTTTTCCGCATCGAGATATCAGGTGATCGTGGCACCCTCGCCATCCGCTCGGATTCACCCGAGGACATCTGGCTCTTTGCGGGCGCCAGCATGACGCGCTATGCCACGTGGATCACGGATTTGCCCCAACAGAAAATCCCCACGGCTTTCGTGTCCGACTGTAAACCGATCACCCCCGGTGGAATTGCGCAGGTGATGCGGGGCGAACAAGTGGACTTCCCCACTTTCGCCGATGGCGTGCACGCCCAACGCATGCTCTCCGCCATCGGCGTTTCTATGCAGACCAACGCATGGCAAACGTTGGGTTAATCACCCCATTCATCATAGAAATCGCAGGAAGGTTTTCGGTTATTTACCACGATTGTAAAAGGCGTCATCTGGGTGCCCAAACAAACCGGCAGAAAATCGGTGCCCGCCAAGTCTGCCCGGCTGGCGGAAGCCGAGACCTGGGCCAGCACGATGAAGTCGGCGCGGAGATGTTTTTCCCCCGCAACCCGGATTTGGCGGGCGCGCTCTCGGGAGACGCCCAATTCCTCCGCGATCATGTCGAGGGTGGAGTCCTCCAGATAATAGCGCCGCAGCGACAACGCTTGGTTGGGTTGCAAATGCTCCAGTGCTTCGCGAATTGACATGGCAATATCGTCATTGGCGGCCGAGTTCTCTCTTAAGGACATCAGTGGCGCGATTGACGGTCTTGACGCGCGTCGAAAATGCACCGTTTTATTCGTGGCATGCCCCGATGATCCCACCTGAGACATTCAACACTGCCCGGCTACATGCGCGTAAACCGCGCCGTGAAGATGCGCCGGCCGCTTTCGCTGTGTATGCCAGTGATCCCATCGCCACCAAATATCTGGCTTGGAAACCCTACACCGAAGTTGCTCCCCTGGCGGATTTCTTCTCTGACCGCATCAAGGATTGGGCCACATCCTCCGGCCATTACGGCTATATGCTCTGCTTGAAGAATTCCGACCTCCCCATCGGCTCGATCGGTTTTATTCGCAAAGGTCATCAAGCAATATTCGGTTATGTGCTGGGTCAAAAATACTGGGGAACAGGATATATGACTGAGGCTTTGAGCTACCTGCTTACTTGGGCGATGGCCCAACCGGATATCTTTCGCGCTGGTGCATTCTGCGATGTCGATAATCCCGCCTCCGCCCGGGTGATGGAAAAAGCGGGAATGACCCGGGAAGGCATTCTGCGCCGTTATCACATCGCGCCCAACATCAGCCCCGAGCCGCGCGACTGCATCATGTGCGCCAAGGTGCGCTGAACCCGAAACATTGGCGATGGAGACTGGCGCCAAGCCGTGCCGGCACCCGGCGGACGGAGTGCCCCGTTCATCTACAGGAGCTTGGAGTAGCCGACCTATAAAGCAGCCTGTGCCGCGCACTCGCTATTTGGGCAAAAGCGGGTTTGATTGAGCCATGATCACCGTGGCCGAATGTTCGAGTGTTGATGAAGCGCTGTTTCTCAAATCCATGTTGGAGGGCAACGGCATCACGGCTTACGTGCCGGATGAAATGATGGCGCAAAACGCGCCCCACGTGCTCTACGCCGGCACAGGTGTGCGCGTGCAGGTAGCAGAGGAAGATGCGGAAATCGCGCTTGCCCTCATTGCCAACAAATAATCGGGCTGTCCTCAGGATATCTCCCTGTAGCCGTCGTCCACATAATGACCCGATAGAGAACTTCGGCTACTTTCCCTTCCGTATGGCCCGCACGATCGCCGCGCCTTCCTCCGTCGCCAGTACGGCAAATGCCTGACGCATCGCCAACGGTTCACTACACAGTGTCTTTTCGTGCAAGGTATTATTCCCGATCGATTATCGCTGTGCGAAAGGGAGCCGCAGGATGTTGAGCACTTGCTCCCGGAATGCTTGGTCCTCCTTGGCCGCAAGCAGCAGTCGGACCAGCACATCACCGGAGTCTCCTTCCTGCTGGATGCGGAGCGAGTCGATGTTTGTCCAACAAGCTCATGGGGTTACGAGCGCCACTGGTCCCGGCGGCAAACCGCGGGTGAAACATCCTGATTGATAACCGATCATGCTGGCGGGGAGAAAATACTTCATCCCCTGGGCGGCAATGGCGGATTGCATGGTCCGCGGTTGCTTCCTCTTTTCCTGCTTTCCACATAAATTATTGACCCCCCGTTCTGACATTGCTCCCGCGTGCGACACTCGGCACCGTTCGCCTCATTGATGGAAGGCTCCGCCCCAAACACCCCTCATCCTTGGCGTTGGATTCCCACACTGTATTTTAGCCAAGGGCTCCCTTACGTCGCGGCGATGACGTTGTCCGTCATCATGTATAAAAACCTGGGCGTTTCGAATACTGATATCGCGCTCTATACCAGTTGGCTCTATCTGCCATGGGTCATCAAGCCGCTGTGGTCTCCGCTTGTGGATCTGTTTCGCACCAAACGTTTCTGGATCGTGGGACTACAATTTGTGGTTGGGGCCTCGCTTGCTGCCGTCGCCCTGACCGTGCCCGGGCCAGGATTTTTTCGGGCGACGCTCGCGGTGTTCTGGCTGCTGGCATTCAGCTCGGCCACCCACGATATCGCGGCTGATGGATTTTATTTACTGGCGCTGCCCACCCATCAACAGGCCTCGTTTGTGGGGGTCCGCAGCACTTTCTTTCGTCTCGCGATGATCGCAGGGCAAGGCGGTTTGGTTTGGCTGGCGGGAGCGCTGCAGGAATCCACCGGTAATATGGTGCAAGCTTGGTCGCTGGTTTTCGGATCGCTGGCCGTTTTATTCGTGCTGGTCGGTTTTTATCATTGGTTTGTGCTGCCGCGACCGGGCGCGGATCACTCGGTGTGCGCCGAACATTTCACCACCGGTTATTTTTCCGCTTTCGTTTCTTTTTTTCAAAAGCCGCAAATCGTCATCATCCTCGCCTACCTGTTACTCTATCGTTTGGCCGAAGCCCAATTACTCAAGCTCGCCACTCCTTTTCTGCTCGATGATCGAGCCATCGGTGGTCTCGGCCTAACGACCCAACAGGTCGGCATTTACTACGGCACAGTCGGCGTGCTGGCGCTAACCATCGGCGGCTTGATCGGCGGTTACATTGTTTCGCGTTGGGGACTCCAACGCCTGCTGTGGCCGTTGATTGCCTGCATGCATGTGCCCAACGCGGTGTATATTTTACTCGCCGTGACGCAGCCAACCAATCCCCTGTGGATCAGTGCGGCGGTGGCGATTGAGCAGCTCGGTTACGGTTTCGGATTCACCGCCTACATGCTGTATATGATGTATGTCGCGCGGGGGGAAAATCAGACCGCGCACTACGCGATCTGCACCGGCTTCATGGCGCTGGGGATGATGTTGCCGGGGATGGCCGCGGGTTGGATCCAGGAACATATCGGATACACCAATTTCTTCGTTTGGGTCATGATCGCCACTGTGCCGTCTCTTTTTGTGACCGCGCTGCTCAAAATTGACCCGGCATTCGGGCGGAAAGAGTAACCTATTGGGTTACGGTTTTCTATTCCCCCAAAAGCCGGGCGCTATCGATCAGGCGGTCCCATTGGAAGGCGGGACCGGGATCAACTTTGTTTTCCTGAATATGAAAATGACCCAACACGCCTTGAAAGTTTTCCAAGCCGGAATCTGAAAGTTTTTTAAACAAAAACCGCCCTTTATCGTCCCGCGGGTAATCCAGCTTGATCAGCGGAAAAACTTGGTGCAGTGCTGCGGTGAGTTTGCTGAGAGCAGCATATTGTTCCGGAGTGAAATCATATTGAATCACCCTCTGTCCGTTAATGATGCCCATCACCGGATCCGGCCGAACCGGACGGGCTATAAAGTCTTTGGTTAAAACGTCGCCTGATTCTGATTTTGGCGAAGGTTTCGCGATTATCTGACCGGTGGCATCGATTTCATACCACGCGTTTAAAGCTTGGGACTCTCCCGGTGGATAAGCGCCGATATTGGCGATCTCAATCCCGATGGAGCGACTGTTGGCCAGTGTCGCGTGATAGGCCCGATCTCGCAGATCGAGGGTTTGGTAAATGGTGCCGTCGACATCGAGGAGGAAGTGCGAACTCAAACCGCGCTTCTGCAATATCGCAAACGTCCGGCGGCTGAGACCCTCGCTGTCGTAATGCAAAACAAACTGATCCACGTGGTTTTGCAGATGGGCTAAATCCCACGACTCATTCGAAATAATCCACGAATCATCGGTATCCGGCGTGGCCACCCGGCGGACTCCTTGGTTCTCTGTTCCCGCCAATTTAGAAGGTTGGAAATGGTAGGCGTTCAGACCTCGATTATCCTGCCAGGTAACAATGCGGGTGCCGGTGTGAAATCGCTGTCCCGCGACGATCATTTCATCGTCTGCCCTTTCAACCATAGCCACCGGCGCCACAGGTATATTCGCTTTCTGTGGCGTGCTCTCACAACCCACCAGGAGCAGAAGAGGGAGGAAGGTGATTCCAATGTTGATCTTGGATCGCTTGGTAGGGCCCGAGCTCCGGGCGGGCCGTTTCAAGGTTGTAAAATAAATGGCCATATTTCGCTATGATTCAATAACCCCGTCCGGACGGGATTGGCTAAAATATAAACTGTTTTTTCGGCGCTGCTTTCAACTGAGCGCAAGCGATGATCAAAGAAATCCTTCTGCCATGTTACTTTGGTTTTGCTGGCGATATATCGCTTCCTGTTTCCAATTACTTTCGCCAGATTCTTGTCTGGGGCAGGCGCAAGTATCGCATGCCGGTGGTCTGGCATCAGAAGCATAAGCTTTAAATACCAGCCATTATCATCGTGATAGTGCCGGGCGGCTTCAAATACCACTTTTGATACCTCTTGGAAGCAGAGTTGGTTTTCTTTCCGTTGCTTACCGCAAATGGTTATAAAAAAACATGCCCCCGGTTTAACCCAAGCGGGCGTTAGGTGATGTAGCCCTTTTCTAACCGGCACACCCGGAGGTTGTGCCCTACCTATGATTCGTTGGGGCATCCCAACGCCTGTGCCCCCTTTATTCATTTCGTCACCACCAAGGGAAACCCATTTTTCTTCAGCGCCCGGTGCAACGCCGCGATATGTTTGCGGTCCCGTGTTTCCACGGTGCAAACCACATGCACCGCCGAGACATCGGAGCCGCTAAAGGCGCGATCGTGCTCAATGTTTTTTACGCTCGCTCCGCTGTCGGCGATCACGCGGGTGAGGCGGGCCAACCCACCCGGGCGGTCGCTGATGCGGGCGGTAAATCGGGTGAGGCGGCCATCACTGACCAGCCCTCCTTCAATAATGCGGCTGAGCACTGCCGGATCGATGTTGCCGCCACAGATGGCGAGAACGACTTTCTTACCTGCGAACTTGGGCAACTTGCCTGCCATCATCGCGGCCAACGTGGTGGCGGCCGCGCCTTCAACCACGGTTTTTTCAAGCTCGACCATGCGCAGAATAGCCAGAGCGATAGAGTCCTCGCTCACACTCACCACTTCATCAACCTGTTTGCGGGCAAGGGCGAAAGCGTTGGCACCCACGGTTAACGTCGCGAGACCATCGGCCAAAGTGGGGCGTCTCGATTGCATAACCGGTTTCCCGGCTTTTAACGCCGCTGCAAAATTCTGCGTGGCCTCGCTCTCCACCCCAATGATTCGCACTTTGGGTCGTAGCGATTTTACCGCGATGGCTAAACCCGCGATCAAGCCACCGCCGCCGATCGGACAAACAATCGCATCGACATCCCGCACCTGCTCAAGAATTTCGAGCCCCATCGTCCCTTGACCCGCGATGATGTCATCGTGATCAAAACCATGGATGTATTTTAAACCATGTTTGACGGACAATTCATCGGCCAGCGCCCGCGCTTCAACAAAGTCTCTGCCTTGCACGATCACCTTGGCCCCAAGCCTTTGGCTGGTGGTGATTTTGATCAACGGCGCATAGTCGGGCATTACCACGGTAACAGGTATGCCCAGCAGTTTGCCGTGGTAGGCCAGGCCCAACGCATGATTGCCGGCGCTGGCCGCCACCACGCCCGTTTTGCGTTGCGTGGGAGTCAACTGCAGCAACGCATTGCGCGCACCACGTTCCTTGAAAGATCCGGTGCGCTGAAAATTATCTAGTTTGCAGAAGATGCGGGCGCCGGTGATTTCGGACAGTGGAATAGACTCGGCGCAAGGAGTCTTGGTGATGCCCGAACTGATTCGGCGCCGAGCGGCTTTAATGTCTGAAAGGGTAACTGGCATGGAATGAGTGTGACTCGCCGGCGGCCGATTGAAACACGAAAGACGGCGGCCCCGCAGGTGCCGCCGTCTTTCGCTGATGAAACCGGTGAAAGGTTACGTTTATTCTTCCGGCGGTGATTCGGAACCAGGGCCATGTGATCCCCGATCTTTCATCCCGGGATGCTCTGCTTTGAATTTTTCTCGGGCCGCGGCCCACTCGGAATCACTAATCTTACCGTCGTTGTCGGCATCGACAGACTTCAAACGCGCGAGTTGCTTCTCCATTTGGGCCCGTTTTTTAGCCGCCATGGCCGTGTGGGCTGTCACCTGCTCCGTGTCGTCGAGTTTACCGTCCTCATTGGCATCAAATTTACCCATCATGTAACCATGGTGGAACGCAGGATCATCCATTGGGCCACCCCGTTGGGGGCCCTTGGCGTGGCGCATCTCACCGTCCCGCATGCGGCCATGCTTCCTGCGATTTTGGTGATGGTCCTTGAATTTTTCTTTAGCAACGGCCCATTCTGTATCGCTGACTTGGCCATCCTTATTCAGATCGGCGCGCTCTATAAATTTCGGGTTTTCCCATAGCTTGGCCCGCATGTGCTGCTCGGCCGCGGCGCGCTCGGTGTCATCGATCTGGCCATCCTTATTCAGATCAAATTGTTCACGGCCCCTCATCCGGGGTCCATCATCGGTCGGCCCTGCAGCTGGTTGCGCGTTGGTATAACTGCTGCCCGCCAAGAGGAATAGCGTTGCGACGGCAAGGAGGGAGGTTAATTCAGTCTTTTTCATTGGTAACAGGATTAAGGGTTAATACCATCAAGACGCCGGTTGTGACCGGTGGTTACAACCCGGTTCCTCACCGCTTCGCACTATCATGTATCAAGTCACATTTTCCGAGCAGAGTCTGCACGAGCTAAACGCGCTCGATACCTTGGTGCAGCTCGAACTCATTGAACCGATCAGCAATCTGAAGCCTTCCGATCTGGAACATCCCCGCGAACCGCTGGGGCGGTTTAATCGGGGCGGCAAAATATTCTACCGCCTGCGGGCAGGTGATTATCGTTTTTATTTTGAGGCCCGGGAGGACCAGATTTTGCACACTCACTATATCCTGCATCGCAATTCCCTGGAGGATTTTCTGCTGCGCAACAAACTGCCGGTGACCGAACAACAACTGGTGGAGCAACATTCCAAATTTTGGAAGTACCTCGAGAGTCTGACCAAGAATTAATCTTATGGCCGAGCACAACCACCCCGCCGGAGATCCGGAGGATCCGGAAAATCCCTACAACGTCACCCGGGCGAGCAGGATCTACTTTTTGCCCAACCTGATGACGGCGGGTAATTTGTTTTGCGGCTTCATGGCGGTGATTAATTGCATCCAAGCGCGGCTGGCTGAAACCGCTATTGATGGTCTCTATCTTGGTGAACTGCCCACGGACCATTATCGCAATGCAGTCTGGTTTATTCTGGGAGCAGCCGCGTTTGATACCCTTGATGGCCGCCTGGCACGCATGGGTGGTCGCGAATCCCTCTTTGGCGCAGAGTTTGATTCCCTCGCCGACATCATCTCTTTCGGCATCGCCCCGGCCCTCATGATGTTCTTTTTCATCATCTCACCAACCCAAGGGATCATGTGGTTTCGTAATGTCGGTTGGTTTGTGGGCTTTATCTATCTTCTATGTGCGGCAATCCGCCTCGCCCGCTTCAACGTCATCACTAATCCATTGCTGCACCGGAAAACTTCCGATTTGAGCAAGGATTTCATCGGTCTGCCGGTTCCGGCTGCCGCCGGCACGGTGGGCTCATTGGTATTATTTCTCATTCACTTGGCCAATGATGACAAATCCTTGAACCGCTGGGCCCTAGTCCTGCCTTTTCTGATGATACTGATCGCCATCTTGATGGTCAGCAGTGTGCGCTATCCCAGTGGCAAAAAAATAGACCTTCAAACCACAACCAAAACCGGCCCATTTATCCTGTTTCTTGCCGCGGCTGGTTTGATGGTGTTGCTCAAGGAGATAGCCATCCTGATCCTCGCCCTCGCGTATATTTTTTACGGCCTGTTTCGTCATCTAAGGAAAGGCCGGAAGACCCCCAACAAAGCTAATGCCAAAAGCGGGTGAATAATCCCCCGGCAATACACCAACAACTTTACGGTTGCGCATAACTCATGGTTTATTGGTCAGTTATTCTTTGTTCTTCACCACGCAAACATTGCTTATTTTAAGAGTGAAAGAACCTTGTTACTGTGGTTTTTCCCCGTTCATATGAATACGGATAGAATTATCTATTGAAGAGATATTCTTTTAGACTTTGTTAGTTACCTACCTTTTCGCCCCGCGCATCCATGAAATTCAAAATTAATCGCGATCATTTCGCCAACGGCCTTGCCCAAGTACTCAACGTGGTCGGCTCCAAAGCCACTATGCCCATTCTGAGTAATGTGCTGATCGAAGCGGAAAAGGACCAAATATCCCTCACCACGACCAATCTAGATCTGGGCATTCGCTGCAAGATCAAGGCCGAAGTCAAAGAAACTGGGTCTGTCACCCTGCCGGTCAAACGTTTGGCCGGGATTGTGCGCGAATTGCCCAATGTGGACGTAACGGTGGACGCATCCCCTAATCACCAAGTGAAACTCACATCAGGTGGTTCCAATTTCCGGATTATGGGCATTGGCCAGGAAGATTTTCCTCCTTTGCCTGAGTTTGGAGAAGAAAAATCATTCACGCTCGAGCAAGCCGAGCTCACTGCGATGCTCAAAAGTGTGGCTTATGCGCAATCCAGCGATGAGACCCGTTACATCCTCAATGGTGTGTATTTTAACTTCAAGGACGGCAAACTAACCTTGGTGGCAACCGATGGCCGGCGTCTTGCCCACATCTCGAAAGAGATGGAAGTGCCCACCGATTCCTCTGGGGCAATTATTCTGCCGGCCAAGACCGTGGGCGAACTCTTGCGCCTACTCGACAAAGGGGAAAAACTAAAAATCAATTTCAATGATCGTCGCGCTGCTTTCCAAATTGGCACCGACAAGGATGGCAGTGGTTTGATCGACAGCATCTACCTTTATTCGAAAGTGGTGGAGGGAAATTATCCGAATTACCAACAGGTTATTCCGAAAGAGACCCACCAGCGCATCAAGCTGGAGCGTGAACTATTCCTCCAGTGTGTGCATCGTGCGGCGCTGGTTTGCAGCGAGAAGGCCAATTCGGTGAAAATTAAGATCAGCAGCAATCTGCTGGAAATCACGGCCCAGAGTCCCGACTTCGGCGAAGCACACGAATCGATGGCGATTGGCTACAGTGGTCCGGACCTGCAGGTCGCATTCAACCCGCAATTTGTGATGGATCCACTCCGTGCCTTGAATAAGGACGAGGTCTTTTTTGAAGTGAAAGATGAGGTCAGCCCCGGTGTTTTCAAAACGCTGGAAAGCTTCATCTGTGTGATCATGCCAGTCCGGCTGAGTTGAAGCACAGAATTTGCTGCGAAGCCGCCCGGCGTCCGCAAGGGTGGACTATTGGACAAAGATGGTTAGGTTTTCGTAGCAAGCCCTCGTTACATCATGGAGCCCTCCTATTTCCTTCTCGCCACCATTGTGATTACCATCGTGCTGGTTCAGATCAACCAGCGCACCGGTTCGCCGGTGATTGCCATATTCGTGCGCTGGATGCGCTGGATCATATTTGGTTTTGGTGCCGCGCAAATTTCGGTGGATTTCAACCTGATCAACCGGCCGCTTTGGGTGTTGGTTATCTTATTCCTGTTAATCTGGTTTTTAGGCGAAACCCTCTACAATTGGCTCGGCATCCAAGCCCTCAGCGTCAGTTCGTTGCCTTTGTTTCCCCGCTACGCCGTAAATCAAAGCGGTGAGGAATGGCCCACTCATCCCCGCTTGCTCAAGGTGCGCGAATGGTTGCGGGCCCAGGGCTTCAAACAAGTGCAATCATTGAAAGCAGAAATCGGGGGCGGCATTTATTTGCGCGGGTCGGTTTATCAGGACGAAGCAGCCCGCGTGCGCGTGCAGGTTACTTTTCTGCCGCAGGCGACGGGGATGGTTTCAGTCTGTTATTCCCTGGTTTCCCTGACCGGGGACGGCACCCGTTACGTGACGGATAATTTCTACATTCCCTTTGCTGGCTTCTATCCGGAAAACTGGTTTGTCGAGCGGTTCCCCTGGCGCCGGGCTTTGACCAGTTTGCTTAAACTACATCGCAAGCGCATCGCGGGCGAAACCTTGGTCGCATTTGATGCGGATCCATTGACCGATCTCAACGCGCAGCAGCACGAGCTTGATCAACTGAACACGCAGTTGGGTTTTCTCAATCCGCACTCCGAGCGGGAGGAATACGGCAAGATCACCCAGGCCGGCCGTTATCGAGTCTGGAAGGAAATCTGGCTACTGAACTACCTTGGCCGCAGTGTGAGTTATCAGTGAGAATGTAGGGTGGGGTCGCCGGCCCCCCACCTTCGGACTTTCAAGGCGGGATCTGGCGATCCCGCCCTATATTCTCCTCACCCGCCGATGTAGCTCATTTCCACTTTGGCGCGGGGCACTTTTTTAGCCAACAGGTCCGCACGTTCGTCGGAGTAGCGGTCGTGGCGTCCCTGCCAAATATTGCTTACCACTCGGGTCAGTTCTGCGTCGTTCATCCCTTGGCGCACTTGCCCGAGTAAATCATGGCCCTCGGTCGCAAAGAGGCAGGTGTAAAGTTTCCCGTCGGCCGACAAACGGGCGCGGTGGCAGTCTTTGCAAAAAGGTTCGGTGACCGAGCTGATGATGCCGATTTCTCCTTTGCTATCGCGATAGCGGTAGCGGGAGGCAACTTCCCCGCGATAGGCTGGCCCCACCGCTTCAATCGGCCACTGCTCATGAATCTGCGCGATGATGGCGAGGGCGGGCACAACTTGATCGGAGGTCCAATGGTTGGTGTTGCCCACATCCATGAATTCAATGAAGCGCAAGGCATGGCCCCGCTCGCGAAAATAGTCACAGAGGTTCAACAGCTCGTCGTCGTTGACCCCGTGCTGCACGACACAATTGATCTTTATCGGTAGACCGAGTGCCGCGGCGGCATCGATGCCTTGCAAAACGCGGCTCACCTTGAAGCCCAAACCATTCATGATGCCAGCCTTGGTTTCATCGAGGGAATCAACCGAAACATTGATCCGATCCAACCCGGCATCGCGCAACGCCGCCGCATGTTTTTCGAGTAGCCATCCATTCGTAGTCAAGGCCACGTCCGGCATGCCTAAATCCTGTTTCAACATGTGGACAATCTGAGCCAGATCCGGGCGCAACAGCGGTTCGCCGCCCGTCAGGCGCACTTTTTCAACGCCCAGTTCTCGAAAAGACCGCACAATCCTTCGGAGTTCGTCGAGATTGACCAACTGGGGGTTGGCCAGAAATGCGTGATCGGCCCCAAACACCTCCTTGGGCATGCAATAGGGACAACGAAAATTGCAACGATCCGTAACGGAGATGCGCAAATCGCGCAGCGGCCGGCTGTATTGGTCACGGAGGTCGGAAGACATGGTCTGCCACTGAGACACACTGCGAGCCTCGTGGCAAAGCCAGCTTGCGAATTTTCGCACTGACCCACGAAATGAGAACTGTAACTTAAACCCACCGCATGCTGACCCCCGCCGAAGCCGAGAAACTTATTCTGACCCAGATCCCCACTTTTCCGGTGCAGGAATGTCCCTTGGCTAAAGCTCACGGCCGTATTTTGCGGGAGGATATTCGAGCGGATCGTGACCTGCCGCCATTTGACCGGGTGACCATGGACGGTTACGCCCTCCGATCATCCAGCTTGGTTGAAGGCGTGCGCAAATTCGTGGCCGAAGGCGTGCAAGCGGCGGGGATGCGTCCATTTGAGCTGAGCGATGCTGCGGCGGCCTGTGTGGAAATAATGACTGGCGCAGTGCTGCCCATCAGGGCGGATTGTGTAGTCCCATACGAGTCAACGACGAGGGATGTTGAGGCCAATGTAGTTACGATCGATATCAACGCGGCTAAAAATACCATGGCGGGAAGTGCGGTTCATGCGCGCGGTTCGGATTTCAAAGCCAACGATTTGATTGTGGCGAAAGGCACCAAACTAACCGGCCGCGAGATTGCGGTGGCGGCGAGTTGTGGGTGCGCCACGTTACAGGTCAGCCAGCAACCAAAAATTGCCGTGGTTGGCACAGGAGATGAATTGGTTGAAGTCGATGCAATCGTGGCGCCCCACCAGATCCGTCGGAGCAACGACTATGCGTTGCGCGCGGCATTGATTGCGGCCGGGTATCCGCAGATCGAGCGATTTCACCTCCACGATATGCGCCACGAAATCGAGCACCAACTATGGCACATTCTTGCTGAGTTTGACATCGTGCTGCTCACCGGCGGGGTATCAAAGGGCAAATTCGATTACCTGCCGGAGGTCTTGGAAACCCTCGAGGTAAAAAAGATTTTTCAAGGCGTAGCGCAAAGACCGGGCAAGCCATTCTGGTTTGGTATGAGTTCACGACAGGTGGCGGTTTTCGCGCTGCCCGGAAATCCGGTTTCAGCTTACACCTGTTTGCATCGCTATGTATTGCCTGCGCTGGCGAAGTCCAGTGGTCACATGGGGATAAAAACTCACACGATTCGGCTCGATGCAGCGGTGCAATTCAATCCCCCGCTGGCCTACTTGCTGCCGGTGCAACTGATCGATGACGGCAAAGGGGGCCCAACCGCGCGCCCCAACCCAACGAATTCATCCGGTGATTTTGCGGGGCTGGTGGACACTGATGGGTTTGTAGAATTACCGGCGGATAAAAAAGAGTTTCCCGCCGGAACTGTTGCCAACTACTGGCCTTGGGTTTGAATTGGACAGGCCGGGTGCCCAATGGCTGCGTGGTTCACTTGAAGCACAGGGCCGTTAAAGATAACGGCCCCTACCTTGGCAAAGGCGGTATGGGGCTAACATTTGGAAGAGACCATAGATCGGCCCCTACCTACCCCTTCTTTTCTCCCCGCCGACTGACGATCCACCAACCCAATTTATAGCTTTGCGACCGGGCGGCTTTGCGTGAAAAGGTTGGCCCATGCTTTCCCATGTGAATGCCCAAGGTCAGCCGGCGATGGTCAACGTCGGCGACAAAGCCGTCACTAAGCGCACCGCCCACGCCGTGGCCGTGGTCACGCTGCCGGCCGAACTGGCGGCTTTGCTGCGGGACGGAGAGATCGCGACCAAGAAGGGTCCGGTATTTCAAACCGCCGTGCTCGCCGGTGTGATGGGCGCGAAACAAACCAGCAATCTAATTCCCCTTTGCCATCCCTTGCCCTTGGATGATTGCCAGGTGGAGATGGTGGTCTCCGGCGATGGTCACGAGGTGACGATCCATTGCCGGGTTAAGACGGAAGCCAAAACCGGGGTCGAAATGGAAGCGCTCACCGGCGCGAGTTTGGCGGCATTGACCCTTTACGACATGGGCAAGGCCGTTTCGCACGGCATCGTGATCAAGGAAATCCGGCTGGTGGGAAAAACCGGGGGCAAGAGCGACTACCACGCCACCTGATGCAATTGCACATCCAGTATTTTGCGCTCCTGCGGGAGCAACGCGGCCTGAGAGAGGAAACGATCGAAACTTCCGCGACCACGCCGAATGCACTTTACGCGGAGTTGCAGCAACAACACGCGTTTACCCTGCCGGCCAATCGCGTGCGCGCGGCCGTCAACGGAGATTTTGTCGCCCCTGATGCCACCCTTAAAACAGGTGATGCAGTGGTGTTTATTCCCCCGGTGGCCGGAGGCTGATTTATGTTTCGCATCGTCAACGAACCGATTGATCCGATCGCGCTTAAGGCCGAGTTATTGGATCCTCAGGCCGGAGCCGGAGTGACCTTTGAGGGGTGGGTGCGTAATCATAACGAGGGTAAACCGGTGCAATCGCTCGACTATGAAGCTTACACCCAGTTGGCCGAAGCGGAAGGGGAGCGCATTTTAGCCGAGGCGCGGGGAAAATTTGCGGTGCAATCCATCGTCTGCCTGCACCGGGTGGGATCTTTGCAGATCGGAGATCTGGCGGTTTGGACCGGGGTGAGTGCGGCTCATCGCGGGGCTGCATTTGATGCCTGCCGTTACATTATCGACGAAGTCAAAGCCCGGGTGCCGATCTGGAAAAAGGAACATTATGCCGATGGCGCAAGCGAGTGGATCAATTGTGCCACCCGCGGAGACGGTGCAAAATCCAACCCTATTCAATAAACTAATGGATTTCTGGCAAAGAATGCACAGCCTTGGCCAAGAAAAGGAGATGATCTGACGTTTATCTATTCTTTGGACCGACCATGGCTTCCCACCCTTACGCATTTCTAGCCCTCTTTCTAGGCGTAGCCCTCGCCTTCCCCCTGATCCTGCTGGGCTTAGCCCGCCTTTGGGTGATGAGTTTTCAGGCGGCCAAACCCAGCAAACTCAAAAACAGCACTTACGAATGCGGGTTGGAGGCCACGGGCGATTCATGGATTCAGTTCAAGGCCCATTACTACCTTTACGCGATTTTCTTCCTGATCTTCGATGTGGAAGTGCTTTTTCTGCTGCCCTTTGCCGTCGCGTTTACCGGACTGCCCACGGGCGCATTGGTAGCCATGCTGGTCTTCATTCTTCTCTTGGTCGAAGGGCTCGTCTGGGCCTGGCACCGCGGACACTTGGAGTGGAAATAATATGAGCGAGCCCTCGTCCCCGACCGCCCCAACTCCATTTCCGGCCGCCGGAAATATATCGGACGAACAACGCGAAGAACTGCGCCGCCACGGTATCCTGCTCACCAGTCTGGAAGAACTCTACAATTGGGGCCGCAGCAATTCCATCTGGCCGCTACAATTTGGCTTGGCCTGTTGCGCCATCGAAATGATCGCCGCCGCCACCGCCCGCTTTGATATTGCGCGTTTCGGCGCCGAGATTTTTCGCCCTTCCCCGCGGCAGGCCGACCTGATGATCGTATCCGGCACCGTGACTAAGAAAATGGCCCCGCAAGTGGTGCGACTGTGGAACCAGATGCCCGAGCCCAAATATTGCATCGCCATGGGCGCTTGTGCGATTTCCGGCGGTCCTTTCAAACAGGGTTACAATGTCCTCAAGGGGATCGATCGTTACATCCCGGTCGACATCTACATCCCCGGTTGCCCGCCCCGTCCGGAAGCCCTCCTCAATGGCTTGGTTAAACTGCAGGAAAAAATCCGGGCAGAACGGGTTTCCGGTCCTGATACCGCGCGACATTTGCGCGATGATGTCGCCAGCGAGTTTCCGATCCCGGATTTTGGTGAACACGATCTGCAACCACCGAGCAACCCCACGGTGTTCAATCCACCCACTTTGCCCCGCAAGACCTGACCATGGAAACGCTTGAGCAAATTCGTGACCGACTCCTGGCCCGGTTTCCCGGGGCTAAGGTGGAGATGGTGCTCAATCCGGGCGCGGCCGAGCAGCATTCACTCTTACTCGATGCGGCCAATGCACGGGCCATCGCCCTCTTTCTCCGCGATGACGAAAAGTTGGCGCTCGATTATTGTTCCAATGCCACCGGCATTGATTGGCCGGAAAAGGAAATCACGGAGACCACCAAAAAATCCGTGCCCGATCCGGAAGGTGGCCCGGACAAAGTGGTGGAAGAAAAAACCAAACAGATTGAACCCGGTTATTTGGAGGCGGTGTACCATCTTTTTTCAATGGCCTTGCAGCATGGCCCGGTGACGCTCCGTCTGCGCACCGAAAACCGCACCGATCAAGTTACCTTGCCTTCGTTAACCCCAGTTTGGCGTTCATGTGACTTTCAAGAACGCGAAATTTTTGATCTCTACGGCATTGTTTTCGAAGGCCACCCGGACCTGCGCCGTTTGCTCATGTGGGACGAGTTTAAGGATCACCCGATGCGCAAGGATTACGTGGAGGTTGACGACTACGAATACGAGCCCACGCCGCATGGTGCGGTGCTGGAACGCGCCAAAGGCCATTACCCGGCGGCGGAAGATTCAGCCAATGAGGGTCCGGCATCATGATGACCGATTCCAATTCCGCCCCCGCGCCGTTTTCTCCGTTTTCCGGTCCCACGGTCCGGCAGGTGAATGACGAGTTTCACGGGGATCTGCTCGAAGTTTCGATGGGGCCGCAACATCCCTCGACCCATGGCGTGTTTCGCATGGTCGTGACGTTGGACGGTGAACAGATCGTTAAACTGAAACCCGTCTTCGGCTACCTCCACCGCAATCACGAGAAAATCGCGGAGAACACGACTTACTTGGGCTCGATGCCTTACACCGACCGGCTCGACTACCTCTGCTCCATGACGACCAACTGGGCTTATGCGCTTACGGTCGAAAAACTTGCCGGCCAGGCCGTCCCTGAGCGGGCGGAATATTTGCGCGTCATCATGGCCGAGCTTACCCGGTTGGTGAATCACAGTTGTCTGGTCGGGTTCCTCTTCAACGATCTCGGCACCTCGTTTACTCCGTTGCTTTACGCGTTTCGCGAGCGCGAAAAGATCATCGACCTTTTCGAGGCGCTCAGCGGCTCACGCATGATGTGCAATTACCAACGCTTCGGCGGTTGCCGGGTGGATCCCACGCCCGAGTGGCTCGCCACGGCGAGTGCCGTAGTGGATAATTTTCCCCGGTTTCTCGACGAATATGAGATGATGCTCACCGGCAACGAGATCATGCTCGCGCGCACCCAGGGTGTGGGTCGATTGGATCCCAATCACGCGGTCAATGCCGGCATCACCGGTCCGGGGCTTCGGGCCTCGGGTTACAATTACGATGTGCGCAAGGTTGACGGCTACGGCTATTATCCACGCTTCGATTTCCGCGTTCCGCTCGGAGACCATGGTGACACCTACGATCGCTACATGATGCGCATTCTCGAAATGCGTGAATCCGTGAAAATACTCCAACAGGCTTTCCGCGAATTGCCCGGTGGCCCCATCATGGATCCGAAGGCAAAGATTCGCGGTTTCCGACCCAAGGCGGGTGAGGCTTATGGCCGCATCGAAAGCCCCAAGGGAGAACTCGGCTTTTTTCTCATCAGCGACGGCTCACCGATTCCTTACCGTTACCGGGTGCGTCCGCCGTCACTTATCAACCTGACCTTGCTGGAGGAAATGTGCCGCGGCCACACGATAGCCGATGCTGTGGTGATCCTCGGTTCCATCGACATTGTCCTCGGGGAGGTCGATCGCTAATCGCCATGCTTGGCTCCGGTATCATCAAAGGTCTCGCCGTTACCGCGAAAAATTTCGTGGGTAGCTATCACGATCCCAAGCGGATGGTGACGCAGGAGTATCCCGATGTGCCGGCCAAACTGCCGGAGAATTACCGCAATTTCCCTTTCCTCGTCACCGAGAATGCCGAGGACCCTATGGGCACATTGCGCTGTGTGGCCTGCCAGATTTGTGAGAAAGAGTGTCCCCCGCAATGCATCTATATTGAGAAGAGCACGGACAAGAAAGCGGACGCTAACGGCAAGATGCAGCTCTACCCGGCGATATTCGCGATCGATACGGCGGTTTGCATGAGTTGTCAGATCTGCGTCGAGGTCTGCCCGTTTGATGCGATCAAAATGGACCACGTTTTCGAAATCGCGGCCGCAGACCGCTTCGACGAACTACTGCTCAATCGCGAAGATCTGGCCAAGCCCAATTCCTACTTTCAACAGATCAAACCGACCGAAGCCGCCGAAGTCGATGGACGCTTGAATGCCGCGCGAAAAGCCGCGGAGGAAAAAGCCGCCGCCAAGGCCGCCGCCGCCCAAGCGGCTGAGGCAAAAACGGACAAAGCGCCGAGCGCCGAATCGCCCAAGCCGTCACCGACCTCGTCATGATCTCCGCTTTTGCGAGTCTGTCTTTTCTGGAACGCGCACCCTTGGTGCTGCGCGATGCGATTGTGTTGTGGTTCCCCTCCGGTCTGCAGTGGTGGGTCCACCATCTGATTACCATCGTCGTCATTCTGACGGTCTTTGGTTTGTTCTTTTCTTTCACAACCATTGCCGAACGCAAACTGCTCGGTCGTTTTCAAAACCGATTGGGTCCAAATCGCTCCGGGCTGCCGTGGTTTAAAAACCTCCGGCTCTGGGGTCTCACCCAACCCTTTGCCGATGCCGTCAAGGCATTCACCAAAGAAGATGTGGTGCCCGATGCGGCGGATAAGGCGCTGCATTTTCTGGCGCCGGTATTGATCGTTTCCTTTTCACTGATGGGTTTCGCCGTGTTGCCATTCGGGCGGGAATACATCCCGGTGGAACTCGATGCCGCCATCCTTTATTTTTTCGCCGCCGGCACGATGTCGGAACTCGCCATCTTCATGGCCGGTTGGGGCAGCCGGAATAAATATTCGCTGCTCTCCGCCATGCGCGCGCTGGCCCAGTTGATCAGTTACGAACTGCCGCTGGTGCTCTCGGTCGTCCCGGTTGTCCTGGTGGTGGGCACGCTGTCCCTGCAGGATATCGCCGTGGCCCAAGGCGGCTGGACCTTCGGCTTTCTCCCGCACTGGCATATCTTCACCCCGTGGGGGTTTGCCGGTTTCATTATCTTTCTCATCGCGGCCTTGGCCGAAAGTAATCGCTCCCCCTTTGATTTGCCTGAGGCGGAGAGCGAACTGATCGCCGGTCACCTGACCGAATACTCCGGGTTCAAATACGCGCTCTTTTTCATGGCCGAATATTTTGGCCTCACCGCCCTCAGCGGGTTTGGGGTTACGATTTTCCTCGGGGGTTGGCAGGCGCCCTGCGCATGGCTTGAATTCATACCATCGTATGTGTGGTTCATGGGAAAATTGATCGGCATGATTGTTTTCTTCATTTGGGTTCGCGGCACGTTGCTCCGGTTGCGCATCGACCAGCTCACCCGATTTTCCTGGCAATTCCTGGTGCCGCTTGCACTGCTTAACCTCGGCAACGCCGCGTTCTGGGCGCTGACTACCGGTTGGACCGGACCGTTGGTGCTCGCGCGTTGGAGCGTTTCCATCGCCATTATTCTCGTGCCCTTCATCTGGCTGGGTCGCCGCCTCAGTGCGGGTCGCGGTCCGCGCACTTATCGTTACGCTACATGATCGCCGCGCTCGCTATTCTCTCGGCTCTCATGCTCGCCAGTGCGGTGGTGGCATTGTCGCGCCGCAACCTCATTCACAGTGCACTGTGGTTGGTGATTACGTGGGCGGGTATTGCGGGATTCTATCTTTGGGCCGGGGCTGAGTTCATCGCTTTTGCGCAAATCCTGATCTATGTTGGAGCAATTTCTATGGTGGTGCTTTTCGCAGTTTTGCTGACCCGGCAAAATGATGCGGAGATTGTCATTGGCCCGGATTCACGCCGCCGGGCGATGGGGGCGATATTGGTGGGTGCCGTGCTTATGGCCGCGATGGGTGCGGCCGTCTGGCAAACAAACTTTGACTCCGGCCACGCGGATGCGCCGACCCTTTCCGTGCGCGAACTGGGACATCAACTCATGGGGACGCACGCCGCCGCGCTGTTGGTGGTTGGGGTGTTGCTCACGGTCGCGTTGTTGGGTGCAACCATTCTCGCTGCGACCGATCGGCCTGAAAAACCGGAGGACACGCCATAAATCCGCTGACTATTTGTCTGTTGCTTTCGAGTGCCCTGTTTTGCATCGGCCTGACGGCGGCTTTGGCCCGCAGCAACACCATCCTCGTGTTGCTGGGCGTCGAGTTGATGCTCAATGCAGCCTGTATTAATTTCATCGCATTCTGGCGCTTCGGACCCAATCCAGCTCCCGCCTCGGGCATCATCTTTGTCCTCTTCGCCATCGCGGTGGCGGCGGCCGAGGCCGCGGTAGGACTCGCGTTGGTGATCGCCATTTACCGGCACCAGAAAAACATCCGGCTACAGGAGGCCAACCGTTTGAAAGGCTGAATCATGAATTGCCACAAAAAGCCGCAAAGGGTTCCGTCCTGTTCTGAAAGCTACCAGCGCGCCGATAGGCGCGACGCAGGCATGGGTCGGCGGGCGCAACTATTTTTTGGCCTTTTTGCGGCCATAATTTCCGGTCCTTGCTCATGACCCTCACGGTTCAAAATCTCTGGCTGATTCCCACCCTGCCCTTACTGGCGGCGGCGATCACGACATTTCTTCCTGACCGGGCCCGGGGCATGGCGGCAGGCATGGCGATCGCGGCTCTCACGCTTTCGTTTCTTTTTTCCTGTGGTGCGCTCATGACCGCGTTGGCCGATCCGGCCGCGCATGCGGTGGCTAATTTTGAATGGTTCGATCTGGGTTCCGGTGCCGTGACACTCGGTTGGTTGCTCGATCCGCTCACCGCGTTCATGTGTGTGATGGTCACATTCGTCGGCACCCTGATCTTCATTTTCTCAACCGGTTACATGAAGGAGGATGCGAACTATAAACAGTTCTTCTGTTTCCTCAGTCTCTTTGCCGCCGCGATGCTCGGACTGCTCGTGGCGAACAGTCTGCTTTTGCTCTTCGTGTGCTGGGAACTCGTCGGCCTCGCCTCCTATCTGCTCATCGGTTTCTGGTTTCACAAACCCGCGGCGGCCGCGGCGGCGAAGAAAGCATTCATCACGACGCGCATCGGTGATCTCGGATTTTTGATTGGCATGGTCTGGCTCTACGAAGCGCAAGGAACCCTGCTATTGTTTAATGATGGCGCTGGTTTACTCGAGGCCGCTTCGCTGCATGCGCTTTCATCCACCTTGGTAATTGGTGGGCTCGCCGCCTCGACGGCCACCGGTTTGCTGCTCTTCTGTGGGGCGGTCGGTAAATCCGGTCAGTTTCCGCTGCACGTGTGGTTGCCTGATGCAATGGAAGGCCCGACTCCGGTCTCCGCCCTGATCCACGCAGCCACCATGGTCGCGGCCGGCGTATTCCTGATTGCGCGGGTGTTTCCTTTAATGGCGGCTGATCAAGCACTGACTCTGGTACCGGTGCATGCGCTGACCGTGGTGGCGTTCATCGGGGCAATCACCGCGTTGCTGGGTGCCTGCATTGCGGTCGCACAGAACGACCTCAAGCGCGTGTTGGCGTTTTCCACCGTTTCGCAACTCGGCTATATGATGCTCGCGATCGGCGTGGGTTCATGGGTGGCGGCGATCTTTCATCTGCTGACCCATGCGTTTTTCAAGGCCTTGCTCTTCCTCGGGGCTGGCTCGGTGATCCATGCCGCCCATCACGAGCAGGACATCCGACAAATGGGCGGACTCCGCCCGAAGATGAAGATCACCTTCCTCACCTTTGCGGTGGGCATGATGGCTTTGTCCGGCGTGCCGTTTCTTTTTTCGGGTTTCTGGAGCAAGGAAGGCATTCTCCATGCGGCTCATGCTTGGCCGGTTTCGCACCTGCCTTTATACATCGGTCTCGCCGCCGTGGTGTTGACGGCGTTTTACATGACCCGACTCGTGGTCGAAGTCTTCTTTGGTCAACCCCGTTCGGCGGCTGCAGAACACGCGCACGAAAGCCCGGCCTCGATGACGGTACCGCTGGTGCTGCTCGCGATCGGCACGGTCGCACTGGGTTTTCTCGGCACGCCGAAGTGGCCTTGGTTGCAGGCGAAACTCATGGGGGAAACCGAAGTCCATGGGCACGCGATTTTCGGCGACGGCACTGGGTTGATGATCCTCTCGATCATATTGGTTGGCGTAGGGCTTGGTCTGGGAGGCTGGTTTTATGCGCGCAAGTTGAGAACGTCAGCCACCACCCGTGATCCCCTCGAAGAAAAAATTCCCGGCGTGTTTGCCGCCCTGGCGGCGCGATTGGGCTTTGATGAATTATATGCCGCGACCCTTTACCGGGTTAACGATGCCGTGGCCGCCCTGGCGGTGTTTTTCGACCGCTGGGTCTGGGACGGTATGGTGCGCGGTCTGGCGGCGCTGGGTCGTTGGTGCGGCATGATGAATCTCGATACGGACGAGCAGATCATCAATGCCGGTTTTGATGCCACCAGTGCGGGGCTCCGCTCAAGTGGCCGGGTTTACGCCCGCGCCCAGACCGGTGATGCCCATGGTTATTTGCTCACCCTGGCCGTGGCCTTTGTGGTGCTGCTGGTGGTCCTCGTGATAGGAGGTGCCCGATGAAAAGCCTGCCCCTGCTGTCGTTGATCATTTTCCTGCCTTGGTTGGGCGCTCTGGTGCTCGCCCTGTTGCCGCGTTTGTCGGATAACGTGAGCCGCTGGCTGTCACTGGCCTTCAGTCTTTCGACTCTGGCATTGGGCCTCGTGGCCTTGTCCGGATTTGAAAGGTATCTCGGACTGCAATTTACGGAACAGCACGCCTGGATCCCATCGCTCAACGTCACCTATCATCTCGGCCTCGACGGCATGAGTTTGTTGCTTGTGCTTTTGACCGGGATTGTTGGCCCGACGGCGCTGCTGGCGTCGTGGCGCGAAAAGCGCGATGTGCGTTTGTTCGGTCTGCTCTTCCTGCTGTTGCAAGGCGCGGCCCTCGGCGTGTTTCTGGCCCTTGATTTCTTCCCGTGGTTCGTTTTCTGGGAGCTGAGCCTCGTCCCGGCGTTTTTCCTCATCAAACTCTGGGGCGGCGAAGGCGCGTCGCGCGCGGCTTATCAATTTGTCGTCTACACGATGGCGGGCAGTGTCTTCATGTTGGCGGGATTCGCCGCGCTCTATGCGGCCACCGGCACGCTTGATTTTGTCTCGCTCGCGGCCCTGCAGGCCGACGGCACGCTGGCCAACGAACTAGGTGGGATGTGGGGCACGGTGATTTTTGCCGGCGTCCTGTTGGGTTTGGCGGTGAAGGTGCCGCTCTTCCCGTTTCACACCTGGTTGCCCGCGGCCTATGCGGAAGCGCCCACCGGCGCATCTATGTTCCTCACCGGCGTCATGTCGAAGATGGGGGTCTATGGTTTTCTGCGAATTCTCTGGCCGATATTCCCCGCGCAATTGCACGCCTGGTCCACGCCCCTGTTGGTGCTGGCGCTCGGTGGCGTGGTGCTGGGCGCATTTGCGGCCCTGCGGCAGACCGACCTCAAGCGCATGATTGCCTACTCTTCGATCAATCACTTGAGCTATTGCCTGCTCGCACTCTTCGCCGTGGCTTCAACTTGGTATGCCAATACGTCACCGGCAGCTACGGCGGCAGCCTTCAGCGGTATTTTATTGCAGGTGTTCAACCACGGCCTCTCTGCGTCGGCGCTGTTCTGCACTCTCGGCATCCTGGAGTCACGCCATGGGGGTAAACGTGGGCTCAATGATTTTGGCGGAGTCCGCACGGCGATGCCGATCTTCGCCGGTCTGTGTGGTGTGGCGTTGTTTTCATCGTTGGGTCTGCCCGGCCTCAACGGCTTTG
Source organism: Opitutaceae bacterium UBA3033 (assembly GCA_002367815.1). GTDB lineage: Bacteria > Verrucomicrobiota > Verrucomicrobiia > Opitutales > Opitutaceae > Cephaloticoccus. Next base: position 6,100 of record DFDG01000098.1, on the reverse strand, counting down.
TGGGCGAATTTCTGATTTTCCGCGGCGTCTTTGGTTTGGTGCCATGGGCAGCGGTCGTGGCCACCCTCGGATTGCTGGCCACCGCATTGTTCCTGCTGACCTTCTGGCAGAAGGTTTTTCACGGCCCCCAAGGTGACCGGGTGAAAACATTTACCGATGTATCTGGGCTGGAACTGGTGACGCTCGTGCCCGTGGTTATTTTAATGTTCGCACTCGGTATCTTTCCTCAACTGCTAACCGGCCTGATCAATCCGTTGATCACTTCCTGGGCCGCTTCGTTGCCATGATGAGAAGCAATAAGCATAAAGCGGAAAGCGATAAGCTCCCAAACCGACGGGAGTGGGTTACCTGCCTGGGCCCGGCGAAGCCTATCGCTGATCGTTCACCGAATACTGTCTCCGCATGAACCTTTTACCCTACGCCATTTATATTTCCTTTCTCGGGGCCTTGTTCGCCCTGGTGGCGGGCAAGCGTTCGGCGGCGACCGCCCGGATCGTGGCTTTGGTGTCCGCGTTGGCCAGTTGGGGCTGTGTGCTTTATGCGGCGGTAGAATTTACCCCGAAGACCGATTTGCAGACCCTCGTGCAAGTTCCGTGGATCGCAGTTTATGGCATTAACTACCATCTCGCGGTCGATGGTATCAGCCTCACGTTGCTGGTGCTCACAGGTCTGGCGGCCATCGCCGGCATTCTATTCTCATGGAACATCGAGGAACGCACCGGGGAATTCTTTGCATTTTATCTGACCTTAATCGGCGGGGTTTACGGCGTGTTTATGAGCGCCGATGCGTTTCTGTTTTTCGTGTTCTACGAAATTGCTATCGTGCCGAAATATTTCCTGATCGCGAACTGGGGCTCAACCAACCGCACCTACGGGGCGATGAAGCTCGTGCTCTATTCCTTTGCGGGCAGCGCCCTCGTGTTGGCGGGGTTGCTTTGGACCTATGGCGCCGGCGGCGCGCACAGTTTTGCGCTGGGTGATCTCATCGCCTCGGCGAGCAATATTTCCCATCCGTACCAGCTGGTTATTTTTGGTCTGATCTTTTTTGGCTTTGCGACGTTGGCGGGCATTTTCCCGCTGCACACCTGGGCGCCCACCGGCCACGTGGCTGCGCCCACGGCGGCATCGATGTTGCTCGCCGGGGTGGTGATGAAACTCGGCGCCTATGGTTGCCTGCGCGTGGCGTTGCCGATGTTCCCCGACGCCTTTGTTTTCTGGCAACCGGCCATCGCGGGTTTGGCTATGGTGGGGATACTTTACGCGGGGTCGGTCGCGTTGGTGCAGAAGGATTTTAAATTCGTCATCGCCTACTCCAGCGTGAGCCACATGGGCTTCGTAATGCTGGGACTGGCCGCGGCCAACCTGAAGGGTCTGAGTGGTGCGGTGCTACAGATGTTTTCCCACGGCGTGCTGGCGGGGCTGCTCTTCGCTGTCGTGGGCCGCATGGTTTACGAACGCACCCATACGCGCAAACTGGCGGAGCTTCAGCAACGCCCACTGTTCCGCCTGTTGCCGTTTGCGGCGGTAACCTTTGTGCTCGCCGGTCTGGCCTCGATGGGTATGCCCGGGTTCAGCGGATTTCCGGCCGAACTTTCCATCCTGATCGGGGCATGGCAGGTTTCACCGATTTGGGCTTTGGCGGCCGCCCTCGGGGTATTGGTGGCCGCGGCCTTTACGCTGCGGGTGATCCAACTCGCTTTCTTTGGGCGGGTGGAAAAGGAAACGGAAACATCAGCCGAACCTTTGTCGCCGATCACGTGGGCGGAAAAAGCCGGGGCTTTGCTCCTGCTGGCTGCGACAATCGTGGTCGGTTTGCGACCGGATATTCTGCTGGCCTGGATTGAACCTGCGCTGCAATCACCGGTGATGCAGGCCGTGATGAAAGGAGCAATTTTATGAGCCCAGATTACATCGGCCTCATGCACGCCTTGATGCCGGAGATGGCTCTGGTGCTTGGTGCATTGATTGTGCTCGGGTTTGATTTGATCACCGGTCAACGCCGCACGGCTGCGGAAAGATTGAGGGCGGCCGTTACCTTGGGTGGATTTGCCGTGGTCGTGGCGGCCGGTGGAGCCATGGCGGCGGGTTTTGGCGGTCCCGTGTTTGGGGGCGTGCTCACCTTGGATACGATCGGATTGTTTACCCGATTGGGGGTGCTGCTCCTCGCTCTGCTGAGCCTTACGCTGGCACCGGGCACATCGAAATTGCGCAACCCGGCCGAGTTTGTGGCAGTGATATTGTTTGCGACCGTGGGCTTCACCCTGATGGCGGTGGCCCAACAATTGTTGCTCGTTTTTCTCGCGATCGAATTGGCCAGTCTTTCCCTCTACATTCTGGCGGGCTTCGACAAGACCCGCCCGGAATCAGCGGAGGCGGCGCTTAAATATTTTCTGTTCGGGGGCATGGCGGCGGCATTCATGCTCTTTGGCTTCAGTTTATTGTATGGCCTGACGGGATCCATCGAGTTGCACCTGATGAGTGAATCGCTCGCTGCGGGCACATCGGGACCTTTGCTGAAAGTGGCCCTCGTCATGGTATTGGTCGCATTTGGCTTCAAGGCGGCGGCGGCTCCGTTTCATCTTTGGGCGCCGGATGTCTACGAGGGTGCGCCACCGGCCTCGACGGCGTTGATTGCTTCGGCTTCGAAGTTTGCCGGCGTCACGGTGTTCCTGCGTTTGCTCTGGCCCGGTTTGGGCACGCAGGCCGGCAGCTTGGTGGAACCACTGCATCAAGTTGGCTGGCTCAATGTAGTGGCGTTGATCGCATTCGCATCATTGCTGTTGGGCAATCTGGTCGCGCTGGCTCAATCCAATGTGCGGCGGCTGTTGGCCTATTCTGCCATCGCCCACGCGGGAGTCATGCTCATCGGCGTGATGGTAACGGGGGTCGCCGGGGAGGGACCGTTGATGTATTACATGCTGACCTACGGACTCGCGACCGTCGGGGCTTTTGGAGTAATCGGCATCGTGGATCGGGCGGGCGGTTGCCATAAGATTTCCGACCTGGCCGGGTTGCATAAACGTTCACCGCTGTTGGCCGGAATGTTGATGATTTATTTGCTCTCCCTCGCCGGGGTGCCGCCACTCGCGGGATTTTTCGGCAAGTTCGCGATCTTTG
>DFDG01000098.1:0-2777 GCA_002367815.1 Opitutaceae bacterium UBA3033 | reverse complement strand
CTCCATCGGTGGTGCGACCTCGCCCGTCGGTGCTTTGTCCTTGTTGGCCATCGGCCTCAGCGCCGTAGCGCTTTATTATTATTTACTGGTGCTGAAGGCCGCCTTGGTCACCGCTCCCAAGGCAAAAGATCGCCCTATTCAGGTTTCTTTGGATGTGACGGTGCCGTTGGTGGTCGCGGCTGTATTGCTGATCGGGTTGGGATTATGGCCATCGATGATCCTCAATCTGTTTTGATCTCACCAATCTAAACCGTTGCTTAAAATATTACCAAAAAATACGAATAATCTGATTCAGCTCGTATTGTAAAAATAAACGAACTACCGATCAGTCATGTTGTTTATTGCTCTCACCACCGTTGAGAAGCTGGAAAGGGTGCCTATCGAATTCTGGCTCAAGATCGTGATGACATCGCGATCTTTGTGCTCAGCATTGTGTTGATCCGCAGTATCTCGCAGATGAACAAACTTTTGTTGACCTTCACCATTTTTCTCGTGGTCACGCTGGTGGGCTTTCATTGGGTGTATGAGCGCAACGAACCCAAGTTTTTCACCCCCTTCGTTGAAGCGGTGGCGCCATTCTTCCCCTCCAAAGGCAAAGCGGGCGGCTGGTAAGCCGTATCGTCGGCGGCCTGGTGACTGGGCCGGTATCACGCCTTTTGTAGGCTTCATGGGTAAACTTTCCCTACTCACCGCCCTGGCGAAGCACCTCCTTGCGCTCGTCGTAATTCCCCCACCGGGATCAATGCATACGCGGTCACGACGCTGGTGAAAAATAGGGTCGGGTGAATAATTTAGAGAAGTTATTCAACAAAGGGATCCTGCTCGCTTGGAATTATATCCTTCGCATCAACGGCGCGTGCAGCTTATCACCGGAAAATGCATTCCGTCTTTTTTCCGGAACCGGCCATGACTGCTTTGCGGGTAAATCTGCAAAAAGATTCGCGCGCCCAAACTCAGGTGGAGCAATGCCTCGTGGCCGCCCAGCCGTGGTGCGACCGGTCCGACGACGAGCTCTGGGCCGCCATGTTTGGCGCGACGATCAAGCGTTCTTGGATGGTCTGGTCCAACGGCCACTGCCCATCGTGCAAGGGCGATGTGCCGATGTATGAATGGAAGATCGACGCCATGAACACGCCTTGGAAGGTCATGTGCCCCCATTGTGCCGAGCAATTTCCCAAGAATGATTTCGCCGCGTTCCATCGCTCCGGTCTCGATATTCACGGCGTCTTTGATCCCTCCCTCGCGGATCGGGCGTTACTCTTCAACCCGCAGCATCCGGCGCCGGACGATCCGCGGCACCGGTTCGGAGTCGACGACGGCACGGGTTATTTTGTCGGCACAAACCGCTGGTATTTTGTCGGCGCCTTCATTGTCCGTGGCCAATGGAAGCAATTAATTCTTACCGGGATTCGTACGCTTGCGATGGCCTATGCTTTGACCGGCAAACAGGTCTACGCGCACAAGGCCGCGATCCTGCTCGACCGCGTGGCCGACCTCTACCCGACCTTCAACTTCCTCACCCAGGGCCTGACTTACGAGCAGGCCAATCCGATTGCCGGCATGGGCCTCGTCTCCGTGTGGCATGACGCTTGCCGCGAAACCCGCGACATGGCTTTGGCTTTCGATATGATTGCCCCCGGTCTCGCGGCGGATGAGGACTTGGTGAAGTTCCTGTCGCAGCAGGCCGCCCGCTACCAACTGGTCAACCCCAAGAATACACCGGCGCGGATTCGCGATAATATTGAGGCCGGCATTCTGCGCCATGTGATTGAGCATCCGGAAAAGATTCTCAGCAATTTTCCGAACACCGAAGTTACGCTCCTCGTCGCCCAGGCGATTCTGGGCTGGCCGGACAATCGTCCACAGTTGATGGCCGATCTGCAAACCATGTTGGAAAAGACCACGGCGGTCGACGGCCTGTCGGGCGAGAAAGGTCTCGGCGGTTACGCCGCGATCGGGCCGCGGCTGGTGGCGGGTGTGCTGGCGCTGTTCAGCCGACTCGCGCCCGACCTCTTGGCGGAAATGGTGCGACGCGTGCCGGGACTTGTGGCAATGTTCCGCTTCCATGCGGATACGTGGGTCGGTGAAAACCACTATCCGCGCATCGGCGACACCGGTGCTTTTGGCCGCGCAGACTCTACCTATCTCGGAGCCACGTTTTCGCGCAATCCCCTGGACCCCGAGTGGAACAATTTGCCTTTCTGTTCGGACTTCACGCTTTTCCGGCAGCTTTATCGCCTCACCAGCGATCCGACGTTTGTGCAATTGCTTTACCTCGGCAACGAATGTCGGGTGGATGGTTTGCCCCACGATCTGTTGGCTACGGATGCGGACGGATTCCAACAGGAAGTCGCAGCGGTGATCCGTGAGCATGGGGCAACGTTGCCCGTCCGTTCGGTGAACAAGGAACAATGGGCTATTGGTCTCCTGCGCACGGGGACGGGTGCGGCGGAACGCGCTATCTGGGTGGACTACGATGTCGGCGGCAACCACGGTCGCCCCGATGCAATGGGCATCGGGCTCTACGCCAAGGGAGTGGAACTGCTGCCCGGTTTCGCCTACCCTGCCGTGCACTTCGGCGGTTGGTATTCGCCTCGTGCGCTCTGGTATAAGCGGACGGCGGCGCACAACACGGTAGTGGTCGACGGCAAGGACCAAACGCCGTTGCGCAACACCCCGGAAACCGAGCCGCTCAAGATCCAACTCAACCCATGCAAGGGACTCGTGCGCGGTCGCACCACCGCATGGGCGGAAGGCACCCAGGTGAAACTCATTCA
>DFDG01000100.1 GCA_002367815.1 Opitutaceae bacterium UBA3033 | reverse complement strand
GCCCAAAACATGTTGGCCGTGGGCATGGGTTCATTGAGCTGCGCCAATCGCATCAAAGCCTTTTCGACATTTTTGCCCTGCTGTAGAGCAAGAGCAATATCCACGAAAGCGCCCGTAGGAACGGCCAGATCGGGATTTATGGTGGCAATCGAATCCTCCATCACAATACCACGGCGTTCCAAGTAACGCTCGGTAATAGCTGCATCGGCCAAATCAAGGGATGCCGTGGCTGCTTCTGCTGATAATTTACCTAAGAAGGGTAGTAATGACGCGACTAGTATAACTCGAGGCAGTGACTTCCGAAAATTCATGGTGGGGCTCGGGATTAAAAGAGGAATTTTCAACAAGTGGGCTCATTCGAGGGTATTTCAATCAGCATCTTTCCTGAAAAATCATTTATATGACTTTTTCAGGTTTAATGAATCCAGGCTCGAATCCGAAAACGGGTCGGCCCTTACCCCCAAGCATCGCCTTCCCTTATTCAGCTCCCTGTTTAGCTCTCAAATTCGCATTTCTTAGAATTAGTCTGCGATATATTATACCCAGCCGTGTCCTATTGGGTATTACTTTGAAATCTGTCGATTCACAAAGTTGGATTCACCGGATGGCATGGGATATGGCGACAAACCCTTGACTATGTCCATAGGGAAAGCGTGATCTTTCTGAAATAATCATGGCCACTACCCCGCCCATGCTCATCGCTGATATCGCCAGGAAAGCAAAGGTTTCCCCTGCAACTGTCTCCAGAGCCATAAATCAGCCCCATTTGGTGGCACCTGATCGCTTGGCTTTGGTGCAGGCAGTGATGAAGGAGGCCAATTATACTCCAATCCCGTTACACCGACGCCGCGGACCAAAGTCCCGTGTGGCGACACCCAAAAAAATTGGGGTTTGGTTTGCCGGGGCACGCAGAAATCCCAGCCTCAACTGGTTCCAAGAACAGTTGCTGCAAGGACAACCTTCGAATGAGAGGCAAAAGGTTGATCTCTCGCTGTTGTTTTCCCACTCGCCCGATGAACTCCCTCGGCAAGTGCTCGATCGCCAGGTTGATGGAATAATCATTCAGGGGATGGAACCCTCCAAGGCCTGCATGCAAAAACTCGCCGATATGCCCCACGTGTGGTTCATGACCCGTCGGACAACCAGTTTTGATGCCGACTACGTGGAACCTGATAATGAAGCCAATGGACGGATGGCCGCAGAATACCTGCATAGCCGAGGGCATGAAGTGGTTGCGGCCATCAGCACCGAGCCGTCTTACAGTGCCATTGCATGGCGGGTTCGAGCCTTCGTGGAACGCGCCGAGCAATTAAAGCTAAAAGTAAGCAGCATCTTGGGGGAGTCAGTGCCCGACGTGAGTTATATTCAGCACACGCCCAATCACAAAGAAAGCGAACAATTGGCCCAGCGCATTCAAGCAGCCACTCCCAGACCCACTGGGTTGTTTGTGCCAGTTGATCATTTCTGCGGCTCGTTTTTCAGGGCCATGAGATCAGCCGGATTGCAGCCGGAACGCGACTATGAGGCTATCCTTGGAAACTATAACCCTGTTATATATCACAATTTAGATCACCTTCCACCAGCCCTGGACATTAACTTGCCAACCTTGGTCAGAAAGGTGGTTGATCACCTTATTTGGCGGATTGAAAATCCCCAAATTATCGGTCGTATTGGGATCACAGTAGCGCCAAACTTTATCGCTAATGCCTAAAGGCCCGGAAAGTTGATGAATATTCATAATTAGAGGGCTTGCAATGCCCCCTTTCCTACTTTTTGGATGACCTTGCATTTGAACTGACCCCAAATCAGTTCGGAGACAAACCACCCCCATATTTGAAACCAAGCCTAACAGAAACCCGCCCGACCAAAGCGTATTTGGCCTACCCGCTACTGTTTAATTAACTCACGGGCATAGGGTGTTATTTTCACGCCTATGTGATTCCGTATTACGGCAGAGCAGTCCTCGCAAATCGTCAGTGCAACTAAGGTTGCTGACCGATTGTGCCAGAGTCTGCTTCCGTGAAACGGGTATTATAAAATGCCAATTTTATTACTTTTGACCGGTCATAAACCGACAAAAACCAAACCGGTCCCAAAAACCGGTAACTACAAACCACCCCCTAAGAAAACAAATGAAACCAGTAACTAGCTATACCAAGCACAGGGCCAAGATTACCTTGGCAACCTGTTTGGCTGCACTGTTCGCGGTTGCCACCGTGCCCGTCCGGGCCCAGGCAGCAGCCGACCAATCAGCCCCTAGCCTCGATACCGATGAAGGCGTAGAAACCCTCGGCGCGTTCGAAGTCTCCGAAGATAAGGATTACGGCTACCTGAAAACCAATTCCGCCACGGCTACCCGTATCGGCATGGAGATTCAGAAAGTCCCCTTGAACATCTCGGTTATTTCTCGCGACTTCCTCGATGACACCAATGCACGCTCTTTGACGGACATCTTCCGTTACACCGCTGCAGCCTCCGGTGACAATCGCTTCGCGATGCGTCGTCCCGCCAATGAAGCGACCCCCCAGGGCGCCTTCACGCTGCGTGGCTTCGCGGTCAACGTGCTGATGCGCAATGGCGTGTTCCGTTACATTTCCTACAATCTCGACAACGTTGATCGGGTGGAAATCGTGAAGGGTCCCGCTTCGGTGTTCTTCGGTCAGGGCTATCCCGGCGGTGTGATCAACTACATCACCAAGCGCCCTCAGTTCTCGAAGATCCCCACGACCTTCAGCTACCAGTTGAATGACAATTCCGGCCAAAAGCTGGTGATTGATCACAATGCTGTGCTCTCCAAGAATGCAGCCTTCCGCGTGGTTGGCGCTTGGGAAGACACCCAGGGCGAGCGTCGTTATGAGTTCCGCAAGAACATCAACATTACCCCCTCCCTCACGATGATTCCTTTCGAGAGCGGCAAGGTTAAGGTTAATTTGGAAATGGAGTATCTCGAAGAGAGCTTCAATCAAAACGACTACGACTGGATCTGGTCTGACTTCGCTGGTTG
>DFDG01000114.1:481-6390 GCA_002367815.1 Opitutaceae bacterium UBA3033 | reverse complement strand
ATTGTCTAGCGCGACTTCCGTGTCTCTTACTAATTTCATAGGTAACGAATTGGTGACGGCGATTGGCCGTTTGGACAAATCCCATTTGTTGGGACCTTGGGCTGGTGCTCGTCCTCATGCCATTCATGGCCGGTCGAAGTTCCTGCCGGCGTTGTATGACGACGATCATGCCCATGAACATGCGGAACTGTGTTTGTTGATCGAGGGGCGCTGCCGGTTCAGTTTGGATCATGTTGCGGCCGTGCTGCAGACCGGAGATCTTGTGGTGTGCCCGGCGGGGCATGCCCACGCGGAAGCCTTTGTCCGGCCGGGTGAAAGTTATCGGTTGGCGTGGTGGAGTTTGCACCCGCAGGAGCCGAAGCTTCATATCACGCGATACACTCGAAAAGGTGGGTTTGCCTTTGATTACCAAATGAGTCTGGGGGCATTGCCTGCTGAGGCGGAAAAACGGCTGGGTTGGTTGCGGATCATGGCCGCGCAGAAAAAGCCACCCGAACTGGACATCGTGCGCGAAGGGATGCTGACCCTGGCCCTGGCGCTCTATCGACGAGTGCTTGATGGTGGCGAAGCCCAGCTTGATACCCGGGTTCAATTGGTGCGGCGGGCGGTTGAGTTTGTGCGGGCACAGATCGATCAGCCCTTGGCCCTCGTGGATGTGGCGCGAGCAGTGCACGTTTCGCCGAATTATTTGACGGGTTTGTTTCGAGCGGAGACGGGTATTCCCCTGGGTCGATTTATCCTGGCCGAACGGATCGCGAAATCGCAAGAGATGCTGAAGGAACCTGATGCAAGTGTGAAGTCAGTGGCGTTGGAATTGCACTTTGCCGACCCGTTTGCTTTCAGCCGAGCGTTCAAACGAGTGACGGGAAAATCGCCCAGAATGTGGCGCAGCAAATCTTTGTAATAATTGCATTGTTCTTAGCGAAAACAGCGAACTAGGTTTCGCCCTTCGCTTTCGCCTCTTCTATTATCCCAATTCTTCCATGGAACCGTCTTTTGAGCGTCCGTTTCCCGCGCTGACTCCGGCGCAGCGTTATCATTTTGATGTGAATGGCTACGTGGTGGCGCCAGATGTGCTCAGCGGGGAGGAGTGCGATGCATTGAAGGAGGCCATGCAACGAACCAAACGTGATATTCGGAGTCGTGCCCCCGGATACGAACCGCGATTGGATGAGGCGACATTCCGGATGGATCATCCACATCATGTGTTCATTAGTGATTTGCGCGCCGCTGATCCCTTATTCACGGCCTACGTGACACATCCCCGATTGGTGGGAATGGCTGAGGAAGTCATGGGGGGCGAAGCGCGTATTGTGGAATTCAATGCGCACATCAATTCGCGCCATCCGAACTACGTGCCCGGCGAACCCGCAAAATTCGATTTTCACAACGGGATCGATGTGCCCTACGGCAGTCACGTGAAGCACGGGTTGTTCCATTGTTGTTTCGTCAAAACCCTCTCGAACCTGACGGATCTGGGGCCGGATGACGGGGGCACGGTGGTCGTGGCGGGCAGCCATAAGATCGACTTGCCGGTGGAGGACATGGTCGCCCGGGCTTATGAAGATCGTTCTTTGATTCATCAGGTGATCGCACCCGCCGGCTCGACCTTGCTTTTTGCCGAGACCTTGATCCATGGCACCGGCCAAATCCGCAGTGACAAGGAACGGGTGATCATCATCGGTGGTTATGGCGGCACGATGTTTCCCTATTGGGGTGGGCGTGAAATGTCACCGGAGTTTGCGGCGGATATTCCGCCGCGTTTCAAAACTCTGTTTGATGGCAAGGCGCATTGGACGCGCGGTCCGCGATATCGAAATTTGACCGATCCGGTCGATCCCCGCCATTTTACGCTGGCTGATGGCTGGCACCCGAATGCGTAATTTTGGCCATGGCTTCGTAAGCTTGGCCATTCCTCACCGGTTCGTTTTCTGATAGTCTTTTTCCCATGAGCTCAACCATCGCCCCAGCCACATCGAAACTCGCTCTCTTGGGCGGCACCCCCGTGGGGAAGATTTCCTACCCGAAATTCCCCGTTTTCACCGATCGCGCCATCGAGCGCACCGCGGAGATGCTGCGCGCCGGGAAAACTTTCGGCGTGGGCCGCAAACATGTGCCGGAGATTGGGGAGGCCGAGGAAGTAATCTCGCAATACCATGGCGGTCGACACGTGCTGGCCACGAGTTCCGGTCATGCCGCGCTGCAATCAGCCTTGGCCGGTTTGGAGATTTGCTGCGGCGACGAAGTGATCACCACGCCTTACACTTGGGGTGCCTCGATTTCCTGCATTCTGCACCAGAATGCGATTCCGGTATTCGTCGATGTCGAGCGCGACACCGGTCTGATTGATCCGGAACTCATCGAGGCCGCGATCACGCCCCGCACGAGGGCAATTCTCGCCGTGCATCTTTTTGGTCAACCGGCGAAACTGAAACGACTGCGGGCCATTGCGGATAAACATAAGCTCATGCTGATCGAAGACGGCAGTCAGGCTCATGGCGCAGAGATCGACGGCCAGAAGGTCGGCACCGTGGGTGATGCCGCCGGGTTCTCCTGCATGGGCGGCAAGTTACTCGCGACGACTGAGTCCGGCTACATGGTGACGCCACATGAAAGCGTCTATTGGAAGGGCGCCATGATCGGCCAGCACATGGGCCGGGCGACGGACGGTGGCATGCCGGCAGAACTCAAACCCTATTGCGATTCGCTGGTATACACTTATCGCGTGGCACCGTTCAACGCCGTGCTCCTCACCGAGCAATTCAAAAAAATCGACGCGGAACTCGCCTCGCGCCGCCGCCACGTCGACCTGCTGCGCGCCCATCTGGTGGATGGAAAATTTCTCAAACTGCCCAACTATGGGGCCGGGGTGAAACCGTCATTCCATCTGCTGTCTTTCACGCTCGACTCAGCCGCTGCGGGGATTACGCGCGACACGTTTTCCGCTGCGCTCAAAGCCGAGGGGTTCAACACCATTGGCTATGTGCCGTCGCCCATATCCGATTGGCCTCGTTTGCATTGGCAGGACTACGCCGGACCACGGGTATCATGGTTGTCCACCTTGGAAGCAGCCGGCGTTGACTACCGCCATCTGCCTCTGCCCAACACCCGCTGGCGGGTGGATAATGCACTCGAGACTGGCTTTGACATGGTCGAGCCCAATGAGCCCATGGTCGAGCGCATCGCGGAGATTATACTGAAAGTGGAAGCCAACATCGACGAGTTGCGCGATCTTGAGCGCCGCGATGGCCCATCGGCCCCGGCCGTGCGCGGATGAAAGCAGGCTTCGCCCAGTCCGACATTACACCGCGATTGGGCGTTCAGCTCACTGGCTATGGTCCGTATCGCAATCGTGCCGCGCTAAAGATCACCGCGCCCCTATCGGCGCGTGCGATGGTTATCACCGAGGGTAAACGCCGCACGGTGCTGATCAATTTGGATCTGTGCTTCACGCCATTGTTGCTTGCACGCAAGATTCGCGCAGTGGTCGCACTGCGGATTGGCGGAAAGCCGGAGGAAGTTTTTGTCACGGTGACTCATACGCATAGCGGACCGACCGTGGGGGGCATTTTGGGCTGGGGCGAAACGGATGCGATGTATCTGGAAACCTTGCCGACCCGGATTGCCGAAGCCGCCGCGAAAGCGCTGGCCGCCCAATCCAAAGTGGAATGGCGTTATGCCGAAGTGCCTTGTGAGGGTATTGCAATGAATCGCGAGACCGACAAGGGCGGGTGGATGTTTGATCCCATTGAGGTGCGGCTTGATCCGAATTTCCGACCGGCCCGCCCCCAGGATACCGACCCGACGCTGCGAGTGTTGGCGGCCTATGTGGAAGGAAAACTTTTCGGAGTGCTGCATCACTTCGGCTGCCACGCGGTGGTCGGCAGCGAACAGACTTTTGATGTGCACGGGGATTTTGTCGGCCTCGCCTCCCGGGCGATTGAAAAGGCCTACCCGGGCTCGACGGCTATTTTTCTGCCGGGTGCAATGGGCGACATCAATCCGCCGGTGGTGCACCGTGCTCCGACCGAGACTGCACTCGGGCTGCGGGTGTTGACCAAAAAATATACGAATGCGATCAAGCAGGGATTAAAGGCGGCGCAGCCGATCGCGGTCGATGGCGTGCAAGGGCTGCAGCGGGAGGTAAAGTTTTCGCGCCAGCCCTGGACCAAAACGTGGGTGCAAAAACGCATCGCGCAATTGGAGGATATTTTCAAGACCCCCGGGGTTACCGATATCACCAACGTGGGCCAACCACCGTTGGAAACAAACGGGCTCAACCTGGCTCGCTTGGAAGGTCTGCGGGTCGTGTTGGCAGGATTCAAAGGTGGGCATGGGCCGAATCCCCCCGTGGCCGTGCAAGGTCTGCGCATCGGACCGGTGGCGCTGCTTGGGGTCGGACTGGAAGTGTTTCACAGTTTGCAGGCCCCGGTTTTGAAAAACAGCCCGCACGAACACACCTGGGTCGTCAGCTTGGTGGGCGGGGCCGGTTATGCTCCGGATAAAGCGGCCTGCGCGAAGAAAGGTTACACCGACGATCTCGTGCCACTGATTGTGGGCGAGCGACCTTATGCGAAAATTTATGACGAGGTGCCGCGCGAGCTGATCAAACTGGCACGAGAGCTAGCCTGAAATACCGCGCCCGCAGCGCAGCGCAGAATTCATGAAACCGTTCCAAGGCGGATTAAATTTTCCCGTAGCCGCGCTTGAGCCAAAAGCGTTCCGAGCGCCGCCAGGTGCGACAAGACCGGGGCCGCAGGCAACCGGACCAAGCGTGGACGAGTGTAGCCACGTTGTCGCTATGCTCCAACGTGGCTACACCTTTACTGATGAAGTTCTAGGATTTCTTTCGGTAGTAAATCAGGGCTGATCCCGGTTTGTCCTTGATGACGATATTGAGGCCGTCGTTCGTGAGTTCGCGGCCGGCGATGTCCATGACGGAATCGTCGTCCAGGTTCGTAATCGAATAGACGGCTTCCGGTTCCAGTCCTTGCAGTTTCGCCTGCATCGTCTCGCTGGGGTTGTCGTCGCGTCGGAATGCCTGGATCATACCGTCACCCTGTTCCGGTCGGTTGAATTGCCACGCGATCCAGTTCTCCAGGCTGATGCTGTGCGGCGTGAGGGGATAATAGTCGCCCAACATACAACCTGCCACTTGGCGCCACTGGCCCATCAGTTTTCGCCAAAGATCCCAATCGATGTCGTCTTTCCGGACATCGGCGACAAGGCCGAATGAGGGGCTTAAACTACTGCGCACATTTTCCACCAGCCGCACGGAACTGTAATAAACTCCGGCGCCATAAAAAGGGATCCAAGAGGAAAGCCCGTAGGTCTGCGCCTGATTACCGGGCATGTATTCCGGCTCGTCGGTGGTCGTTTGGTAGTCGCTCCGCAGCAATGGGAGGGCGCGGCGCAAGGTTTCAAGATCGTTGCGGCGACCGCCTCCGGCACAGGAATCAATCATCAAGCCGGGATGGCGGCGTTGCAGTTCATCCCAGAGGGCCAAATAACCGCAGACATGTTTGATTTCGGCGATACCCTGCCGATCTGTCGAATCTTCGGCTCGCCAGGAATCGAGCGGGTTTTTGTTCGAATCCTGCCGATACACATCGATGCCTTGGGTGGTGATAAGCCCGTCAAAATGGTTGATGATCCAGTTCAAGGCTTCGGGGTTGCCGAGATTCACCACCACGTCGCCCTTCCTGGCCTGATAGAGCCATTCCGGGTGGTTTACGGTCAACCAGTGCGTGGGCTCAGATCGTTCAGGTTCAAACCAAACTATCAGTTTCATCTTTCGCTCATGAACATAATCGCTGATCGCCTTGAGGCCGTTGGGGAAACGCTCGGGATCAGGTTCCCAAGTTCCGACCCGGATCCAATCGGTGCAAGGATACCACCCGGCATCCATC
>DFDG01000114.1:0-284 GCA_002367815.1 Opitutaceae bacterium UBA3033 | reverse complement strand
CATCCATCCACCAGTAATCGGGTTGAACTCCCTCCTTGGTCAAAACGTCGATGAACAGTTTTTCGGAGGCTTCGCTCACCTTGAGACCCGGAAAAAAACCGCCGGCGCAAAAGATCGACATGGGCTCGGGTGGCCGGCCAAAGGGCCGGGGCGAGTTGTGGGCGAGCATCCAGCGCCGCCAGATGTTTTGCGCCCGGGTGGACTCACCCTGATAAAACTGCAAGACGACCAAAGGGGATCGAACCTCCTCGCCCGGGTACAAGGTGAAGTGGGTCAGCTCCTGT
>DFDG01000024.1 GCA_002367815.1 Opitutaceae bacterium UBA3033 | reverse complement strand
TATGATCGGATTTGGCAACATGCGGTAAAACGAGGCTATCACCCCAAGGGCATGCGTCTTTCATCAACGCCCGATAATGCCCGTCAACGCACGGTAGGTTTTATTCTACGCGCGCCCATGCGCCTGAGCACGATCGGCAGTTATTTCGGCCATGTTCAAAACGGACTCCATACCGCACTGCAAACCAAGGGTATATCCACGGTGTTTCTTGGTTCAGAAGACCAACTTGATACCGAACAGATCTCCAAATTTTTCCCGGCCGGTCACACCCTGCAAGGAGTGGTTCTGTTTGCTGAGGTGGCGCCATCGTTTCTGATGGAGCTACGAAATTACGAACGGCGGATAGTTGCCGTGTCAGCCCGTTATTCAGGACTAACCCACTCAGTCATTGGCAATGAATCCCAAGCTCTCAATCAATTGATCGAGCACTTGTATGGATTGGGCCATCGTCGCTTCGGTTGGTTGGGTGGCAACCAGGGGATGTCACGACACGAGGCCCGGTTTACCGCATTCAAGGGAGCGCTCAACGCCGCCGGCCTAAATGATGATGTGCGTTATCACGTCGCACTTCCCCAAGCCGACCGCGATGAAGGTGCAGAAGCCGTCCATCGCCTGATAAAACACAGCAAAAGGCGCGATTTCCCCACGGCATTCGTCGCTTATAATAGTTTGATGGCCCAGGGAGCGGCGAGAGCTTTCCTGCGCGCCGATTGGCAGGTGCCTGAAGACGTCAGCATAGCAGGGGCAGATACGCACCGCCCGGAAGGCAGTGATACTCCAACCGTTACCGGTGCAGGATCCGACCCGGCCAGCCTGGGCGCGGCCGCGGCACGACTAATCTTGGAAAGCACCGGTGAAACCGACGAGGCATTCATTGATCTGATGCTACCCTCGAAACTAGTGATCGGCGAATCCACCGGGCCAGTTTCCTGAAAATATGCAGCATAGGGACGGTTTATGCTTAGATATTCTTAATTATGAATTGCTAAACAGAGCCACTTGTTTGCCGAGGTTAAAGTGAAACGCAATGAGCACGTCGTATGCGCCGGGCTGTGGCCTGAACGCAACGACTTGCCAACCCAAACTCTTCACGCATCACTCAATGACGACGGTGAACTTACTATCAATCGCCCTGACGGCGTGATTGATACTGTCCGGATTAATGACGCCCAATTGGTCATCAAGTAATCCTGTGTAACCATTTTTGTCGGACACTTTTTCATAAGTTGATTGAACCAACCGAGCCCAGTGTTGTTCACTGGATTTGGAAATGAACAGCCGCGAAAACGAATTGCCTCATCCAATATCGCCACTTTCTCTCGGGGCCTGGGCCTTTGCCGGCGGTGCCCTGTGGGGCGATCAGGATGAAGTGCTGTCGATTGCGACCATCCATGCCGCTTTGGATGCCGGCATCACCCTGATCGATACCGCGCCGGGTTACGGCAATGGTCTCTCCGAGGAAATCGTTGGTCGAGGACTGCGCGGACACCGGGATCGCACCCTAATAGCGACCAAGATCAGCGGGAAAAATATGGCGTCCAAGGAATCAGTGACCGCCGCATGCGAAGACAGTCTCCGACGCCTGCAAACGGACCGAATAGATTTGTTTCAGATTCACTGGCTCGGAGCGGAAGATCAACTCGATGAGATTGTGGCTGCCATGGAGAGCCTGCGTGACGCGGGCAAGGTTTTGGCTCTCGGCGTATGCAATTTTGGTCCCCAATCATTGGCGGGTTTGAGCACCAGCAGCACGGGCTGGATCACCAATCAGCTCTGTTACAATCTGCTTTGGCGGGCCGTGGAATTTGCAATCACCGAAGCCAGCGAAAAAAACGACATGGGCATTCTCTGTTACAGTCCTCTGCAGCAAGGGTTGCTGACCGGACGTTTCACTCATGCCAGTGAAGTTCCGGTCGGCCGCAATCGCACCCGCCACTTCAACAACAAACAGGAGATGGCTCAACACAACGAAGACGGTCAGGAAAAGCTCACTTTTGCCACCATCGATCGCATCCGGTCCATTGCCGAGGATCTCGGTCAACCCATGGCCGATGTCGCGCTTGCCTGGCTCCTGCATCAGCGCGGGGTTCGCTCGGTAATCTTTGGGGCGCGTTCCCCCGCGCAAGTTGCCGCTAATATGCGGGCCGCCTCGCTCAAACTCGATGGCTCCACCCTGAGCGCACTCAACCAGGCGACCGACGGACTAAAACAGGCCCTCGGTCCCAATGCCGATCTGTGGGCGGCCAAAAGCCGCATAATCTAATACTTCACCACCAGGCGCGTTCGTCGGCTGTAACCAACGCGACATCGAGGGCGGCAAATAGGGATGCCAGAGTTTCTCCCATTCCAGACTGACCACACCGGCGTATTCCTTGCCCAATAGCTCCATTATTGGCCCGGTGGGAAACTCTCCCTCTCCGGGCAACACATAAGTAAACGGATGCCGGGCCGATGGCATACTGATGCTGTCCTTGACGTGAATATGAACCACATGGGTCGCAATCGCCCGCCATGTGGTCACCGGATCTTCGCCCCCCCGTTTCCATGTGTGGTGTGAGTCCCATAAAATTCGTGCGGCAGGAGCCTTTGCGATCAACGCGAGATTCGCAGCCGCCGTGAACAAGCTGTCATGGATCTCGATCATGATATCGCTTTGCCAACCGCTCCGGGCACGTAGTTGCTGCCACCAGTCCACCCGGTCGGCCATGATGGTGGTGGAGGTTTCATCATTGGTTTTGCTGCCATCAAATACTCTCAAATCAACTCCTCCCATAGCCTCCGCCCATGGCAGGAATGCCTCAATTGTCTCCATCCATTCCAGATCGGTCGAACCATTGAGCATAAGGGAGGTATCGAGCGCTGTTACCGGAACCCCCGCCGTCAGAATATGCTTCGCCAACTTATCGGGAGTGCAAAATTCATCAGAAAAATAACCGGGTAAATCAATCGTTCCTCCCAAGGCGCGCAGTTCAATAACATCAATCTTATGTCGCCACGCCAAAGCGATCACCTCATCGAGTCCTAATTCAGCACAACCAAGAGTGGAAAAACAGCGTTTCATCGCCTGAATCATGAGGAATATTGCGTGGCCTGCGAAGCGCAGTATCACGTCATTACACACAAAGCACTTGCCGCGGTCCCAGATTCCGCAAAGACCATAGAGCAGCTGTTTTTAAGGTAAAAACTCAACCCCGCTTGAATATGCCAAGACCCGTTACTCTATTCACCGGCCAATGGGCCGATCTTTCCCTCGAAGAACTGGCTCCCCTGGTCAAAGACATGGGCTACGACGGAGTCGAACTCGCCTGTTGGGGCGACCACTTCGATGTCGATGC
>DFDG01000025.1:2469-9116 GCA_002367815.1 Opitutaceae bacterium UBA3033 | reverse complement strand
TTCGGCCTCCAATTGATTCTGTAGGCCTTTTAACGTGAGGTCGGCCAGCATCTGTTGCTGTTGAAGAATGGTATTTTGAGCTTGTTCGGTAGAATAAAGTCGACCCATCCAGAGTGCGGCAAGTGCACCGATAGCTGCTATTATCCAACCCAAGTATGCAGTATATTGTAATGGTTTTTTTTGATTGCTCATGCGGTTTGCAGGGGGAGAAATGGGTGACGACACTTTTACCTTGTTGAATTAGCTCCGTGTCGCGCAGGCATCACATATTTTAAAGGGGGATAATCAGAGGATGGCTTTACCCAGCAACCCAAGAATTATAAGCAACGCGATGACCAACAGAATTTTTCGCTCAAGTTTGGTGACTGGCAAAGGCATGTTTATAGGCCAAGTGGCTTGGTATTTTCAAATATCTCACTTAGCAGAGGCTCATCCTTTAATTGGTCCCACGGTAGATTGGAAGATACGCGGACGAAAAGTTGATCGGCATGGCGGGTGAAACCATAGCGCCAAGCGTTCCGAAGAAGCTCGACGGGAGAATATGGATCTTCGTAGGCGATAGACCTGCCGTTATATATGTGCCAAAACCAGACATACTGTGGACGACCGCCGCTCTTGAATTCACGTGCTTCGGCGACGGGAAGGGTCTGAGTGGGAAGTTGTAATACTTGGCGGGGAGTTTCAATCGATGATACTTCCCAGCCGGCACCCGGCCAACAGGCATCGGGGGTGTGCATCGCTACTTGGCTGACAGAAGATCTGCCTGCTTCCCAGTAGGCCAAATAGACGGTGAGTTGGATGTCATCCCCTTTGCTGTGCTTGAGATAAGTCCGCTGGGCCAAACTTTCAGTCTCAAGAATGCCACTGAATTGATAGAGATCGTTACTGGTTTTCACATGCCAACCTTCTGCGGTGCTCGGCAGCACGGCCAGCAATTGAGGAGGTGCTTTGTTGGCTGGATTAACCGCACGAGTGTTAACGAAAAACAATACACCTAACGAAGCGATCAGAATGATCGACACATTCAGACTGACGGGAAGAAGCATCCTAGGTTTAGATGATTTTACTGTAGAATTATTGTTTTCGGATGTTTGCGTTTCCTGTTCCAACAGAATGGCTAAAACGCCAAGTATGATAGCTGTAACCCCCAAGACCGCAAACCCGGTCAGGTCATGCCACATTCCTGTGATATCAACGCCACGATTCGCCAATAGGGTAAGGGTCAGAGAGCGAATGAAATTCATCCCCAGAGCTATGGGTGCTGACAACAAGACAATTAAAGCCCGAGCCCATGGTCGGCGCACCAGGGTTGCGGAAAAAAATAACCCCGCGAAAATACAAGATATCAGGCTTCGCGCACCGCTGCATGCTTCCGCTACTCCGACCGAGGTATTAGCCAGTTCGATGATGTTGCCGTGCCGACTGGCCGCAATGCCCAGAAAGTGCAGTGCGGTTAACACATGTTCTGTCACCATGAGTTGGAGACTCAGGGTCAATCTGGAATATGTCCCTGGCGGAATGGGAGCGCATAATATCCAAAGGCCAACGGCCAATAATGAAGTCCAATTTATCGGGATGAATCTGATATCACCGTCGGATAAAACTAATAGCCCGGCAAAGAAAACAGCCGCCGTGCCGATAGTAAGACAGAAGGAAACTAAACTATGATTCCAACCTACCGATACTGAAAACAAGCCGGCCGACGAGATTGCGGTTATTCCAGTGAGGAGAATGAATATCGTAACAAACGTCTTTATTGGATGTGAGGTCAGGTAACGATTTGCTCCCGATTTACGTGATTCATGCAAAAGTAACAGAAATAATACGGGCATGAATAGGCCATGCGAGAGGTCTGGGTTATGCTTCCATACTGGCCAAAGTAAAACCGTGATGGTCAGCAGCAATAATCCGAGTAAAACGACATTCCATTTTATCAACAACGGGAGTTGTTGCAGTTCACTTTTTATACTCATGCGTATTAAAGGTATCTGAATCCATGGATCGACCAGCCGCAAGCTGCTCATTGCATAGAAGGAACATCCCTTTTGTCATCCCGCACTTCAATAAATAAGACGTCTACTTGATTTTCCCTGAATCGAAGTAATGGTTTAAGGTATCACCCTAAATAAATACCATGTCCTTAGTCTACTTACTTTGATAACAGCTGTTTTGAGCGCATCGGCATACGCGGACACTCCCGAAATTGGCAAGGTTGCTCCTAATTTCACTGTGACAGACATTGAAGGGAAAGTTCACAATCTGTCGGATTATCGCGGAAAAGTGGTTGTTTTGGAATGGGTAAACCCAGAATGTCCTTTTGTTCGCAAACACTATGAAAGTGGCAATATACCACAGCTTCAGAAATCAACCATTACCGATGGCGCGGTTTGGCTACTGATCAACTCGGGGCAGCCTGGTGCACAGGGCGATTATACGCCGACTGAAGTCAAAGATTGGCAGAAAAAAACAGTTCTGAACCGACCGCGTATTTTCGTGATCAAGATGGAGCTATTGGGAGAATTTATGGAGCCAAAACGACACCGCATATGTATGTCATCTCTAAAGAAGGACTATTGAAATACGATGGTGCAATCGACAGTATTCGCTCCTCCAACCCCAAGGATATTGCCAAGGCTGAAAACTATGTGATTTCTGCCCTTACTGCCTTGAGTTCTGGTGATGAGATCAAGCATCCAATAACTCGTCCCTATGAATGCTCGGTGAAGTATTAATCCGCACTAGATTCAGGCTGAGAACTTGGGCTGGATATTTACGTCAAACAGGTCCTTATGCATGAGGCCCTCGGCTACTTTGTTCACAGTTCCTGTCATAGTAATGAAATAATCGTCAGTAATTTCGATGGCGATTGCTCCTCCTGGCATATGGACGGTAACAGAATTATCGACTAAACCAAGTTTGTGCGCGACAGCAGCCGATGCACTGGAGCTACTGCCAGAGGCCAAAGTATAACCGGCACCTCGCTCCCAAATTTCGATTTGAATATTTGAGCGATCCAACACTTTTAGGAATTGCACGTTGGTGCGGTTGGGGAAATTTAAATGAGACTCTATGATCGGTCCATAACGGTGTGCCAGTGCAGGAGAAATATCTTCGACCGGGAGCACACAATGTGGGTTGCCAATGCTTGCGGCGCTAAAATAAAAAGTTCGATTCAAGACGACAATTTTTTCGTCAATCACCTCACGTTCAGGCCCCGAAACCGGAATCGTGTTACTGGTAAAACTTACTTTGCCCATCGCTACTGTTATCAAATGACCCTCTTCCTTGATGGTGGTGGTGACGGAACCCCCGAGGGTCTGGATAGTGAAAATGTCTTTCGCCACCAGACCCTCATCCAGTAAAAATCGGGAAAAAATGCGCAATCCGTTGCCCGATTTTTCGGCTTCGGATCCGTCGGGATTGAATATTCGGAGACCGTAATCACTTCCCTCGGTTGGCCCGGGCCCCCATAGAATTCCATCCGAGCCAATACCGAAATTTCGATCACAGATTAATTTGATCTGATCGACTGACGGTTCTTTCCAGGCGGGGAAGTGTGCGGGGTTCAATACAATGTAATCATTACCTAAGGCGTGGTATTTGAAAAATTTCATAGAGAGTTCTAGTGCGCGCCAGCGAATTTCAATGGGCCAATTTTACCGTATGGGTCAATTATTACTGAGGTATGACAGGTATAATACATCCGTGAGGCAGCGAATTTCAGACAGCGGTGAGCACTTATGCATCAATTTTAAGGGCCATTACGCATCTTTGGTTTTTGCAAATAGAAGAGATATTTTAGAGGCGAATTGTCTGCTGGCTATTAGATTTACAATTCAACGCCCATGATTTACAATCTGTATGGTTTTACTGGTGGATTTGCCAGATGTATTCATCGTTTTCCATATGCGTAACTTTATTTCGTCCATGTTGGGAACCATGGCGGCTTTGATCATTTTTATTATCGCGGGATCGGTCCTATTGCTCGGCTTACTAATCGTAATCAACGCGGTGGGCGAAAACCCCGTGCCATTTGAATCGGATTCTTATCTGGTGCTGGACCTTTCGACCAATTTCGCCGATGCCCCGGCAGAAATTGATTTTGGCACGTTGACTGGGGGTGGAGTTGAAACGGTGCAATTGAGTAGCGCTATCAGAGCAATTCAGGAAGCCGCCAAAGATTGGAGGATCAAAGGGCTTTTGTTAACCGGTTCATTGCTTCCTGAAGGTTTGGGATCGGGTTATGGTGCTTTGCGAGAATTGCGTGAAGCACTGTTGGAATTCAAAGCATCTAAGAAGCCGATTCATGCCTATCTCAACAATGCTTCGACCCGGGACTACTATTTGGCATCGGTTGCGGATGACATCGCTTTGGATCCCTATGGAGTTATCGTCATGCCGGGTCTAGCTACAGAGCCGGTCTTTTTCGCCAAAGCGTTCAAACGATTTGGCATTGGAGTCCAGGTTACTCGAGTGGGTAAATACAAAGGAGCCATTGAGCCGTATATTCGGGATGACTTAAGTCAGGAAAATCGAACCCAACTGCAAATTTTACTGGATGATATTTGGCACGGAATTCTGTCCGATATCGCCGAGTCCCGTGATTTGAAGGTAGCCAGCTTGCAGGATATAGTAAACCGCGAAGGTTTGATTCGGGCTGAGGCAGCGAAGCAAGCTGGTCTAGTTGATCGAGTGATTTACCGTGATGTCATTTTGGATGAATTGAAGAAGGAAACCGGGGTCAAAGGCTCTACGGATCCGTTCAAACAGATAGCCTTGTTGGATTATGCGGCCATCGTGCCAAGAAGGGGTAATTTTGGCTCTGGTAAAATTGCGGTCCTGTATGCCGAAGGGGATATAGTGGATGGAGAAGGGGAGTGGACCCAAGTGGGAGGAGACCGTTTTTCGAGGGAACTGCGAAGTTTGCGTCAAGATGACAGCGTGAAGGCGATTGTTTTGCGCGTAAACAGCCCTGGCGGCAGTGCCTCTGCATCAGAAGTGATTCAACGTGAAATGAGGCTCGCGGCGAAAGAGAAACCGGTCGTCGTTTCCATGGGTTCGTATGCTGCCTCTGGTGGCTATTGGATATCAACTTATGCTGATCGGATTTTTGCTGAACCGACCACGATAACAGGTTCCATTGGAGTATATGGGGTGATGTTCGATGTTCAGGAATTGGCCTCCAACTGGGGCATTTCCTTTGATCGGGTTAAAACCGGACGGTTCGCCGATGCCTTATCGATCAGTAGACCCAAAACCGATGCGGAAATCGAAGTCATGCAACGTTCGGTGGATTGGATTTACGATGAATTTGTTGGTAAAGTCTCTGAATCACGTAAATTGGATCTCACGTTCGTGCAGGAGATTGCACAAGGCCGAGTGTGGTCTGGAGTAGAAGCCAAAAAACTGGGGCTCGTTGACGATTTTGGGAGCTTGGAAACAGCCATAGACTATGCCGTGGGCCAAGCTGGTTTAAGGGAAAACTATCGCATATCTGAATTTCCACGTAGAAAAAATCTGGGTGAGGCTCTGGCTGAATTTTTGGAGCGACTCAAATCCCGTGGATCACGATCAAGTATTTACCAAAATATCGTCAGACGCATGGAATCTGAATTGAATACCTTGAA
Organism: Opitutaceae bacterium UBA3033; assembly: GCA_002367815.1. GTDB lineage: Bacteria > Verrucomicrobiota > Verrucomicrobiia > Opitutales > Opitutaceae > Cephaloticoccus. Next base: position 3,489 of record DFDG01000025.1, on the reverse strand, counting down.
TTCCTTCAATGATCCGCAAGGACTTTACGCCAGACTCCCGCTGACTATTCATCTCCAATAAATTATGACCTACACTCTGATTCGAGCATGCCCTGCCACCGCGATTCCATCTGGCGAAGAAATATCACTGCCATCAGGAGTGGAAGTTTTTGTAACCCAAACCTTGGGTGGAAACGTTACCGTCCGCACCGATCGGGGCCTATTTAGGATTGCACGTGAGTATGTTGATTCGATTGGTGGTTATGTCGCGACTGAAAGTGAAACAGCGGCAGCCTCGGAAGAATTCAGTGAAGCTGCAATCTGGGATGCATTGAGGACCTGTTTCGACCCGGAAATCCCCATCAATATTGTCGATCTGGGTTTGGTTTATGATTTAGCCATAGAGCAATTGGAGAACCAAATGCACCGGGTTGATGTCAAAATGACTCTGACGGCACAAGGATGCGGTATGGGGCCAGTAATAGCAGAGGATGCCAGAGAGAAGATTGCCGCACTCCCTACGGTGGAGGAAGCGAAGGTTCATATTGTGTGGGATCCAATTTGGACTCCACAGATGATATCTGAGGCGGGTCGACTTAAGCTCGGTTTGGAGTAAATGCATGGGTTTTGAACCCCTGCACACTATTTAATTCTACAAAGAACAGACCAGTGTTTCAGGAGTTTCGCAATTCGGCCGGGCGATCACGCCGGCGTATGGCTCAGCCATGAATTCCTGACTGGGTTCTTTAAGAAGGTGATGATCACACACGCTGAATAATTCAGTCTCACTGTTAGTCCGCCGGATATCGTGAAGAAAAACACCAAGTGGGTCGACGCTCTGTCCAACGAAGTTAAGATATTTTTTCATTTTATTCACGTGGGCTCGTTCGGGAATTTCCGGGCTATTCGTTGCTCGAAATAGACGTTCAATATACTCGCGCACATCACCTAATGTGACACGTGAGACGGGTTTCCCTGAAAAAGCCTCCCGGCATTGGCGAAATATCCAGGGATTCCGAATGGCATGACGTCCGATCATCA
>DFDG01000025.1:0-2222 GCA_002367815.1 Opitutaceae bacterium UBA3033 | reverse complement strand
CGACGCTCTTCCGATCTTCACTCCAGCGGAACCGGTGTTTCTCAAAGTGCTGGATGCTTTACTTGCTGATGTAATATTCCCATTGGCTAATACAGGACAGTTGGCCGCATTCACCGCTCGGGCTATAAAGTCGTAGTGAACTTCGCTTCGATACATTTCTTTGACCGTCCTGCCGTGCACGCTGAGCAAATCGATATTATGTCGGTTGATGCTTTCTAGCACTGTTTCGAAATGCCTGGTGTCTTCAAAACCCAGACGCATTTTTACCGTGAATAGGCCGGTGCAACATTCCCTGAGTGCGGCAAGAATATCGTCAATCCGCCTAGGGTCACGTAACAATCCACCGCCGACATTTTTCTTGTAAACTTTGGGTGCGGGGCAACCGAGATTCAGGTCTATACCTGCGACTGGGTGTTTTGATAATTCCTGCACTGTTCTGGTCAGTTGCTCGATATCTTCACCGATTAACTGTGCGAATACTGGACGCCCTGTGGCGTTTTCATCAATGGAGCGAAGGATGTGCTTTTCTAAACGGGAGGTTGCGTGCACTCTAAAAAACTCGGTGAAGAAAAAATCCGGAGCTCCATAATGAGCGATCACGTTCATGAAGGGCAAATCAGTGACGTCCTGCATTGGTGCCAAAGCAGTAAATGGCAACCCCGCGGATATCCCATCGGGTAGACGAGAACTATCGGATGACATAATCAATCGGCATCTTCTTCAGATTGTTCAGACTGTTGCTTTAACACCCGTTGAAGTATCTCAGTTCTATCCTCTTCATTCTCATAAACCTTACGGCTGACATATATTTTTCTTTTCAACTGTAACGCCAAGACCATCGAATCACTGGGTCGCGCATCTATCTCCACAATTTTCCGTCCCAACTCATTACTCATACTAAGCGTGATTCGCGCGTAGTAAGTGCCATTTTTAGTATCATTGATCAGCACGTGTTCGATTTTGGCCTCTAGTCCCAGGAGAATACTGCCGATCAAATCATGAGTCATGGGTCGGTCTTTTTTAATCCCAGCCAAGCACATCTGGATTGCGGAACCTACCGCAGGATCCACGTAGATTAGGAAGGTTTTGAGGTTATCACCGATAAATATGGCACACCCGTTGGTGGTCGGCATGACCCCCTTGATGGTTACGATTACGGTGTCTTTAGACATGATTGAAAATAATCCCGCAATAATCACCGAAGTGCAAGGTGATGAGCTTAAACAAATCCTAACAAATTAATCCCCCATGTTTGGGCCTGTTTAAGCACGTTTGGCTTGTCGATCATGATGACCTTCTCCGCTTCCAATGCCGCTGATGCCAAACCGGCTTCCTTCATGGTTTCCAAGGTGCGCATACCAAAGCATGGCACATCGAAGCGAAAATCCTGTTCTGACTTTACTGTCTTAACGAAGAGGGATTCATCGGTTTTGAATGCGCCAGCGCGACGAAGCATATCATCTGTGCCTTCAAATGCCTCTACGGCCAAAACGGTGCCTTTGCGAACGACACATCCTTGGCCAATATCGAGTCGGGCGCATTCACGGGCGATCGAGATGCCATGGGAAAGGTATTCGCCTTGAATGGGAAATTTTCCTTTGGTCATGCAACCATTCTTCGCCAAATGCTCATCCATAAATGATCGCGCATCAAGTAGGGCGACACCGATCGCCTCAATCTCAGTGGCTATTGCGCCGAAAATCGATTCAGCGTTTCTTCGTTTTAGAGAAAAAAGGATCTGTGCTGCCTTGATATCCGGATGCAGACCTTTGAAGAGACGACGCGGGGTTATCTGTCCTGCCATTATCGCATAGCCGCATTCAAAGTCACCAAGTGCCCTTAGCATTTTACCGAGTTGCCCAACCAAAAGCATGCGGCGATCTTTCTCCGGGAATAAATTAACCAACTCTGAGATGGTTTCTTCATTGAATCCAATCAGCTTGATTGCTATGCCGTGACTGCGTGCGGCTTGAGCAATGAGCAGAGGGTAAATACCTTGGCCGGCGATTAATCCAATCGGGCGAGTGGCATCATAATGAGCGGGAAGAAATGATGAAAGCGGCAGCACGGTAAAATTGTTCAAGGATTGGCATACCATGAGATGCACATATTAAACCAAACAGGGGCCGGGTGAATCAAGATTGTGCGCCGTAATATTTCTTGTAGCTTCGATAGTAACGGTAATTGGAATAATACTCATGACGGGGACGCGGGATTTGAGC
>DFDG01000123.1:20161-32904 GCA_002367815.1 Opitutaceae bacterium UBA3033 | reverse complement strand
AAGCATGGGGATGGAGAACCCGGGGATTTCATCGTGAGTATTTTGGGGCTGGTCCTTTGGTTCTTCTGCATGCTGAAAAGAAAGTGTAAATGCAAAGGTGGCGCCTTCACCATGTACACTCTCGACGGTGATTTTACCTCCCATGGCCTCGGTCAGTTTCTGCGAGATGGTCAGACCCAATCCGGTGCCACCGAAACGCCGGCTCATTGAGCTGTCCGCTTGGGAAAACGCCTGAAACAGTCGGTTGATGGTTTCTGCCTCCAGCCCGATACCGGTGTCGATGACGGCAAAACTGATATCCGACTTTCCGGAATCCTGGTGCTGTTGGAGCAGCTTCACTTGCAAGGTTACTGAACCGCGTTCGGTAAACTTGATCGCGTTGCCCAGCAGATTGAAGAGCACCTGACGGAGATGGGTGGGATCACCAATCAAGGCGCGCGGGATTTGTGGATCGAACTCCATGTGCAACGCGATGCACTTTGCGTTGGTGCGCGCACGGAACAGATCAATGACCGAACGGATGGTCTGCTCGGGCGCAAATGCGATATGTTCAAGTTCGAGGCGTCCTGCCTCAATTTTGGACAGATCCAGAATGTCGTCGATGACTTCAAGCAGCATGTCGGCGGAATGCGCTGCCGTATCGAGTTGGTCGCGTTGTTCATCGGTCAGCGGCGTGTCCCTCACGATGTGGAGCATGCCGAGGATCCCATTCATGGGGGTGCGAATCTCGTGACTCATGGTGGCGAGAAATTCGCTCTTTGCGCGGCTCGCTGCTTCTGCTTGGGTAGTGGCTCCGCGGAGTTCGGTTTCGACAATTTCCCTCCTGGATATCTCAGCCGAAAGACCACGGTTGAGTTGATCGGTGCTTTCCTTGGCCAAGCCGAGAGAATCGACCAGTTCGATGTTTTCGTAACCAAGGCGAATGGAACGTTGCAGACCCCGTAATTGTTGCCGGGCGGCGACTGTCGTGTAGCCGATATAAGCCAAACAGATGACAGCGAGGGCAGGACTCCGCAATGTATCGACCGTGAAGAGGGCGGCCATAAACGGAATGATCGAGCAGTAAAAATAAGCCAGATTGGCCAGGAAAATTGGGGCCAGCAGACGTGCGGCCCCAGTCGTCAATCCGGCCAGCACCAATACCGTGAGCAAGCGGTAGCCGAAACTCTCGACGGTGAAAAACATCCATGCGGCTATGCCCCAGCTGAGTCCGGTCAATCCGCTCAGACCCGAAAATGACCATGACCATCGGCGCAGATGATCGGTACGCATGGGTTGGCGGAAGAAGAGCCATCGCATCGTCAGACGCATTACATTACACGAGAAGGCGCCGATCATCCAGACTAGGACGGTGAGAGGTGGCGCCGCGGACATCATGGCAAACCCATAGACCAACACGACGATCGCGGCTACACCGCCACCATAGAGGGAGTCCTCATAAGCGGAGCGCACGAGCTCCGCATGAACTTTTTGTTCAAGGGGGATTACTGGACTGGGGGTATCCTGATTTCTCCCGGGGCGCATGCTCATTGCCTGATACAAAAACGGACAAGGTACTGCATTGCGAGTCGGGAGACATCTGTGAATTTTAAGTAAAAATAGACCCTATCCTGATTGCAGTAGGCCGAACTTCACCTTTGCCCTGCGTTAGGCGCACAGGTCACCTGATTGGCCTGCCGGGCAGGTTCAAGCTAGGCAGGTTTTAAAAGCTTCGTTCAGCGCAATGCGGTCGAGATTGCGGCCAATGAATACGAGCGTGTTCTGGCGGGGTGCGGTGGCGGTCCATTCGCCCTCGAATTTAGCATCGAAGAGCATGTGCACGCCTTGGAAGACGAGGCGTTTGTTGCTGCCTTTGACCGCGAGCACACCCTTCATGCGGTAGATGTCGCCACCTTTGACTCGGAGGAGTTCGCTGATCCAGTCGTTGAGACGTTTGCTATCGAGATCACCCGGCACGCTGATGCCGACCGATGTCACGGCATCATTATGCGTGTGCGCGATATGGAAGTCCTGCTGCCAATCCGGTTTCACGGTTTCTCCCGCTACATGGATATGCAGCGGGTGATCACCACACGCTTCGAAGACAAGATGGTGGCCGGGTTCGGAGATCGTCAGAGAATATTTGCCATTACCCTCGCTGAGGATCAGGCGGTTGAGCGTTGCCCCGGGGACGACGGCGTCGCCCTCTTTGAGACGGGTTTCCCAATCACCAAAAACGGACACAGCCTGTTCGATGGCGGCGGCTGTAGCCGGGTTCGTTGAACCCGGTTGTCCGGAGTCGGCGACCCCGGCTACACGCATGATCACTACGTCGAGTTCGTTTGCATTGCCGCCATGGTGATGGTCGTGATCACAACCTTCATGACTGTGCTCGTGATCTTCATCGGTGTGGCCGATCACCAATTGGTGGGTGCCAATGGGCAGGGGATAAGCACCAGCCCATTCAAAAGGATATTCCTGGTCGAGGAACTGCGGGTCGAGTTCGGTGGCGCGTGAGAGATTGAAGCCACCGACATCAAGCACATGGCTGAGCGCAATGTCGCAGTTTTGCGTGCGATGGATTTTGGCCATGGCATTCATGCCTTGGATGCGCTGTTCAAGTGCGACCAACTCAGCCGGAGTAACGAGGTCGGTTTTGTTGAGTAGAATGACGTCGGCAAACGCGACCTGCTTCTGGGCTTCGTCCTCGCGGTCGAGATGCTGGAGAATGTGTTTGGTGTCGACGACGGTCACGATGGCATCGAGCCGGAAGCGGGTCTTCATTTCGTCGTCGGTGAAAAAGGTCTGCGCGACCGGAGCGGGATTGGCCATGCCGGTGGTCTCGATAAGGATGGCGTCAAGCCGGTCCTTGCGCTTGAGCAGGCGGCCGAGGATGCGGATGAGGTCGCCGCGGACGGTGCAGCAAATGCAGCCGTTGTTCATCTCAAAAATTTCCTCGTCGCTTTGGATGACCAGCTGGTTGTCCACGCCGACCTCGCCAAATTCGTTTTCAATGACGGCGATTTTCTTGCCGTGTTGCTCGGTGAGAATGCGGTTGAGCAGCGTGGTTTTGCCGGCGCCGAGGAAGCCGGTGAGGACAGTGACAGGAATGGAAGCAGTGGACATCGGTGTTGGGAAATAGAGACACAAACTCGGGAAACGCCGGTTTGCAACCCAGAGGTCAAAGTGGTGTGCTCAAGGCATGCGTGATTTGTCGCCTTTACCTTCTGAGCCGAGCCCGGGGCTATACCACCACTACAAGGGCAATGACTATCGCGTCATTGGATTGGCGCGGCATTCGGAAACTTTGGAACCGATGGTGGTCTATGACGCGCTCGATGGAGAACGTGGCCGCTGGGTGCGACCAGCAGCGATGTTTCTGGAAACCGTTGAAATCGATGGCCGAAAAGTGCCGCGCTTTTCGCGAGTGGGGGATTGAAATGTAGGGCGGGGTCGTTGCCCCCGCCTTCGCACACGTTAATTGATTCGGGACGGGATCAGCGATCCCGTCCTACAGATGACGCGAAAGTGATTCGATCTCTTACTGGAATTTACTTCCCCAGATACCGCCATTCCTGCCAGCGTTCGCGGTTGGCGAACAAAGGAAGTGAATCGGTTGCCGGAATCGGTTCGTCCACGATCAGTTCAAATCCAGTGAAAAGATTTCTAGCCATGGTGAGGTTGGCGAGGGGGTTGGGTGGTCCATCTTCTTCCTCACCATAAAAAAATAAACCGGCCAAAACTCCGCCGGGACGGAGGAGTTGACGAATTCGTTCGACATAATTTGGCCAAAGTTTTGGGGCGAGAGCGCAAAGAAATGTGCGCTCATAGATGATATCGTAGGAACCTCCCAATTCATCGGCGAAGAAATCAGCATGCCTGACCAGATGAGCCAAAGGGCCGAGTTTCTCTTTTGCTTGTTCAACCGCAGCGGGAGAAAAGTCGAAAGCCAACGTTTGCCATCGGGCGGCATGAAACGCCGTTACCTCATAACCTAATCCGCATCCCGGAATAAGCACAGAACCCGGGGTATGATCGCGTTGCAGATAGGTAGTGAGAATTGGTGGCACGCCGCGAAAATCCCATGGCGTGGTTTTATCCAAGTAACGTTTTTCCCAGAATTCCTGATTGGAGCTCCTCATTTCGAATCATTACTTAGTCCTCAGTTTCTAGAATGTCACCTTCGCGATGCACCATGCGATAGAGTGCGGGCAGCACCACGAGCGTGAGCAATGTAGAACTGATGATGCCGCCGATGACGACGGTAGCGAGCGGACGTTGCACTTCTGCCCCTGCGCCGGTGGCGAGGGCCATTGGCACAAACCCGAGACTGGCGACCAGCGCGGTCATGAGCACAGGCCGCAGACGGGTGAGGCAACCATCCTCCACGGCATGGTCGATCGGTTTTCCCTCTTCACGGAGGGCGCGAATGAACGAGATCATCACGAGACCATTGAGCACCGCGACACCGGAGAGGGCAATGAAGCCGACTCCTGCGGAGATCGAGAGTGGGATATCACGCGACCAGAGAGCGGCGATGCCACCAGTCAGGGCGAGGGGCACGCCGGTGAATACGAGCAAGGCATCCTTGACGTTGCCAAAACTCATGAAGAGGAGCCCGAAGATCAAAATGAGTGCACCCGGCACGACAATTTGCAGTCGTTTGCTGGCGGAGATGAGCTGTTCAAACGTGCCGCCGTATTCGAGCCAATAGCCAGCGGGCACCTTGATTCGGTCGCGCACGCTTTGCTGGGCTTCAGTTACAAATCCGCCGAGATCACGGCCTCGCACATTGGCCGTCACGACGACTCGCCGCTTGCCGTTTTCGCGACTGATTTGGTTTGGCCCCAGAGCGATATTAATCGTGGCCACTTCACGTAGCGGGATGAACGACCTAGCCAGTGCATCGGTGAATTGATCGTCGGCCCTCAATTTGTCCGGCAATACTTGGGCTTCACCCTCATGGAGGGCGGGTAAGGGCACAGGAAGCTCCAGCAGGGCGTTGAAATCAGTGCGAAGATTTTCCGGCCAACGCACGACAATATCGAAACGGCGGTCGCCTTCGAAAACTTGCCCGACGGCAGTGCCGCCAATTGCCGTGGAAATGATTTCCTGCACTTCGGCGACAGAGAGTCCGTAGCGGGCAATCGCCTCGCGATCCAACTGCACGGTGAGAATTGGCAAGCCCGTGGTTTGTTCGACCTTCACATCGGAGGCGCCGGGGATGCCTTTTAGCACGGCTTCGATCTGTTCCGCGGTTGTGGTCATAATTTCCAGATCGTCGCCGTAGACTTTAACAGCGACATCGGAACGCACGCCGGAGATGAGCTCGTTGAACCGCATTTCGATCGGCTGAGTGAATTCGTAATTATTACCGGGAACTTGGGTGGCAACTGCTTCCATGGCTGCGACCAGATTGGCTTTGCTGCGCTTGGGATCAGGCCACCGGGCACGCGGTTTCAGCATGATATAGGTATCGGCGACACTGGGCGGCATCGGGTCGGTGGCGACCTCGGCCGTGCCCAGTTTGGCGAACACTCGCTCCACTTCCGGGAAAGCCAGCATCGCGGCCTCCACTTCGTTCTGCATTTTCAAAGCTTGTTTCAGGCTGGTGCCGGGAATGCGCAACGCGTGCATGGCAATGTCCCCTTCATCGAGACTGGGGATAAACTCGCGGCCCATTTTCGTAGAAGCTAGCCCTGCAAGTATGACCAACAAGACCGCCGCAACAGCAGCGGCCGGACGCACCGACATTGCGAATCGGAGGATGGGTCGATAGAGTGACTTGGCTCCCCGGATGGCAATGTTGTCCTGCTCGGAAACTTTACCACTGACAAAGATCGCCACTGCGGCCGGAACGAAAGTGAGCGAAAGTATCATCGAACCAATCAGGGCGGTTACGACTGTGAATGCCATGGGGTGAAACATTTTTCCTTCCACGCCGGATAGAGCGAAGATCGGGATGTAAACGACCGTGATGATGAACACGCCAAAGATCGAAGGTTTGATGACTTCGGCGGTGGCGCCGGCAGCGAGGGTAAATCGTTCCGGTTTGGTCAGCAGTCGCTTGAGGCGGTGTTGTTCGCGACCAAATCGGCGCAGGCAATTTTCAATGATAATAATCGCGCCATCGACGATCAGACCAAAATCGAGCGCACCGAGACTCATGAGATTGCCCGAAACCCGATTGGTCACCATGCCCGTGATGGTGAAGAGCATCGCGATTGGGATGACAGCGGCAGTAATGATGGCGGCGCGAATATTGCCGAGCAAAAGGAAGAGAATGGCGATGACGAGGAGTGCACCTTCGAGCAGGTTTTTTTGCACCGTGGCAATGGTTCGGTCGACGAGATCGGTGCGATTGTATACCGTCTTGGCCACTACGCCGCTGGGGAGACTGCGATTCACGACTTCGAGTTTTTCGGCGACGCGGGTGGAGACATCACGGGAGTTTTCTCCGATCAACATGAAGACGGTGCCGAGCACCACTTCCGCGCTATTCTCAGTGGCCGCTCCGGTTCTCAGTTCCTCGCCCATGATCACCTCTGCTACGTCTCGGATACGCACCGGTTGGCCACTGCGTCGGGCGATAACGATGTTTTCAATCTCCATCAGGTTGGCCACCTGACCCGGCACGCGAATGAGATATTGCTCTCCGAAGCGCTCGATATAACCCGCCCCCACATTGGCATTGTTGCGGGCGAGGGCATCCATCACCTCGTGCAGGGTCATATTGTAGGCGAGGAGTCGATCAGGATAGGGGGTGACATGGAATTGCTTCACGAGTCCACCGATGGTGTTGACCTCCGTCACCCCCGTTAGATTGCGTAATTGCGGTCTGACGACCCAGTCCTGAATCTCGCGCAAATCGGTGGGCGTGTAACGGGTGCCATCGGCTTTTGTTGCGCCGATTTCCGGCTCAACCGTGAACATGTAGATCTCACCGAGGCCGGTGGAAATCGGTCCCATCGAAGGTTCTATCCCCTGAGGGAGTTGGGATTTCACTTCCTGGATGCGTTCATTGACGAGTTGTCGGGCAAAGTAGATATCGGTACCGTCTTTGAATACCACCGTCACCTGAGACAGACCGTAACGTGAGAGCGAACGCGTGTAGTCGAGGTTGGGCAGACCGGCCATCGCGGTTTCGACGGCATAGGTGACCCGTTGCTCGGATTCGAGTGGGGAGAAGCCGGGGGATTCGGTGTTGATCTGCACCTGAACATTGGTGATGTCGGGCACCGCGTCGATGGGCAGACGTTGATAATTGTAAACCCCGAGTGAACACATCCCAAGGGTGATAATCAGGACAAGCCAGCGATGGCGGATGGAGGCATGAATGAGATTTTCGAGCATGAAAGTGTTTCCTTAATGGTCGTGTGATGCACTGGACTTCCCGATATCGGCTTTGATGAGAAAGCTGTTTTCGGTAACGTAGCTTTCACCGGCATGCAGGCCTTGGAGCACTTCCACGAAACCTTGGGCGTGGCGCCCGAGTTCGAGCGGGCGAGCTTGGTAAACGTCGCCGTGTTGGGTGAATACGACGTTGAAATCGAAGAGCGTTTGCAGCGCAGATTCTCTTACCGCGACCGCGGCGACGGACTCACTCACGGTGACTTCGGCTTTAACGAAAAGTCCGGGTCGCCAGCGGCGGTCGGTGTTGTCGAGCACCACCCGGGCGACGAGCGTTTGCGCCTCGGCTGAACTAATGGGGGATATCCACGAGATCTGCCCGACCGCAGCGGGTCCGCCATCGTCGGCCAGGATGGAGGTGACTTGACCGAGCTTGACGCGCGCTTGATCGCGTTTTGGCACATTGAGATCGACCCAAACGTCGGCCAGGTCGGCGATGGTGTAGAGGGCGGCGCCGTCAGTGACAGACTCACCGACGTTGATGTTGCGATCCACAATGATGCCCGCGATGGGTGCCTTTACCTCAATGGCGACGAGTGACTGGTTGGTCTCCACAATTGCGACGACTTCTCCGGCCTCGACCGAATCGCCGAGTGCCTTGCGGGCTTCTCGCACAATGCCACCGAAACGGGGTGCGGCGCGAGCCACCCGATTGGCGTTGAGTTTGATTTGGCCATAGACTGCGAGGGTTTCACGCATGGTCGCGGGTCCGGCAAATTCGAGGACCACTCCGGCGCGTTCCGCGGCCGCCGCGCTGATGGTTGTTTGCATTTCCGGAGCGTCAAAAGCCCATTGGTAGGTGCGCCCGGCGTGTTCGGCCAAGATGCGGTAAGAGAATGAATGCGGTTCGTAGATCTCGGAATTACCTCTGGCGTAGCTGCCTTCGGGACTGAAGGTAATCGTGTCGACAACACCGCCCGGACGTTGCAGGACGACTGAGAGTTTTACGCTGTCGGAATCAATTGGCTGATCGGCTAGCGAGAACCATGCCCGGAATTCGGGCGGGACGCCCTGCTCATAGATGGCGAGCTCAAGGGCGAATTTGTCTTCGGTGAGGAGGCGTCCGCCATGCGGACCTTTAGGGACTGCTTCGGCATGATCGTCGTGATCACCATGTTCGTCCCCCCCCGCGGAATCCGAAGTTGCTGAATGCCCGGCGTGATCAGTGGCGTTGAGGTAATACGCCGCGCTGCCACCAAAGGCGAGGAGGGCAAGAATGGTTAAAGTGAGTTTCATGTGTTGGGGATAATGTTGGGCTAGGAATTAGTGGAGGAGTCTTGGAGCGGTGCACCGATCAGGCGTTCGATTTCGACGATGTGGAGATGAAAGGAGGTGGCGCTGTCCACCGCTTTGGCGCGGAGATCCACGAGTGACTGTTGGGCGTTGAGCAAATCCAACAGGGAAAAACGGCCTTCACGGTAACCCTGCTGGGTCATGGTCAGGATCTCTTGGGCATCGGGAATGACTTCATGCTGCAGCAGCGTGACGACCATGTGGGCGTGGAGCATTTCCTGATACATCGCAAACAAGGTGGCCCGCATTTCGAGCCGCTCGGCCTCCGCGGTGGCTCCGAGCTGCTCGCGGCGTTCGCGGGCTTCACGGATGGTCCCTTGGCTCTGATCGCGCATCCCCACCGGAATCGAAATACCGGCGATGAAGCCAAAATTATCGGTGGATTCGACGCGACGCAAACCGGCGTTCCACCGCGTGCCGGTTCGACGAAGACTTTGGGCCAGTCGGATTTGGGCTTCATGCCAACGGACCTCGACGGCAAAACGTTTGAGGGCCGGACTATTTTCAAGGCGCGCGGCCAGATCCTCGAAATCCGGCACGGTGGGTATCACCAACAGATCACCATTGGGTGGGCCGAATTGTGGCGTTTCCTCTCCCAGGATGGCCGCGAGAGATTGGCGGCAGCAGGCCAGTTCATGCTCAGCATGCTCTTCTTCAATCTGCAGCAGAAAAAGGGCGGTGCGGGCCTTGTGCAGTTCGATATTGGAAACCACGGCGGCATCGACCCGAGTTTGGACGGTGGCTACGGTTTGCTCACCCAGCTCTCGGGCTTGTCGGGCAATTTTTAATCGTTCGGTGTCGGCCACGGCTTCGGTGAAACGGCGGGCGACCTCGGCCAGCACGTCGAGGCGTTTGATTTCGTATTCAACTTCAGTGATTGCGCGGGCACCTTGGGCGGTGGCGACTTGCCGGGAGATCGTGCGATCGAGGTCAATGACCTGACTGAGTTGCAGGGTGGACTCGAGGCTTTTGACTCCGGACATTTCGCCGGTGCCGAGAAAGTTTTCAAACTCGATGGAGAGTTGAGGATTGGGCCTGATGCCGGCTTGGAGAATGCGGGCCTCTGCAATCCGAGCTTCAAAAGCATAGGCTTGCAGGCTCGGATTTTTTATCAATGCGATCGAGAGTGCGTGACTGAGTGTAAACGGAGTCTCAGGCGTGTCGGCGGCATGGATGACAGTGCCTGCTGAAAAGAGCAGGAGCGACGAAGCCAGTAGTTGGCGCGAGCCAAGGAAATTTAAACAGGTAGACATGGAATGGGTGGGAAATGTTGAAATGAGGGAAGCCATGAGGGCCGCACTTTGGCGGCGTCAGGGCACAATCAGCTTGGAATATCCGTTCGCGCAGGAACGGATTAAGCTGGGATACTAGGAGAGCGCGGCGTAGGAGCCGCACGAAAGGTGAACTGCCATGTCGGGGCCAGTTCGGGAGGCGCATCAGTCTGTGCCGGAGAAATCATCGGGCCGATTATCGTCTCAGGTGTATGGTCATGCAGACAGCTCCGGCAAGATAGCCTGTTCAGAATCGGAGCTGAAATTTTCAGCAAATTGAAGTTGGATCGGTAAACACAGTCTTCAATGGATTCGCAATTGTCGGTGCCGCAGGTGGATGGGGCAGGCTTTTCTTCACAAGTCGCGGCTTCATGACAGACACTGGGTGAATTCCACATTCCGGCAGCTTCAAGTCCGCAATGCTGGGTAACTGGCAACCAGAGGGTCAGTAGCATCAAAGCGATAAACTTGCGGACACGGGTAATCACTTAATCGAGAAGTTAGTGAAGTAGAGAATTTGTCAAGTGGTCGCATCTAGGCCGGCAGGCCCATAAAATATTTGAATGGAGGTAAACACCGTGGAAATGCAATTGCGGTGAGAGGAAGGAAGCAGTGAGTTATGGAATGGATCAAACAAGTTTCCCCATGGAGTTGCCGCTGGTGCGGGAGTATTTTCCGGAATTGCCGGAAGCTACCGTCGTGCAACTCGGGCGCTTGGCTGGGTTGGTGAAGTTGTGGAATGAGCGGCTCAATCTGATCTCGCGCAAGGATGCGGAGAATCTCGAGGAGCGGCACTTGCTGCATTCGCTGACGATGACCAAAGTGCTTCGTCCGACTGCGGGAGCGAAGTTTGCGGATATTGGCACGGGAGGTGGGTTTCCGGGATTAGCGTTGGCGATTGTCTATCCGGAGTGTCGATTTGCGCTGATTGATTCGGTTGTAAAAAAGATCAAAGCGGTTGATGCCATGATTGAGGAACTCGGCTTGACCAATGTGCGCGGTTTGCCCGTGCGAGCGGAATCGATCAACGAGAAGTTTGATTATGTGACCGGCCGCGCAGTGGCGGCATTACCGACATTTCTCAGTTGGGCTCGCCCACTGTTGCAACCGGGTAGTGCTGGCTCACCCGGTAGTGGCGTGTTGTATTTCAAGGGCACGCTGTGGCGCGAGGAACTGGCGGAAAGCAAAGTGCAACCGACCGAGGTGTGGCCGCTCGATCAATGGGTGCCACGGGCATATTTTACCGAGAAGTTCCTGCTGCATTTCAAGGTTCCGATTGCGGGGGAATGAATAATTTTACGCGGATTTCACGGCTTGGCACGGATGGGAATGTAGAAGGGTAGGGGCGATTATCCTTAACCGCCCTATTTGTGCCTTTTTGCGGCCAGAGCATATTCAGTAAAAGAGTAGCCGCGTTGGAGCAGAGCGACAACGTGGCCGCCCACGCACCACGTTTTTGCCTGCGGCTCAAGTGCGGCTACAGAAAAACTTAACCTGCTCTAGTGTAATTTTGTTTGCCAAGATCGGTTAAAGATAACCGATCCTACCTTCGGATCATTATCCGCTGAATCCGCAAAAATCCGCGGTAAAACAATCTGCTCTGATCAGAAACGCAATGTCCAGGTGCCTTTGATCGATGCGTCGCCCTGGGTGGGCCGAATTTTTTCACTGGTGGTGTCGTAGCCTTGGTTCAGCACGAGATAGAAATCATTGCCGGGTTGAGGCGACCACTTGATGCGAAAATTTACGCCCAATGATTCGGACAAATTATCATATTGTCCCAGCAGGCTGAATTGCAGGTCGGGGCTGTAGGTGTAGCTGAGCCGGGCGCTGTCGATGTAAACTTTAAAGTCGCCACCGGGCAACCGGATGTCGCGCCACCCTGTTCGGACTTCCAACGATAGGGATGCGTTGGGGCGGTAACCGACGTTGAAGTCGAGACGGTCGGAATGTCCGTTGATATAACCGCCGTGCCGCCATTGGATATAGGTGTCAAAAGTACGGGCGCGGGATGTGCCAATTTCGATCTGGAAATCCGTCCAACGTTGCACGCCTACCGGAATGGTGATGCCAGGGCGAATGTCCCAAGCTTCGACATAGGTTTCACGATGAAAACCCACCCATAGGTTGGCGAAATCACCCGAGCGGGATTCAGCGAAAAATCCAGGAAGCAAACCGTAATCGAGCAGGTTTAAATCGAGATCGGTCGTTGCCTCGATTTCCAGCCACGGTTCGATGATGCGGAAGTATCCCTCTTCTGAAAAAATGTCGTGCCAAGCGACGACATCCAAATACATGACTCCGGTGCGGGAAACAAAACCGAGGGCGGGATCAAACTTTTCGTCAATGCGACGAAAAATGGCGAAGATTGTCAGGGGTTCATTCGGGTAATCGAGTTTGAGGGTAAGGGCAGTGCCGTCGCCCCCGGCCCGGTCAGAGTGAGTTGCTTGTAGTCCGGAACGCAGGTGCAGGGTTTTATCGCCGCTGAAGTGAGTATTCGTATAGTTGAAATCCGCCCCGATGAGGGTGTTGTCGCCCCGACCACTGGAATTGCCGTGAGTGGCGATTAGGCCGACGTTCGATTCGCCGAATACTTCTCGAGCCACCCGACCGACAAAAAGATTGGTGCCTTCGACGTAGGGCGAGTCGTCGGTCTGCACATCGAGTAGCCCGAGGGTCCAAGGTCCGGCGCGACCCGTAAGTTTGGCTCCGGCAATAACGTCCACCGGCGTGCCATTGTCGGCCCGGCCGATGCGGCGGGAAAAGAACGGCAGTGGATCTTGTTGCAGG
>DFDG01000123.1:19671-19998 GCA_002367815.1 Opitutaceae bacterium UBA3033 | reverse complement strand
GTGCAGGCCGGCAAAGGTGAAGAGGGATGCGTCCTGATTAAAGAAGGAGCGCTTTTCCGGGTAAAAGAGGGGAAAACGGCTGAGATTGATCTGCCGTTCATCCACTTCGGCGTCGGCGAAATCTGTATTGAAGGTGAAAGTTGCGGCGAGTGACGGTGTGGTTTGCCAGACAATATCCAGCCCCGGTTTGAAAGTGAGATCGTGTTCACCGGGTCCGGGTTGGGAGCGACCCGTGACACTGGCA
The DNA here is from genome assembly GCA_002367815.1 of Opitutaceae bacterium UBA3033. Classification (GTDB taxonomy): domain Bacteria; phylum Verrucomicrobiota; class Verrucomicrobiia; order Opitutales; family Opitutaceae; genus Cephaloticoccus. The sequence continues at coordinate 19,754 of DFDG01000123.1, read as the reverse complement.
AAGGGCCTGAGTTCGATGCCCCGGCCCTGCTGCAGTCCGGTGAACCCGTGCAATTGGCCTACATCGGGCAGAGAAAAAACGTT
>DFDG01000123.1:19085-19492 GCA_002367815.1 Opitutaceae bacterium UBA3033 | reverse complement strand
ACATCGGGCAGAGAAAAAACGTTGCGCGCACGGATGTGGTTGGCCCAACGGACGGTCTCCTGTTCGCGTCGGATGGTGCGGGCAACATCGACCAACTGCTATTGGCGGGGTTAAATGCAATGGATTTGGTGGGGATGGCAAATTCTGCGCTCCAGCCTCCTTCATCCCGGGAAACTTCGCCATGCCATAGGCCATCCCATTGGTCATTTCGTTCGCTCTTGTTTTGCACCAAACCACCGAGACGACCACCTGCCGCCGTGAGCCCGAAATAATAGCCGTCACTCTGGCGATTAAATGTATCAATGGCAATTTGAACCATGTCATCGGATCCGTTCACCTTGTCGCGTTGCATGGAAAATGCCCGTATGCCGGCCAGCCCTCCGCTATCATGGCAGCGCACTGCAATG
>DFDG01000123.1:0-18945 GCA_002367815.1 Opitutaceae bacterium UBA3033 | reverse complement strand
TATCATGGCAGCGCACTGCAATGTAGATATTGTTGGCATCATACGTCACCCAAAACTCCGTGCGTTGAGAAGGGTCAGTGCCTTCGCCGGGATAGATCTGGAGAAATGCATCTGAATGCCCGGCATCGAGCCACGCGGCATCGTCAACCACTCCGTCAATTACTGGTGGCGTGCCCGTGGAGAGGACATCCAGGACAGGCGCAGCAGAGAGACGACAGACGGCAACAAACAGGAATACAATAATTAGGCGCGGACGTAGCATCAGGGGTCGAAGAAATATGATCAGTGAAAGGGAATACTGGAGGTTGGCGCAAAAGTTACAGGATCAACGGCATGTGACCTTTATCTACGGCACAAAGCAGAGATAAATAGTCCCAAGGGGATGGTTTTTGTCCAAGAATAAATGGCCCGGTCCAACAAAACTGAGCGATCATCCTTCCTCAGGGGTGATCAATAGTGGTGAGATAATTTCAGCCGGACTGGAGTTGTCCGAAAAAGTCCGGACCCGAAGTGCTAATCCAATCTAGCACAAAGAGCATATCCTTTATGACGAATTCAGGTTGTTCGTGGAGCGGCACTTTGCGGCTCCCGCGCAAGCGCATTTGAATCCAGCGCGAACGCATCAGCAGCGGCAGGGCCTGCCACTCACCAGCCGGTCAAGGGAGTGATCGATTGATATCCGGACAAGACAGCTTGGGACGCCTCGAAGTTGGGAATGAAAGGTTGGGTGAGGCTGCGTATGTGGTCCGGTTCGTATGGCGTGGATCGGTCCGAGGCGAAGAACATGAGTGCATCGACGATATCGCGCGCCCGCGCCTGCACGGCTAAATAGTCGAAGTCGTAGAGTGCCGCGACATCGGCGCCATGAAAGCGCACATTGCCGGGATGAAAATCACCATGAATCACGGTCCGGGGCAGTGATGGATAGAGCGAAGATTCGAGCTCACGCCGGCCTTGTACCAACAAGGCCTTGATCTTTTCGAGTTGTTGTTTTGCTACCGCATCATCCGTGCGCGCGATCAAGGAATCCAAGATGGCTTGTAACCTGTCCGGATGATCCTCGCGCAGTTGTTCCGGATTATCCTTGGGATGGTCATGGGCCAACACCGTGTGGAATCGGGCAAGAAATACACCAATACCGTGAGTGGCTCCGACCACATCGGCTGACCATGAGTCCCCATCGATCCAGGTCAGAACTTCAAAGGTGGCATCGTTTCTACTTAGCCCAGTCTCACCGCTTGGGGTGGACTGGGGTCGGGGCACGGGTAATCCCGCCGCGGCCAATCGGAGTAACGTCTGATATGTGAAAGCAGTTCGATCCGACGCGGCAAATTCGGGGGGACGAATCCGCACTACAAAACGCCCGTGCTCCGTGGTCACATCCCATTTAGGTGTAGCCGTGCCACCGAGAACATTGATGGAACGGGCAGAGCCCAAACCAAAGGCGGCAAGAACCTCCGGCACGATCGGGGTGAAATCTATCGCGGACACGATTGCAGCCTTGTCAGAGCTGCACCCGTCGCAAGCGCAGAGCGTTTGATACGACGCTAATCGAACTCAGGCTCATCGCGGCACCGGCGAACATCGGATTGAGCAGCCAACCCGTGAAGGGATAAAGCAGACCGGCGGCGAGCGGGAGCCCGAGCCCGTTGTAGATGAAGGCAAAGAAAAGATTCTGTTTGATGTTGTTCAACGTCGCGCGACTGAGCTTCACGGCCCGCACCATGGCCACGAGATCACCTTTCACCAGGACGAGCCCGGCGCTGTGCATCGCCACATCGGTGCCCGTGCCCATCGCCACGCCGACGTCGGCCGCGGCCAGGGCCGGCGCATCGTTGATGCCGTCACCGGCGAAGACCACGGATTCACGCTTGGCTTGATGTTCGCGTACGAGTTTTTGTTTCCCCTCGGGGGTGATGCCGGCGTGATAACCATCGAGGCCGAGTTTTTCGGCGATGGCCTTGGCCGCCGCCTCGCGATCTCCACTGACCATCACGACCCGCAGGCCGAGGGCTTGCAGTGCGCGAATGGCGTCGGGGGTTGATGCCTTGATTTTATCGGCGAGCTCGATGGTGCCGATTTCCTGTCCATCAACTTGGACCATGACCAGAGTGGCCGTGGTCATTTGCGTTTTGGCTCCAGCTGGAGCGCGTCCGACGAAAATGGTATGACCATCAACCTGCGCACTGATGCCATGGCCAGCCTCGGCGTTGAAGTCACTGCTTGGCAGAATCTTTAACGCCCGTTCCTGGGCGGCCTGCACCAAGGCCCGCGCAAGCGGATGTTCACTGGAAGTCTCGGCGGCAGCGGCAAGGGCGAGGAGGGCGTCTTCGGTAGAGGAGAAAGATGAAGAGAAAGAGAAAGAGAAAAGATTTGAATGGGGGTGGATGCCGACGACTTGGGGTTTGCCGGCGGTGAGCGTACCGGTTTTGTCGATCAACAAGGTATCGGCATGCGCGAGCATTTCGAGGGCGGCGGCATCTTTGACCAAGACTCCGGCTTGGGCTCCGCGGCCAATACCCGTTACGAGAGAGACCGGGGTGGCGAGGCCGAGCGCGCAAGGGCAGGCGATGATGAGGACGGCGACCGCGTTGAGCATGCCATGCAAAAAGGCAGGTTCAGGACCAAATAAAAACCAGCCGCCGAACGTGAACACGGCTATCACTGCGACAATGGGCACGAACCAAGCCGACACGCGATCGGCAAGACGGGCGATTGGGGCTTCGCTGTCTTGCGCTTCCTCAACGAGGCGCACGATTTTTGCGAGGAGCGTATCTTTACCGACACGAGCGGCAGTGAAGACGAAAGAACCGGTGGTGTTGAGGGTGCCGGCGCTGACTTTGTCGCCCTCGCGTTTGGCCACGACCTCCGGCTCACCGGTGAGCATCGATTCATCCAGATCGCTGCTCCCGGCATCAACCGTGCCATCAACCGGAACGTGTTCACCCGGTCGCACGCGCAGTTGATCGCCAACCTGAACTTCGTCGAGCGGCACATCGATTTCGCTCCCTTGCGGGTCGAGCCGGTGGGCGATTTTCGGTGCCAGTTCCATGAGTGCGCGGATGGCGGCATCGGTGCGACCGTGGGCGCGTTGTTCGATGATTTGCCCCAGCAAGACAACGGTCGTGATGAAGGCGGTCGCCTCAAAGTAGAGTGGCGCGCCATGGCCGCCGCGCAGGGCGGGCGGAAAGTTGTCGCCATACAATACGGCAAACATGCTGTAGAAATAGGCGGCACCCGTGCCCGTGACGGTCAGGGTGAACATATTGGTGTCGAGCGTGCGCAATGAGACCCACCAACGCCGGATGAAGGGGGCACCGCACCAGAAGAAGATCGGCGTGGTGAGGACCAACTGGGTCCAATTCAAAACATCGGCGTTGAACTGATGGAACCACATCGGCGCGGCCATCGTACCCATGGCGATGAAAAATACCGGTAGGCTCAGCGAGAGAGAGATCCAGAATTTTGGTCGGAGGTAGCGCTCGTGCGGCAGTCCCATGTAAACCAAATCATTCGGTCCGGATATGGTTTCAATTGAGTTCATGGACTGGGAATAGGTTGAGTGCAGAACTTTGGCTCGGGGTGCGATGAGGCTCTGTCTATTTCAGAACCAAACTGCGTTTCTTCCAGATGAAAAAGATGGCGGGATAGACGAGCAGTTCCATGAGCACGGAGGTGGTGAGACCGCCCACCATGGGTGCCGCGATGCGTTTCATCACATCGGCCCCGGTGCCGCTGCTCCACATGATCGGCACTAGAGCGATAAGCGTGGTGGCAGCGGTCATGATTTTGGGGCGCACGCGACGCACGGCTCCGTGGTAAATGGCTTCGCGCAGGTCAGTGGTATGGCGCATCTGGCCTTGCTGCACGCGCTCATCGTAGGCGAGATCAAGATAGAGCAACATGACCATGCCAGTTTCGGCATCGAGTCCGGCCAAAGCGATGATGCCCACCCACACGGCCACACTCATATTATAGTCCAGCAGGTAGATCATCCAGAATGCTCCGACGAGGGAGAAAGGCACGGCCAGAAATACGATGGCGGTTTTGACGTAGGACTTCGTGCTGAGAAAAATCAGCAGGGCCACGATCACAAGAGTGACCGGAATAATTATCAACAGGCGTTGATTGGCCCGCTCCATGTATTCAAACTGACCACTCCAAAAGAGGCTGTAGCCGACCGGCATCTGCAATTCGCTCTTTTGTTGGGCCTCCGCGACGACGGCCTTGGCGTTGCGCACAAAGGTGCCGATGTCGACACCCTGCACGTCCACATAGATCCAAGCGTTGGGCACGGCTCCTTCGCTCTTCACGCCCATCGGCGCGGCCACGACCTTTAGCTTGGCCAACTGGCTGAGCGGCACCTGGGCCATCATGCCGTTTGTGGCGCCACCCATGGCGGAGGAATTGCCCGTGGACTTTACGGGGATCAGAATGTTGCGCAGGGCCTCGAGGTTGTCGCGGTAATCGCGATCATAGCGTAGAATGACGCCGTAGCGTTCGAGTCCCTCGACCGTAGTGGTGAGCGGCATGCCGCCGAGGGCAACCTGCAAAACGTCCTGCACATCCCCCACCGTCAGGCCGTAACGGGCGATGGCATCGCGATCGATGTCGAACTCGATGTAATTACCACCCATCACCCGTTCGGCAAAAACACTGCTGGTGCCGGGCACACGGTGGATGATCGCTTCAATCTGGCCGGCGATGCGTTCCAACTCGACCAGACTGGGGCCGGCCACCTTGATGCCGACCGGGGTTTTGATCCCGGTGGCCAGCATGTCGATGCGGGTGCGGATGGGCATCGTCCATGCATTGGTGAGGCCGGGGATCTGCACGGCATTGTTCAGTGCCGTCACCAGTTCGTCGGAAGTGCGACGGCGATGAGCGATGACTTGACCCTCCAGGTCGACAATATCAACGACCGGCCATTCCTCCTCGGGCTTGAGCATGATGGTGGTTTCAATCATGTCCATCGGCGCCGGGTCGGTGGCGGTCTCGGCCCGGCCCATCTTGCCAAATACCTGATGCACTTCGGGAAAGGTGCGGATGATCTGATCGGTTTGTTGCAGCACCTCGCGAGCTTTGGTGGGGGAGATGCCGGGAAATGTCGTCGGCATGTAGAGCAAGTCGCCTTCATAGAGCGGCGGCATGAATTCAGAGCCGATACTTTGGTAGGGGAATGCCGGATTGAGTTTTGCTGCGAAAGTTTTCACGCCACCAGCCGGCAACGATTCGACGACCCAGGCGTTCCACGGAAAGAAAACCCAACCGACGGTGATGGCCGCGGCGGCGATGACCGAGCGGCGCCACTTGATGACAAAATCAATACACGGATGGTAAAGCCAAATGAGGAAGCGGTTGACGGGGTTTTTCTGCTCGGGTCGCGGTTTGCCGCGAATGAACAGACCCATCAGGACCGGGGCCAGAGTAATGGCCAGCAGCGCCGCCGCGGCCATGGAATAGGTCTTGGTGAATGCGAGCGGTTTGAACAACCGGCCCTCCTGTTCCTGCAATGCGAAGATCGGCATGAAGGCGACCGTGACGACCAACAGGGCAAAAAAGATAGTCGGTCCGACCTCGACCGCCGCATTGCGGATGATATCCCAGTGCGGTTTTTTCCCGTGATCATGCTCCATGTGCTTGTGGGCATTTTCGACCAGAATGATAACTCCATCCACCAACACCCCGATGGCGATGGCGATGCCGCCCAGGGACATGATGTTCAAGCTGATGCCCTGAAAATACATGATGATGAAGGAGGAAAGGACGGCAATGGGCAGAATGAGTATGGGGACCAGGGCCGTGCGGAAATGCATCAGGAAAATGATAATGACCAAGGCCACCACCAAGCTTTCCTCAATCAAAGTGCGCGTCAGTGTTTTGACGGACCGGTCGATCAAAGCCGTGCGATCATAGACAATCGTGTATTCTACTCCATCGGGCAGGCTTTGCATGGCCTGATCGAGTTTTGCCTTCACCTCTTCGATGACCTTGCGGGTGTCCACGCCATAGCGAACCACGACGATACCGCCGACGGTTTCCCCTTCGCCGTTCAGTTCGGCAATACCCCGCCGCATATCGGGACCGATCTGAACATTAGCGACGTCGCCCAGCAAAATGGGCGTGCCGCCGGGACCACGGCCGACGACCACCTTGCGGAAATCTTCCGGGCCTTCCGCGTATCCGCGGACGCGCAACATGAATTCCTTTTCACCCATCTCGATCGAACGGCCTCCGACCTCCGCGTTGCTGCGTTGCACCGCCATCGCGATTTCGCTGATCGAAAGATTGTAAGCATGCAACCGGTGGGGATCGACGGTGATCTGGTATTGCTTCACGAACCCGCCGACGGAAGCGACCTCGGCTACACCCTCAACACTGGCCAATTGGTAGCGCAGGAACCAATCCTGCATCGAACGCAGTTCCGCGAGGTCGTGGGTCTTGGAGTTGAGTGCATACATGAACGCCCAACCGACACCGGTCGCATCAGGCCCAAGCCGGGGCGTGACCTTGGCGGGCAGATCGCCGGCGATGCCGTTGAGATATTCCAGGACGCGACTGCGTGCCCAATAGGGATCAGTGCCGTCTTCAAAAATCACATAGACGAACGAGTAGCCGTAGAACGAGTAGCCGCGGACGACCTTGGACTTCGGCACCGAGAGCATCTTGGTCGTGATCGGGTAGGTCAGTTGATCCTGCACGATTTGTGGTGCCTGGCCCGGCCACTCGGTGTAGATGATCACCTGGGTGTCGGAGAGATCGGGGATCGCATCGAGGGGGATGTTCCGGAGGGAAAACACGCCGCTGAGGACGAGCGCCACGGTGCCGGCGAGCACGAGCACTTTGTTGCGGAGCGAAAAATTGATGATGCTGGTGAGCATGAGGAATGGGTTAGCGAGTTGGGCCGGGAAAAGCGTCACTTATTACGTGACACTGGCTGGAACGTGATCATTGGATTTCCTCGCCGCAGGTGAGCATATCGGAACCGAAAAATGGATTTTTTATATCTGCCGAGCGTTGCAGCCAACGACCGGTGCCTACGCTCGGAGCCATCGGACATTCGAAAAGGTGGAGGCCTTCGGTGTGGTGCAGGTGATTTTCGCGGGCGAGATCGGCGATGGCCGTGCTCAGGATGGCGTAGTCGAGGCGGGCGGTTTCCAAATCCATGCGATCCGGTATGTCGCGCGTGAATTTTGCTAGCGGCCCATCCGCAGCCTGTGGGTAACCTAGGAGAAATGCTGCAAGGGCCCGCCGCATGGCCGGGAGTTGATTTTGATAAGCTGGAAGGTCGTCCAGAGCGAGAGCGTCACCTCCGTCAATGGTGGTAAAGGTCAGCGTTTTCAAAAGCTCACTGGTGTCGGGAGTCAGCATCGTCTTTTCACGGTCCCCACTGGTATTATCCGCGGAGGGCGGCATGGCGCGGTCGTTTGTTTTTGCGGCGGAGGTGCGCAGCATCTTTTGGATGGCGTCGCGCAACTGGCTTTCGGAATCGAGCATGAACTGACCCGAAGTAACGACGCGCTCACCAGCGGCGAGACCGTCAAGCACTTGGTAGAGATTGTTTTCTGATCGCGCACCGAGCTGAATTTCACGGGGTTCGAAAGAACCATCGGAGTTGACGAGAAAAACGGTGTTGTGTTCACCGCTACGCAGGACGGCAAGATCCGGCACGAGCACGGCGTCCGTGGCGATTTGTGCGGCAAAGCGGACATCGACAAACATGCCGGGCCGCAACTCGCCGTCGGGATTGGGCAGCACGATTCGCGCGGTGGCAGTGCGGGTCTGGTTCTCGACCTGTGGCAGGAGCAGATCCACGTGACCCGGTATAATTTTCTCCGGTCCGTAAGTGAGATGGATCGTGGCATCCTGCCCGACATGGACGAAAGGCAGGTCCTGTTCATAGATTTGCGCGAGAACCCAGACATGGGAGAGATCGGCGAGCCGGTAGATGCGTTCACCGGGTTTGATCATCTGCCCGACGACGGCCATTTTATCAATAACGACACCATCAGCAGGCGCGCGATAGGTGAAGGTGCGCGGGACTTCGAGCGTGGATTGCAATTGGGTGATAAAGTCGGGCGGCACATCGAAGAGTTGCAAACGAATGAGCGAGGCGCGTGTAATCGGCCCATTAACGCCACCTTCGCTGCGCAGCGCGACCACGTAGTTGAGCCCGGCATTGTAAAGATCGGGCGCGTAAATTTCAAAGAGCGGATCACCCGCTTTTACAGTGGACCAAGTCGTGTTGATGAAGAGTTTTTCGATCCAGCCCTCATATTTGGTGGTGATGTCGCGTAATCCCGCTTCGTCGTAGCCGATGCTGCCCACGGTGCGGAATTCACGAAGCACGGGACCTCTGGTAACGAGTCCGGTCTTCAGGTTCATGCGCTGGATCGTTACAGGATCGATATGAATGGAATCGGAAGTGGTCGCGGTATCGTCGTAAACCGGCACGAGATCCATCCCCATCGAATCCTTGCCGGGTTGCTGACTGACCTCACCTGGAATCATGGACGATTGGTAATACTTGATGCTGGGCTTGCCGGTGGATTTACCGCCGGTGTTGCTGCGAATGGGGGTAAGTTTCATCCCGCAGATCGGACAGTCGCCCGGTGCTTCTTTGATGACCTGCGGATGCATGCCACAGGTGTAGAGCTGCGGCTCGGCGGCAGCGGCGATCGTAAAGCCGAAGGCCAGTAAAAAGAGTAAAAAATGAGAAATCGATTTCGTGGTATGCATTACAGAAAGAGGTCAGTTTTGGCTGAAATTAAAGCCGGTGGGAGTGTTGTCGGCAGAGAGGAAGAGCAGGTCAGTGACGGCATCGGCCCGGTCGCGCAGCAGATCGGTCTGGCTGATCAAGAGGAGATTGCGACGCGTGAGGACTTCGGTAATGGCCACGCCGTTGCCCATGCCGGAAGCGTAATCGGCGGCGGCGGCGGCGGCCATGCGATCGAGGTTGGGCAGGGCGGTTTGATCGAGATAGCGGAGGTTGTGATCGATGCGATGGATGTCGTAAAGCGAGCGGGCCAATTGGGCGGCCAGGTCGAGTTCGGCACTGGCTACAATTGCGGTGGAGGCATCACGCTGGGCATTGGCGCCGGCGATTTGATCGGCAATACGGTTTCGCCAAATTGGCAGGGAGAGACTGGCCGTGGGGCGCACCATCAGTGGACTCGCTTTTAGATCAACCATGGCCCCGAGGCTGAAGTCGGGGGTGCCGGCTTTCTCGGTGACGGCGACGGCCGCGACTGACTGCTCGACCATGGCGCGGAGGGTGACCAATTCTGGATTACGTTGTTCAATGCGTTGCCAAAGTATTTCGGCGGGTGGCAAGGTATCGGCGGTAATGGAAAACTCGGGCCAAGGTGGATCGCGATCGGTCGGGCTGAGACCAAGAGCGGATTTAAAAGCGATTTGCGCAGCCTGCAGGCGATCGCCGAGGATGGCGTGATGAACATGATGTTCAGCGCGTTCGTTTTGCAGTTCGATCTGTTGACCCAGACCTATGCCACGTTTGGCGGTGGCATAGTCGGCTGCTGCGAAGGCCAGTGATTGGTCAATGCTATTGGCAGTCTCGGCGTGCAGTTCCTGGGACGCTTCCACGTAGGCGAGCTCGATCCAAGCTTTGCGCACCTGCGTGGCGACTTGATGAGTAGCCGCTTCAAATTGGGATTGGGCAACGTCAGCTCCGGCTGCGGTTTCGCGGCCCATGGCATCGCGTTTACCGGTGGACATAAAGTCGAACATGATGCCGGGCATCACCGACATGACTGTTTTGGCTATGTCGGCTTGAAAAGTCAGTTTGGGATCGGGGAGAGAACGAGCCGGATTGATGGCAGCGATCCGGGCGCGCCACTGGGCATGAGCGGCCGCGACTTGAGGATGATTGAGCAAGGCAAAGCGAAGGTAATCCTCGGGAGTGGGCTGAGCTGCCAGAGTTGTAGGATCGGGTTGCTCGTTCGCCTCATATTTGTATGCAACTTGATCGAGATGGTCGCGAGCCGCCTGTTCGTAGTCCTTGGGTGCAGTGTTGCAGCCGCTGAGAATAACGGTGGCAGACAGGCTGAAAACGGTGATACTGGACGGGAGACGCATGTGGTGTTACTTCTATCTAAACCGCGAACGGCCGAAACCCTTGAATTTTTTCGCGGGATTTTCCGATGAAAGGTTTATAGTAGGTGAACACTCATAATATGAACCCATTAATCCCCCGAGAATCCCTGCAGAATACATTGGCCACATGGCGGGTGAAACCGAACAAAGAACCGGCATTCCGAGGACTGGTTTGGCAGAAGATAGCCGACCGCAAGAATGTCACCGCGTGGCCAAGTTATCTACGAACGCATGCGATCCCGGCGGCAGGGTTTCTGGCTCTGGCAGTGGTGCTGGGCGCATTGTCGGGCCACATGCAGGCCAGGGAGCAGGCCCAGCAACAACGTGACGCTCTCATCATTGAATACGTGCAATCGCTCGACGCCCGGGCCATGCTGGTGCAGTGATGAAGAATCTGCTGCTCACTGCGGTTTTGATTTTGGCGACTTGCGGGTTGTCCTATGGGATATTTTACACGGCCAGCCGCGATCCCAAGGCGTTGCGCGAAGCCTTGGCGGAGCGGGACGCAATGGCGTGGTTGAAATCTGATTTCAAACTTACCGACGCACAGTTTGCCGCCATCAAACGGCTGCATGATGACTATTATGTCGAATGTTCAGACCATTGTGCGGCGATTCTCGACGCGCGGGAACAACATGCGCCGGCGCCCGAGATTGCGCGTTTGGAAGATATTTGTGAGCGCTCGATGACGGAGCATTTCAAAAAAGTAGCCGCGTTGATGTCGCCCGAGGAGGGCCCGCATTATCTGGCCGTGGTGTTGCCGAAAGTGGCAAACTACGATCACCACGGAGCCCCCAGCCTGCAGGTGAGCCCTTGAACGACGCGACCGAACTCATGCGCCGGGTGCAGTCGGGAGATGAGGCTGCGCTGTCGTCGCTGATGGAGCACTGGGAGCTTCCATTGAAGGGACTACTAATACGTTTTCTGCACAATGAGCAGGAGACGTTGGATTTGGCTCAAGAAACATTTGTGCGCGTTTGGGAGCAACGGGCGAAGTTCCGTCCGGGTGCGGAGTTCAAGCACTGGTTGTTTTCCATTGCGGTGAATCTAGCGCGCAACCGGCTGCGTTGGTGGCGACGGCGGCCGGAGGTCACCCTTGAGGCATGGAGCGGGGAGGATGAATCTGAGACTAGCGCCGAGACCTTAGAGGCTAAAGAACGGGCGACGGCAGTGCGGGCAGCGATCGATACTCTATCTCAGGATCTACGCGAAGCGGTGATTCTGGCTGAATTTGAAGGGATGTCCCAAGCAGAGATAGCGGCGGCAACCGGGACAACCGTGAAGGCGGTCGAGTCACGACTTTACCGGGCGCGTGCAACCCTGAGGAAATCATTGGTGCGCTGGTTGGAGCGCGATACGATCATCTGACTTATTTCGCCTCGGCGGGAGTAAACTTCACCTCGATCAACCAAAATTTACCTTCACGTTTGACGAGGAGGCCAGAAACCGCGGCGCCTTTTTCTGCAGCCGTGAGCGTCGCTGCATCAACCTGAAAAGCCATGGTCATGGCGCCCATGACCCCGGGTATTTCCTCGTGTTTGATGAGCAGCATGCCGCGTTCGGTCATGATCGATTTGACGACGCCTTGGAGTGGGTGAGTGACTTCAGCCGATTCAGTGGAGATTTCCTCGCAAGTGCAGTTTTCCCCGCACGCACAATCATCACCGCAAGCGCAGGCGGCAAAAGCCGAACTGGCGGTCACGACCAACAAGGTGAGCAAGGATAATAGGGTTGAGCGCATGTTTTATCAATCGATTGAAATTGGACTGACGGCAAGTTGCTTGAGCCGCGAATCACTATCTAGTAGCGGTTAAAATAATACCGTAACGCGAAGGTTATCGGACCGTGCGCAATTGCACACTATCAACCAAACGGTCCTGCGAAAGGATGTCCGTGGCGATGATGAGTTTGTCGCCGGAGACAATGCGGCCCATCTCCTTTAAGTGAGTGATGGCGTTTTCGATAGTCGCATCTGGCTCGCTGGCAAAAGGCATGAGGAAAGGTTCAACCGCACGTAATAGGCGTAATTGGCGGAGGAGCTGCGCGTGCGGAGTAAAAGTGAGGATGGGTGATCGCACGGGTCGGAGGGCCGCGATGCCGTTGGCCATGAAGCCGTGCCGCGTGAAGGTTAGAATCTTTGAGTTCGGGATTTGGTTGGCGAGCACGACGGCGGAGTGGAGCACCTTCATGCGTTCGCCGGTAAAGACGGCGATTTCCCGTTCCTCGGTGTCATCCTCGAGTTCGATCCGTCGGGCGATTTTGGCGAGGATATCAACACATTGAAGCGGATAAAGGCCGATGGTGGTTTCACCGGAAAGCATCACGCAATCGGTGAGTTCATACACGGCATTGGCGACATCGGTGATTTCAGCCCGGGTCGGCAGAGGTTGGGTGATCATCGACTCAAGCATGTGCGTCGCGACGATGACGGGTCGCCCTTGGGCGAGGCAGGCACGCACCGCACGACGTTGAATGATGGGGAGTTCTTCGAAAGGGCATTCAATGCCCAAATCTCCACGTGCGACCATGAGGCCATCGGCGGCTCCCACGATGGCTTCGAGATTGGAGATGCCGGATTGATCTTCAATCTTGGCGATGATCCGCACTTTGGATTTTCGATCGGTCAGAAATTCACGCAATAGCGTGATATCGGCGGCCTCGCGAACGAACGAGAGAGCGACGAAATCGATGCCCTCCTCGAGGCCCACGGTCGTATCTCCGCGATCCTTTTCGGTGAAGGAAGGCAGGTTAACTTTTACCCCGGGTAGATTGATGTGACGCCGGGATTTGAGTTCACCGGGGATTAGCACACGGCAACGGATATGCGCGTCGTGTTTTTCGAGCACTTCAAGGCTGATGAGACCATTGTCCACGAGCACGGTGTTACCGACTTTGATATCACTGATGAGGTCGCGGTAGTTGACATCGACGGAGCGCACTTCCTCGGAATTTTCGCGGCTGGTGCCGGGTTTGACCGTGAAATCAAAAATTTCACCCGCCTTTAATTCCAACGGGATATCAACATCGCCGGTGCGGATTTCCGGTCCTTTGATATCCATCATGATGGCGATATCGCGTCCGACCTTGGCGCTTACGGCGCGGATGCGGCGGATGATGGTGCGGGTCCACTCATGGGTGGCATGGGCCATGTTAAGGCGCGCAATATCGACCCCGGCTCGGACCAGTTTTTCGAGCATCTCTTCACTCTCGGTTGCAGGACCGAGGGTGATGATAATCTTGGTGCGGCGAAATTCGGTGTTCATGTTATTTAGGAAAGTTCCAGAAAGGGGGTGCCGTCACCCGGTCCGACAATGGAGAATTCGCAACTTAACAGTGCGCGCATGGGAGCGAAGGCAGTTTGCACGGCTTCGAGGCTGTTGCAGTCGCGGCTCAAGTGAGTGAGATAAATGTGCCGCCAACGTGGGCTGGCGATACTGGTAAGCAACTCGCACGCGCTTTGGTTGGAGAGATGGCCGTGGCGTCCACTGATACGTTGTTTGAGCGACCAAGGTCTTTTGGTATCGGCCTTCAGCAAATCCGCGCAGTGATTGGCTTCGACCACCACCACATCGGCTTCGCGGAGGTGTTCATGAATGTGTTGAGGCGCGTGGCCCAAATCGGTCAACCAGGCGAGGCAACGCCGGGGAGTTATCATGTCGTCTTCATGGCCGGTGCTGAAACGAAAACCCACGGGATCCTGGGCATCGTGCGGCACCGCAAAGCTGGTGATCTCCAAATCACGAAAACGGAAAGCGGTGCCGGTTTCAAAGATCTGCCAATCGGGGCGATGACTCAGTCTCGATTGCACCGCACGCGATGTCTCGGCGTTGGCAAAGATGCGGATGTGGGGAAATTTCTTAAGACCCTCCAATGCCGCGGCATGATCCCCGTGTTCGTGGGTGAGAAAAATGGCGTCAATACGGTCCAACTCGTGTCCGACGCCCTCGAGGAGTTGCCCCAATTTTCGGGTGGAAAAACCGGCATCGACCAACACGTGAGTCTCGGCGGTTTGGAGCAGGGCGCTATTGCCCGAACTACCGCTACCAAGAATGCAAAAACGCAGAGACATGCCATCCAGCAAGGCGCGTGTTGGTCAGGCGACAACCTTATTAGCGTGGAACTGACATTAACTCTTTCCTTAGCTGCGAGTTGACCGTCAGAGGTTTTATGCTACCCTCTGATTCTTCATGCCCGCGATTCCCAAGCGCTCCTCCACCACCCGCACTTCCGGCCCACGCAGTTCGGTTGCGCAGGTGCGTCCACTTAAAGGCACGGTATTCATCACCCGGCAGGTGCATTTTAACTCGGCTCACCGGTTGCATAATCCGACCAAGAGTCAGGCATGGAATAGGGCCCAATATGGCATGTGCACCAATCCGCATTGGCATGGGCATAATTATGTTTTGGAAGTGACCCTCAAAGGTGAACCAGACCCGGTGACCGGTTACTTGATTGATTTGGGAGAGTTGAAAAAAATCTTGAACAGGGCCGTGGTGGACAAGTGCGATCATCGCAACCTGAACGAGGAAGTTCCCTTTCTGCGCGACATCATCCCCTCCACCGAGAATCTGACGATTGCCTTCTGGCAACAGATCGAACCACACATCAAGCGTGGCCAATTGCACTGTGTGCGACTCTACGAAACCCCCCGCAACTACGCCGAATATTTTGGTCCTGTAGTCAGTTAAACCCGAGTTCACGGGGCTACGGTTATCGTCACAACCGCCTGACTGCTAAAAAAAACGACATGAAAAAGAAACCTATGTATCTCCACCGCTCGGCGGATGGATCGGAGGCAAAAATCAAGCGCGGCTACGATGCGAAATTCCACGCTTCGACCGCTTATCGGGCCACGCTGCCCGACATGATGGAGGCCGCCCATGATGCCATCCAAGGGGCGAACGTGCCGATCCAGCAGGTTGGAATCCATAATTTCAAACTGCCGCTCAAATACCGCAACAAGGCGGGCAAGACGCATATCCTTGAGACCAGTGTCACTGGGACGGTGTCGCTCGAGGCTGAGTTGAAAGGCATCAACATGAGTCGGATCATGCGCACTTTCTATGAGCACAAGGATGGCGTCACCACGGGTGAGTGGATGGGCAAGATACTCAAGAGCTACCTGCGCAAAGTGGAGACCAAGGACACCCGGCTGAAGATCGCTTTTTCTTATCCAATGTTGCGGGATAGTTTACGCAGCGGATTGACCGGCTATCAGTTTTATAATGTCGCCTTCGAAGGCGTGATGAACCGCGATGGACGCTACCGTCGGTTCATTCACTTTGATTTTGTCTACTCATCGGCTTGTCCGTGTTCGGCCGAATTGTCGGAGCATGCCCGGGAAAAGCGCGGCGCCTACACTGTGCCGCATTCGCAACGCAGCAAGGCCCGCATCATAGTTGAAGAAGCCGAGGGGAAAAAGATCTGGATTGAGGATATTCACGCTCTCTGTGTGCGTGCCTTGCAGACCGAAACACAAGTAATGGTGAAGCGCGAAGATGAACAGGCGTTTGCCGAGCTCAACGGGGCCTATTTGAAGTTTGTGGAAGATGCGGCCCGGTTGCTCTACAAAGAGTTTGATGGCGAAAAGCGTATCGTGGATTTCCGCATCGCTTGTTCGCATTTGGAGTCGTTGCACTCGCACGATGCGGTGAGTGTGATCTGCAAAGGCGTGAAGGATGGCTTCAAGGCCGACTTCATGGACTTCGGCTCGCTGCTTTGCTGAAGGACTTCATATATTTTCCGCGGATGGCGCTGATCAACGCGGATTCAAACCGATGAATCATGAAAAACTAAGCGGAGATATCATTGGGGCTGTCATGAACGTGTTGAATGAACTTGGCCATGCTATTGAATTTTAAGCATGCCAAACTGGAATGGAAACGTATCGTACAAGAATCACATGACTAATCTGCGATCATCCGCGAAATCCGCGGGAAAGAAAAAGCCAACCATCCTCATCACCGGCGCGTCGCAAGGTATCGGGGCGACCATCGCCAAAACTTTTGCGCGCGAGGTGCCCGGGTGCCAACTGGTTTTGGTTGCTCGGAATTCTCGCAAGCTGCAGGCCGTGGCCAACGCTTGCATCAAATTGGGGGCCAATGCGCATGGCTTCATTTGTGATGTGAGCATTGAGGCAGAGGTAACCCGATTGGCCAAGGTAGTGAAACAGCAATTGGGCACGGTGGATGTGCTGATCAATAATGCAGGTGCATTCACGATGGCACCTTTTGCTCAAACAAAGGTGGCGGAGTTTGACCGCTTAATCGCGGTGAATCTGCGCAGTGCATTTCTCGTTACGCAGTCATTCCTGCCCGCCATGCTGCGACAGAAGCAGGGGGATGTTTTTTTCATGAGTTCGATCGCCGGATTGGGGGCATATCCCAATGCAACAGCTTATTGTGCGGCCAAATTTGGCGTGACCGGCCTGGCCAAGGTGCTGCGGGCGGAAACGAAAGACAAAGGGGTGAGGGTATGCTGTATTCATCCGGGTGCTACATGGTCTCCTTCGTGGTCAGATAGTGGGGTTAAACCTGAGCGCATCATGCCGGCCGAGGATATTGCTCGGGCGATCATCGATATTTATCGACTGAGTCGCCGCACCGTGGTCGAGGAAATTGTGCTGCGACCCCAGTTAGGAGATTTGTAAGTAATAAGTAAATTACCCCAAATCCAAGGCATTCCTAGGGTTTTAACCCTAGGCACTGTTTATCAAACAGTTAGACATAGCGGGTTATATCAACATCTTTGCAATTATGATTTTGAAGTTTCCCATTGTCCTTGCCCTTTTGGGGGCAGTTGTAACCAGCGCCCAAGTAACTTTTCCAGGTGTAGATCAATACGGGGTCGGTAAACGCAAGGGCTACACCCAGACTGGGCCAACCCAGGGTACTTTCACCGACTTCACTTTTGAAGCCTTTATAGATTTTAAAATTGGTGCGGATGTAACTTTGAATTCTGCCACGCTGCAAGGTCCTCTCTTGGGTGGCACCCAGACCCTCAGTATCGGTTCGAGTGGAGCAAATTTTACTTCAGCTGAATTCACTGGTGAACCCACGAATGCGAAGGGCAATTTAAACAATAAATTTGAGGACTCTTCTCCAGGAAACGGTAACAAGACTTACGATTTATCGTTTGAGATTACGGACGGTGAAACGACTTCAGCTTATACCGTAAATTTCCCCCTTTCCGGAGATGCCTACCCTATGGATGTTCCAACGGTAACACTGAATAATGGCTCTTGGCTTAGCGGTGTATTCCAACTCGATTCTACTTAGTCGACGAGCTTTGGTTGGGCATTTTCCAATTACAGTTCCAGCACCGATGTCATCATATTTAACGTCAAACAGGCGAATGGAAATTCAGTGGTAGAACAGCAATTTCAGGGCAGTAACCCCGGTGGTTATACCATTTTAGCTAACGTGTTCACTCCGGGTGTCCAATATATCGGCGAGTCGACCTTTGCCCGATTGGTTGCAAATGACACGACTTCTGTCAGCGGAGCCCAAGGCGTGGCGTTTTACGCTTTGGAAACAACGTTTAATTTTCAAGCGGTTCCTGAGCCATCGACTTATATTTTGCTAGGACTGGGACTGGGATCAGTGCTTCTGTTTATGCGTCGCCAACGGCGAGCCTGAGTGGCGGGCGGTGAAAAGTTTTTATCATTGTCCGCGCTGGCCGGTTGCCCGGCCAGACCGGTCAGTAACTTGCTGAATTTGCCGGATGCACCGGAGTCGCCCCGCGCTGGGATGCGACCCATTCCCCCAATCGACAGGCGTGAGAGAGGCATTCTTCAGTGGGAAGCTGTTCGCGCAGCAGGAGCGTGATCAAAGCGGCCAGAAATGCATCACCAGCTCCGACGGTATCGGTGACGTTAATGGGATGAGCGGGTTCCCAAAACCATTGGCCTTTACGCAATAGTCCGGCTCCCCGAGCGCCGGCCGTGATACACACCATGGGGCAGCCATATTTCTCGGCCAAGGCACGCGCATCCGATTCCTCGCGACCGGCGGCGGGCTTTCCCCAGTCGACGATCGTGGCGGCTTCCTCCGAGTTGAGTTTAAGTAAAGTGGTGCGGGCGGCGAGATCCTTGACGAGTTTCAGATCGTCGTGCGGCGGGCGAAGATTGACGTCGAAAACTCTCCATGCGGTTGAGGGCACCACCGCGATCAGCCGGTCCAAGGCGGCGCGATTAAAGGGCGACCGTTGTGCGAGCGAACCGAATACCAAGGCATCGGCTTTGATCGCCGCGCGGATCCCATCTTCGTTTAACGTTATCTGGTCCCAAGCCACACTGGGCGTAATCTCGTAGATGGCATCACCGGCGGCCCCCAGGGTGGCGGTCACGTATCCGGTTGGCAGACCTTGATGGCGTTCGATGGAATCGAGGTTCAGCCCCCAGTGTTTCATCCGGCGGAGCAACTCATCACCCAGTAGATCGCGACCCACCGCAGAGATCAGATGGGTATCTGCGCCAAGTTGATTGAGGTGATAGGCCACATTGAACGGAGCGCCACCGGCGAAGATCCCATCGGGCAAAAAATCCCAAAGGATTTCACCAAAGCAAAGCAATCTGGGACTGGCGGCGGACATGAGGCGAGGCGAGGCGGGCGAAGGTGGAGTAACGCCCGGTCGCAAGGCCAAGACTCACGCGGAGCGAAACCCGTGCAAGCCATAATGGTTCGGGTGGGATGGTTCATGGCATTTTTCGCATCTTTTTCAACGCGAACGGTCTTAAATCCTAATCAGGTCCGATGCTTTGGTATTGTCGGGACTCGTCCGGTGAGCTTGCTTGCAGACCTATCCCCATGAATAAACGCAAACTTCGAGTTG
>DFDG01000101.1:557-3151 GCA_002367815.1 Opitutaceae bacterium UBA3033 | reverse complement strand
GCGATGAGCAGATCGATATGTCGCCTTACAGTGGTCGGGTGGTGGCCCAGAAACATGTGCCCGACGTGGGCAGTGCATGGAAAATGGACTTGTCCCCGGCCTATCAAATCGGACAAACCGTGACCCGCACGGTCATCCATCTCTATCCCGGTCATGTGGCGGTAATGGATGAGGCCAAACTGTCCATGGATCAGAATATCTCGCTGCGCTGGCACACCTGTGATCGGGCGGCCCCGGATAGTGGAGGTCGCTTTGTGGTGCAGGGAGAAATGGCCAAGATCGATGGTCTTTTAACCTGCCTTGACGGCGGGTTGATGCAGTTTGGCCGTGGTGAACATCATTATCATCCGCCCTATGATCGTGAACGTTCGGGCAAATTTTTGGAGCTCCGGGAAGAAAGTTTTGTTCAAGGCACCCTGCGCAGTGATCGTTGCCGCATCTTGACCCTGTTCAGTGTGCAACCGGCCTATGCCAAATTGGCAAAGTGGATCAAGACAGAGTCCGGGTGGATTGCCGGCGACGTGCGGGTCTATGTGAATGCCGGTTTTGTGGAGTTGAGCTCGGCGCGGAATGGCACTCGTCTCAGCTTGGACTAAGGTTAGTTTGGCCGCTTTTTGATGAAACGATCCACCGTCAACCGCGTGATTGAAACGGCCAAGGAGGTCTTTGGGACTGTTGGCATGAAACTCCCCCCGTTTGCCGATTGGACGGTGGACGACTGGCAATCGAAGGGGCCGGAGTGCGATGAAATTCGCCAATGCCTGCTGGGTTGGGATGTGACTGATTTTGGTCAGGGAAACTTTGAGGTGATCGGCCGCGTGCTCTTCACGCTGCGTAATGGCGCGAAGACTTATGCTTCGGGCAAGGACTACGCCGAGAAGTTGATCCTTGATCCGGAGAATCAAAAACCACCGAGGCATTTTCACCGGCACAAGATGGAAGACATCATCAACCGCGGCGGGGGCAATATTCTGGTGCGCCTCTGCAAGGCCACGGCGGACGGGCAGGAGTCGCCCGAGGAGTTTTCGATGCAGGTCAATGGTGTGACCACGACAATCAAGTCCCGGCAAATTTTGCGACTGACCCCGGGGGAAAGCCTCTGCATCCCGCCGCGCACTATCCACCAGTTCTGGGGCGAGGAGGGCACGGGGATTAAGATCGGCGACCAACGCTACACGGTGAGCGGGGAAGTCAGCCGGGTTTGTGACGATTTTGAAGACAATTGCTGGCTCGAACCCTGCGAGCGATTTTGCACCTTTGCAGAAGATGAGCCGCGCAAGCACTACCTTGTGCACGAGTATCCCAAGGGCTGAATATTTGCGATGTCGCTATCCCTGATTGCAGAGCCTGATTATTATCTATTTTGCGAAGAGCGTTTAGGCAATCCTTATCCATTGTTTGACCGCCTGCGAGCGGAGGAACCGGTGCATTGGTGCGAGCCAATGAAGTTGTGGCTGGTGACGGGGTACGACGACTGTTTCGCGGGATTAAAGGATGAACGTTTTTCCTCTGATCGCACCGACATGTATGTGCAGGCGCTGCCGGAGGAGATGTGCATACGCGTGCAGCCGCTGTTGGATCACGTTTCAAAATGGATTCAACTGACCGATGAACCGGATCACACCAGACTGCGGAAATTAGTGAATCTGGCTTTCACGCCCAGGATGATCCAACAACTCAAGCCGCGTATCGAAGTTCTGGTTGATGCGCTGCTTGACGACGTATCGGTCGATGAACCCACGGATTTGATCGCAAAATTTTGCGGCCCGCTGCCCGCCACGGTGATCTGCGAGATGCTCGGCATTCCCGTTGCCGAACGCGATGCGTTCCGGCTGATGACGGAGCGAGTCATGCATTTCAGCACGGCCGGAGGACCGCGATTGAAGAATCACGCGGAAGACGCCGCCGAAGCGCTGAAGGGCCTGATCGACATGTTCGAGCGTCTCATCGCCGAGCGCAGAACGACAGCGAAGGATGATTTACTGAGCGCGCTTGTGCGGGCTGAGACGGATGGGGAACGACTTTCGAACGAGGAGCTTTATGCCATGTGTGTGTTTGTGTTTCTGGCCGGTCACGAAACGACGACCAATGGCATCGCCAGTGGGGTGCTCGCGCTGTTGCAGCACCCGGATCAGTTTGCCGCATTGAAAGGTGATGTGGATGGTCTGATGCGCGGCACGGTCGAGGAAGCGCTGCGCTACGAGTCACCGGTCACTCGGGCCGTGCGCAAGGCGAGGGAGGATTTCGATTTTGGCGGCAAGACGATCAAGGCCGGACAACTCGTGGTCTTTCTGCTTGGCGCGGCCAATCGCGACCCAAAGCAGTTTCCCGAACCGGCCAAATTTGACATCCGCCGGGAGATCAAACGCCACCTTGCCTTCGGTTTTGGTGCACATTTCTGCCTCGGTGCTGTGCTCGCCCGGATGGAGATGGAAATCGCCTTTCGCGCCTTCGTTCGACGCCAACCCAACGTAAAACTGGCGACCGAAGCACTCGCTTGGAAACCCACCATGGGCATCCGTGCACTGGTGAAACTACCGGTGTCCGTGAGCTAGTCGCTTTAATTGGATCGTTCCAGTTTTCCAGCTTTCCAC
>DFDG01000101.1:0-302 GCA_002367815.1 Opitutaceae bacterium UBA3033 | reverse complement strand
CCCAATTCCAGTTCGAGTTCTCGCGGTCCTCTTAAAAAACCGAATTCCCAATCGACCGTTTCATTGATCGCACGAATCGTTTTTGTGGCGGCTAGAATACTACCCACCGCGATGCTCATCTCAAGCCGGGCGAGAGGAGCACCCAGGCAGATATGCGGGCCAAAGCCGAACGCGACATGACGATTGGGGCTTCTGGTAATATCGAAGGTATCCGGCTCGGGGAACTGACGAGGATCGCGATTGGCGGCGGCGAGCAGCATCAAAATGAAGTCTCCCATCTTGATACTCTTCCTTCCGACCTC
>DFDG01000211.1:6700-10387 GCA_002367815.1 Opitutaceae bacterium UBA3033 | reverse complement strand
CGCACTTCCTGCAGCGTGGGCCAGATATCTTTGAGCAACACGTCATTGCCATCGCGATCCTGGCCGAGCGAATCCGTCTCCATGTTGATATCAACCCGACCCGCGAGGGCAAAGGCGACCACCAGCGGAGGCGACATCAGGAAGTTGGCCTTGATATTCTGGTGCACGCGCGCCTCGAAATTGCGATTGCCCGAAAGCACCGAGGCCGCCACGAGATCATTCTTCAGCACCGCGTCTTCGATTTCGGGCTGCAGAGGTCCGGAGTTGCCGATACAGGTGGTGCAGCCATAGCCGACGGTCTGAAATCCGAGTTTGTCCAGATAAGGGGCCAAACCGGTCTTCTCTAAATAATCAGTAACGACACGTGAACCCGGAGCCAACGAGGATTTAACCAATGGGTTAACCTTAAGCCCCTTCTCCACGGCTTTTTTGGCCAACAGACCTGCCGCCAGCATCACACTGGGATTGGAAGTGTTGGTGCAACTCGTAATCGCAGCGATCAACACTGAACCATGGCCGAGTTTGTTGCCGTTTACTTCCGCCGAAACTGCCGTGAAATCTGCCGCATTTTTCCCAAATCCGTTCTCGGACACCGGCTTTGAAAAAGTGACTGCAAACTCATCTTTCATTTTGGGTAATTCAATGCGGTCCTGCGGACGCTTCGGACCCGCCACACTCGGCACCACTTCGGCCAAATCGAGCGCGAGGTCGGTCGAATATTCGATCTGCCCTTTCTGCGGGATACCCCACAGTCCCTGCGCTCTGTAGTAGGCCTCGTAGAGTGCCACCTGTTCATCACTGCGACCGGTTGCGCGCAGATAATTCACACACTCCTCATCGATGGGGAAAAAGCCCATGGTGGCACCATATTCAGGAGCCATATTGGCAATCGTCGCGCGATCAACCACGGGCAGCGCTTTCGCTCCGGGTCCATAAAATTCGACGAATTTTCCGACGACCTTCGCTTGTCTCAACATCTGGGTGATAGTAAGCGCCAGATCGGTGGCAGTGACACCTTCGCGCAAGGCACCAGTAAGATGAACCCCAACCACATCAGGGGTCAGGAAATAAACCGGCTGGCCGAGCATACCAGCTTCCGCTTCGATACCGCCGACGCCCCAGCCCACAATCCCGAGCCCGTTAATCATCGTGGTGTGGGAATCCGTCCCCACGAGCGTGTCAGGATAATAAACGTTTGAGCCATTGGTCAGCACGCCCTTGGCCAAATACTCCAGATTCACCTGGTGCACGATACCGATACCTGGAGGCACAACTTTGAAAGTCTCGAAAGCCTGCATGCCCCACTTGAGAAACTCATAGCGCTCACGATTACGGCTGAACTCCAATTCTAGATTTTTCGACAGAGCATCCGCATTGCCCGCAAAATCAACCTGCACGGAGTGGTCGACGACGAGATCAACCGGCACCAATGGCTCAATGATCGTCGGATCCTTACCCAAACGTGCTGCTGCGGCACGCATAGCAGCCAGATCGACCAGAAGTGGCACTCCGGTAAAATCCTGCAGGACAATCCGAGCCACTACGAATGGCACTTCTTCCGTGCGCTCCGCTTTGGCCTGCCATGTGGCCAACGCCTTTACCGCCGGCTCACTCACCCGCTTGCCATCACAGTTACGCAATAGCGACTCAAGCACTAGGCGGATGGACACCGGCAGCTTGCTGACGGAGAATCCAGCCGCTTCCAACGCGGGCAGTGAATAAAACAGATGAGATTCTCCATTGGCGGAGAACGTCTGCAGGGTGTTAAACGGATTGGGCTGACTCATGGATTGTTTTAAAGAATGCGAATCGCGGAAACCAATTAGGCTAGTGCTGCTTTAACCGCGTCAAAATTCGGCAATACCGTTGGGTTTGCCGTTTGCTCGGCATATTTCACCACTCCGTCCGTGCCGATGACAAATGCCGCCCGGGCAGAGGTGTCGCCAACGCCAGCCAACATGGGGAATAGCACATCGTAAGCCTTGGTCACTTCCTTGTTTAGATCGCTGACCAATGTGATCGTGATCTTGTGCGAATTGGCCCAGGCTTCCTGCGAAAAAGGACTGTCGACACTGATACCAATGACATTGGCGCCGAGGGCATCATACTGGCCGAGACCAGCCGTGATGTCGCACATCTCCTGGGTGCATACGCCGGTATAGGCGAGAGGGAAGAATAAAAGCACTGTCTGCTTATTGCCGAAATTGTCGCTGAGCTTAACGTCGACGAGACCAGCTTCAGTTTTGGATTTAAGGGTGAAATCAGGGGCTTGGGAGCCGACAGCGATAGGCATTTTAGTAGATATAGATGTTAGAGAATGACCACGTCGCGATTCGCTCCGTGGATGGAATGCTGAAGGTAGTAGTCGGTGGGGCTCAGTGACAAACTGATTTTCCCGAAAGAAGGCAGGATTCTATTGTAAGCATGCGACCCATAAGATTTGTTTGCGCGTCGCCCCTCCTCCCACGTTTACTTGCACCCTGATATGACCCTGCTCGAAGACCTCCAATGGCGCGGCCTCTACACCGACTGCACCGACCTCGACGCGCTCACCAAGCGCCTGAACGAGGGGCCCGCCATAGTGTATTGTGGCTTTGATCCTACGGGTGACTCCCTGCACGTCGGGCACTTGGTGCCCCAATTGCTGCTACGCCGCTTTCAAATCGCCGGTCACCATGCCATCTCCCTCGCTGGCGGTGCCACGGGTATGGTCGGCGATCCCTCGGGCAAATCCGCCGAACGCAATCTGCTAACACGGGAGCAACTCGTCCAAAATGTTCAAAGCATCAAAGGTCAACTCACCCCTCTGCTCGACTTTGCCTGTGCGGGTAACCCCGCCAGATTGATGGACAACGCCGATTGGACCGCCCCGATCAGCTTTTTGGATTTCCTGCGCGACATCGGTAAACATTTTTCCGTCAACGCCATGATGGCCAAGGATTCGGTTAAATCACGGATGGAGGGCGATAGCGGCATCAGTTACACCGAATTCAGTTACCAACTGCTGCAGGCCTTCGATTTTTATCACCTGCGCCATACGCATAATTGTGAAATTCAAATCGGCGGCTCGGACCAATGGGGTAATATTACCGCAGGCACCGATCTGATTCGCAAAAAAATCGGAGCGACCGCCTGGGGCCTGACTTTCCCACTGATCACCAAGGCTGACGGCACGAAGTTCGGCAAAACTGAAGGTGGCGCCGTGTGGCTCGATCCCAAAAAGACCAGCCCCTACAAATTCTACCAATTCTTTGTGAACACAGAGGATGCCAAGGTCGTGGAGTATTTGAAGAAATTCACCTTCCTGTCCCGACTAGAAATAGAGGAATTGGAAACCAAACATCTCGCCAACCCCGGCCCACGCGAAGCCCACAAAGCACTCGCCCGTGAAGTAACCCGGATTGTGCATGGGCAAGATGCATTGGACGCCGCGATCAAAGCCAGCGATATTCTGTTTGGAGCCGAGATTGGCGATACCTCCGAGGAAACATTTAACGACGTGGTCGGCGAAATTCCCACTACGGATTTGGATATCGAAAAATTGGACGGTGACGGAACCCCACTCACTGAACTCCTCATGCTGAGTGGACTCGCCCCTTCCAAAGGGCAGGCCCGCAAAGATATCGAAGGCGGCGGCATCTACGTGAACAACGTCAAATCACCTGATATCAACCGCTCTATTAATTC
>DFDG01000211.1:1380-6556 GCA_002367815.1 Opitutaceae bacterium UBA3033 | reverse complement strand
CAACCGCTCTATTAATTCCACCGACCTGCTGTTTGGGAAATACGTGCTCCTCCGCAAAGGCAAACGCAGCTATGCGGTGTTGGCTGTATCTTAGGATGCCAGTCTGTCGCCTAAAGAAACTATTTTGGTGCCTGATTTGCTAATGAAAAGAGCAGGCTCATGACCCGCAACTCTGATCGCAGTTGCATCAAGGATAAGTCCATTTCGCTCGGTGAGTGCTATTACCGGCGCTTCAATTTTATCGGCGCATGATTTCAGCGACGCCATTATGCTCAGGCCGATAATGGCATGCTACGTCCAATCAATTTATCAGATTTAAACCCCTGAAATCGACCAGACCACAAATATTCCGATCAATATGAGCGCAGGTCTCAATACTTACCCCGAATATGATCGCCCCAGCGCTACCGCCATAAACGGTGCAACCCTGTCGGATATAGTCTACGTGACGGTGATAAAATCCATCTTCATTGAGATTTCCCATAAGACGATAGGTGCATCCGCTACCGATGAATATTGCATGATATTCCGAAAGATCTCCAACGGATCTGCCAGAAAAATTATTCCACATCGTAATTGCCGTTAGTCCCAAAGGTTGGAACGCCTCCCGCACGCAAGTCAGACACTGCGCATGCTTGTCTGATGGCATGGCCATCGGCCAATATTACAATCGGACATCAGTCCCAATCTCTGAAACCAGACTTTCAATCAGTAGCCGCTCATCCTCTCTTGAACCACCTCTACTTATAATCAATCGACCTATCATAACGCTCACATTCCTTCCGGAAGCCGCCACAGCTCGAGGCGTTTGCCTTCACCGTCCTTAATCCAACCGAATTCCCCAAAATCCGATTCCTCGGTTTTGCGTTCACCAAAACCACTTCTGGTTTCAAGGTCTCCAATGTCTTTTTCAAGTTCTTCACTCGATAGTTCATCATGTGACCTTTTTTTCCTCGACCAATATACTTGGTCTTGGCCTCAAATGGACTCCAAAAGGATCGTCGCATTCTGATTGGGTTCCTTGCGTTCTGACCATTCAAAGCCACATCCACCCCAGCAGGATCAATTGGCAGACCAAGATGATCGCATACCAAGTTCCCATCTTTTCCGAGTTCTTGGCTTTAAAAACACTCCAAATTCCCGTGACGCGCGGCTTTGTTTTTATGCTCCGAACCAGTCACAAAATGACGACAAGCGTAAACAAATTCTAGGTTGCGACGCAAAGATCTTCCCCATTCCGTGATGTCCAAGTGACCACCACTCCCAATCTTTCTGTTCTGCAATTACTGGAATCAGGCCAACCGGTGAAAATTGCCTGTTTCGGCGATAGTATCACTGGAATCTATTATCACACGGGAGGAAGACAGGCGTGGTCGCATGCATTAGGTGATGTGCTTAAAATAATCCATCCCCGGGCTCAGCTTGAAATGATTAACGCAGGGATAAGTGGCAATACGACGACGCACGCGTTGGCGCGATTGAAGTCCGATGTACTCGATCATCAGCCCGATCTCATCGTTGTCATGTTGGGCATGAACGACGTCGTGCACAACACTCTTGAGACTTTCCGACGGAATCTGAGACAAATAGTGCAACTCACCCTCGCCCACCATGCCGAAGTCGTGCTGATGACCCCCAATGCAATCGCACCAGATGACCCGGCGAGAATTCCAGTGAGACTCGCCGAATATGCCCAGGCAGTCCGAGAAGTGGCCCAGGAAAACAACCTGAATCTCAGCGACGCATACCAGGTGTTCGAGGATATTCGGGTCAATGATCACCACGAGTGGATGCGCATCATGAGCGATCCGGTTCATCCGAATATGCGCGGCCATCAACTCTTTGCCATCACCGTAGCCGAGACCATCACTGGTCATAAAATTGACCGAGTTCGATTGCCCAACTTGCCAGACAGTCTACCGCACTTGGCGTCTTTATTGAACAGCAACTCCATGGTTCGAATCACGGCAATGAAGCCCTATGATGAACTAATTGTGACCGCTATCCGGACTTTATATCCGCACGCCAAACTCGACCTCACTGCGCTGGACCCGATTGGTAAATCCATTGCGGAGATTGAACAGATGGCCAAGACCCATGGTTGGTCATACTTGCGCGAGAACCAGCATTTACCCCTGCCCGATCTGACCGTCATAGCTGTGCCAGCCGATGCTGCAGGTAAACTGGATAAAAACTATTACCGCTCCTACACGTGGGTGCTCAACTGGTCGCAAAGTTTTGGTAACGATCCGCGATCTGATTGTCTGCCCATTCTTCCCTCTGTGCTCAAAGCCAATCTAACCGCCGCGGAAGCCGCCGCGGAGGATTTTGCCCGACTCGTGATCAAAGATACCTATCTGCCCTTCATCCAGCGGCGATCGAGCGATGACACCTCGACGGAGGAATTACTGAGCAGAGAATTGGCCGCGATGATCAAAGCCTGACATCCTAGACGTGGCGTGAAAACGCCAACGCCAGCCGGACCTAATTATTCCTGACTGCGGTATCCATACGCATTGTGGGCAAATCGTATATTTCCTTCCGCGCGCACGGCTTGCTCATCCGATGCATGGTAGAACCAATTGTTTTGGATCGTGGTTTCCTCGTCCGGCATTCCACGTACCACCAATGCTGTTTCAGGTGATCCGAAAGTATTGTGGTGAACCTTCATCCAGGAACCGGCAATGTCGGTCCCATCTTTACGATCACGCCCCCCCATGCATGTCGAAGCAGTGAGAAAATGATTCCCCCATTTCTACATTGTGACAAGCTTCGTAACCACTACCGCGGTTCCCGGTCCCTGCAATCGAGTGCCGATTGTAGCTAAAACAGTTATGTTCAATTAGAAAAACGCGCGATCATGACACGCTCCATAACCCAAACCATTGTATTGGTTGTGATGGATATAATTGTGGTGAATGTGATGTCCTGAACCTTCCTTCGACACGATGGCGCCTGGCGCCATCCGCTCAACTCACAGTTATCAATCGTCAAATTTTCATGCGCGGCCTCGATTCCATCTGACACCGGAAATTTATAATAATACTCATGGCCCCGACCACCGTGGTGAAGCGGTGGCGGGCCAAAAGAACGCCGGTGATGTTCCATGCATCGTTTAGGATTCGGGCCGACAATCCTTAATCCCGAAAAACGCACATTTGGACCCAAGGTCCGAAACAATGGTCTGGTCTTCAGGCAATCAGAGACAATCAATGCCCCTTCACTGCCATCAGTACCACGATCACTGACCAAAGTCACACCGCCCGGCACTTCTAACACGAGCTGTTCAACGTAAACCATCTCCGTGCAATCAATCTCGGCCGCTCCGTCCAGAAATAACACCTCGCCCTCTTGGGCTGTCGCCAACGCCGCAACCAGTTCGTCCAAAATGCTAATCGGATTACCCTAAGCACCGATTCGATTTCTGTAACCGGGACCACCACCGATCGGTCCAACTTCATTTGGTTGCGCTCCGCTAATTGCCCCATCCCTTTCGACCCACGTTGTTCCCAGCTCGATCGGTTGCATGTTAATATCTAATTCGCGACGAAGGTAAATTTTGGGTGGTTGAGTTCTACTAAAATCAGATCCGTGACCAACATTTTTTTTAGAAAAACATCGCTTCGCTAAGCGCATTTTCCGGAGTAAGCAAACTGACCGATGCTGGTAGTATCGTGTCGCCACCGCCAAAATTGCATTCCAGTTTGGCTAGGCCTGTCGTGATGTTTCCCGTCCAACGGAAATAATGTTGTCCTCCCTGATATTCAAAAATTATTGCCAATTGATCCGGTTGGTCTTCAGCCATTTTGAACTCAGCATTCTTGGCGTCACACGCCGACAGGCGACGTTGCAACCAACCGGTCAACACCCGCGCCTCCGCGACCTGATTTTTCGCATGAACCACGGTGACTGTGACCAAGTCGGAGGCCACCATCTCGGGGGTGTAACTGGATAAAAATTGTCCCACCGTCTGACGCACCGGCAGCAAGCGGGAGTAAACCAAGTCACGCAGCCCCAGTGGATTTGGCCATGGGTAGCTCATGATATCTGCCGGTGCAATGGCACTATCGATCAAGACCCGTTTGGATCGGCTGAGCAGAAACCGATAATCGGCTAACTTTGCATTGGCCGAAAATCTATGTGCCCAATAATACAACGGCAGATCCGTCGACAGGCAGATCGACACTTCATTTTCTAAATAAACGCGCGCCGCCTTCGAATAACTGAGCATCACAAACTCCACGCATCGCTTATCCTGCTTGGTTTTGCCCAGATGGCATTCCGCGTAGAT
The DNA here is from genome assembly GCA_002367815.1 of Opitutaceae bacterium UBA3033. Lineage (GTDB taxonomy): Bacteria > Verrucomicrobiota > Verrucomicrobiia > Opitutales > Opitutaceae > Cephaloticoccus. The sequence goes on along the minus strand of DFDG01000211.1, from coordinate 2,265 downwards.
CTTGGCCAGCATTTCTGATCCGCCCTTGTCATCCTCTACGGCCATCGGACAAAGGACTACAATCCGGCTGGGATATCTGCGGGAAAACTTGACGGCCGTTTGAAACTGATTCGCTGCATCCTCCTCGGTCGTCTGAAAACCCAGATGCAAAACCAGGTTCACCTGCGTGGCCTTGGCATCATCCACTGCCGGTGCTGGCCCGCCTCCGGCCGCTGTATCGCTCCACATTGCGGCAAGACTTTGGGAAATTTCACCGACCGGAACTGCCATGCCCGGCAATGCATTAAAAATCGAAGGCATGACTCAAGGTTGACGCCAGAGGTGACCGTTTTTGCTCAGGAGAACATCTGCACAAGGCGGACCCCACGAACCTGCGGGATAGGTATCCATCCCTTCCCGCGCAGCGGCAGACCACGATTCCAATATCGGAGAGCAGAGTTTCCATGATGTCTCCGCTTCATCACCACGAATAAACAATGTGCCATCACCGATCATGGCATCAAGCACCAGCCGCTCGTAAGCCTCGGGGGTATTCGAACCAAAAGTAGTGGCGTAGCGGAAATTCATTTTTACCGGTTGGGTGCGGGTCTCGAGACCGGGCACCTTGGCGTTGAGAATCATACTGAGGCCCTCATCCGGTTGGATCTGAAATGCCAGCGTATTGCTCGCCAGATTGAACTTTTCGCTTTCGGCAAAAAGTGTGCCCGGTGGACGCTTGAAATTGATGGCAATTTCTGAAACCCGTCGGGCCATGCGTTTGCCGGACCGGAGGTAAAACGGCACACCCTGCCAACGCCAATTATTGATTGATAACCGCAAAGCGGCATAGGTTTCGGTATTCGAATCTGCGCCAATTCCATCCTCTTCCAGGTATCCCTTCGCCGC
>DFDG01000211.1:795-1073 GCA_002367815.1 Opitutaceae bacterium UBA3033 | reverse complement strand
GCCCGGGTCACGTCTCCCCCAGCTCCCAATGCAAGTGGTTGGATGGCCTTCAACAATTTCACCTTTTCATCCCGAATTGCTTCCGCATCCAGTGAAACCGGCGGCTCCATCGCTGTCAGCGCCAGTAATTGCATCGTGTGATTTTGGATCATGTCGCGGAGGCAACCACTCTGTTCATAATACCCGCCCCGACTGCCAACACCGACTTCTTCCGCTACGGTTATCTGCACGCTATCGATAAAGTTTCGGTTCCATAGCGGTTCGAAAATCGCATTGGA
>DFDG01000211.1:0-543 GCA_002367815.1 Opitutaceae bacterium UBA3033 | reverse complement strand
AGCGGTTCGAAAATCGCATTGGAAAATCGCTGCACCAACAAATCCTGCACCGTCTCCTTGCCCAGATAATGGTCGATCCGATAAACTTGATGCTCCTGAAAAAAGGAATTGATGGTCACATTCAGTTCACGGGCAGAATCGAGATTTCGCCCAAAAGGCTTTTCGATAATGACCTTCGCATGGTGGGGCTTGCCCAAATGACGGCCGGCCAGTCCGGCTACTCCCAGATTGCGCAAGATCGGGGCAAATACCGTGGGTGGCGTGGATATATAAAACAACACCTGCACGTCCCGTCCGACTTGCTTTTCAATCGTTTCAATATGCCTGGCCAATCGCTCAAATGCAGAAGCTTCGTCGTAGCCCCCGGCTACATAAGTCGCGTTGGCCGATATGCGGCTCCAAACTTTCCCGTCGAGTTCACGACGGGAAAATTCCACAATCGCAGCCGCGGCCAGATCGCGGAACTCCTCATCGGAGATGTCCTTGCGACCAAATCCGACCAAGTGAAAATCCGTGGGCAATAAATTATCAACACCCAGATTG
>DFDG01000053.1:4079-4272 GCA_002367815.1 Opitutaceae bacterium UBA3033 | reverse complement strand
GCACCGATCAGTGCCCGCCAGGCGGCACTGATGGCATGATGCCACCAGTGCCAAGTCGAAGTGGGTAGATGTGAAAAAACTGGCCAACGTTGAATCATGGTTTCACCCAAGGGCAGTCCCAATAAAAGCAGGGCGCCCACGATACCGTAACTCAATTGGAAGCTCGCACTGAATAGTTGCAGCGGATCATAGA
>DFDG01000053.1:1646-3775 GCA_002367815.1 Opitutaceae bacterium UBA3033 | reverse complement strand
GAATAGTTGCAGCGGATCATAGAGCAACACGAGTAGCGCTGATGCCGTGAGTGCCGCCAGGGGATTGCCCGGCACTTTCCACTGAAAGGAAATTTGCAATAGTGCGACCATGCAAAATGCGCGCACGGCCGACGGGGTGCCACCGGTGATCTGCACATACAACCACAGCAATGAAAGTCCGAGAATCAACCGGACGGTCCGGGGCAACCTCAACAGGGAAAATAAGGCCTGAAACCCGAGGGCGATCACGCCGATGTGCAATCCACTGATCGCAAAGAGGTGCATGGTTCCGCTGTGCATGAACAGAACATCCTGTGCCTCGCTCAGTTCATCTTTTTGTCCCAGCAACATCGCCCGAAGGACGCCGGTTTGTTCAGGTCTTTTGTTTTCAATTCCCATGCCCAATAATTCGGCGAATCGATTTTGTGAATCGGCACAGAATTTCCGAAATGTTGTGGGCGGATTGGTTTGGTTCAGCAAGCGGCCCCGCGTTAAGGTGTAGTTCATTCCAGTTGCTGCGAGGTAGCCTTCAAAAGTGTTTTCCGGCGGGCTTTCAGGTAACAATTCCAGCACCCCCATGGTTTCGAATTCCGCAGTGCGCACTGGTCTTGGAGTGTCAGCATCACGACGCAGGGAGAAATAAATCTGCTGCCCCCGTAAATCATCCAGATGTGGCTCGGTGCCAATGATGGTGGCCAAGCCCATGCCATGGTTCTCGAAAGTATCCGTGTAAGAACGATCCACTCGAATGCTAAGATTTGCTTCCCGGGGTGGGAGATGATCCCACTCCGCCAAACGATTCCGATGCAGGGTGTAACTGGCCGCCCCTGTCAAAACGAGGGTCAGTAGCATGGTGCAGACCCAGATTGGGTAATTTTTCCTGGCCCCTACCAATCCAAGTACGGCCGCTATACCCGCTCCGGTCAAACCGGGTATGACCGGAACGCCATGGGCGAATCGGGAAATGGCCAGCCCTGCGGCATAGGGTAAAACCAGCCAAAGCAAAGGGGCCCGGTGGCCAAGGCTTCTAAGTGCCATGGGTCGGATTTTCACGCCATATCCGGGCAGACTAAACACAATAATTCTGAAGCTTTGAATTGGCTGGATTCCTGTTTATGGTTGTTCTGCATGCCAGCCGACCCCCCACCCGATTTTTTTGGCGACGAAGTTCTTTCACCAGATCAAACCCCTCTGGCAGCGAATCCCAATCAACCTTTGGCGGCCCGCATGCGACCACGTCGCTTGGCCGATGTGGTGGGGCAGGAACACATCACTCGCGAGGGGAGCCTGTTACCCCGTTTGATTGAGCAAAACCGTTTCGGCAGTCTGATTTTCTATGGCCCACCCGGTTGCGGCAAAACCAGCTTGGCGGAGGCGATCGCCGCCGAGACCAAAAGTCGGTTTGTGCGCGTAAATGCGGTGATGAGCAATGTGGCGGAATTGCGGGGCATCCTCGCCATGGCGCGACAACGGCCCGAGGCGGGCACGATTCTGTTCATCGATGAACTGCACCGTTTCAACAAATCGCAGCAGGACCTATTGCTCCCCGATGTGGAGGAGGGGACCGTGCGCTTGATCGGCGCGACTACGCACAACCCCGGTTTTTACGTGAATCCGCCGCTGCTTTCGCGTAGTCATTTGTTCCGGCTTGAACCTTTGTCGCCCGATGCAATCGCCGGAGTAATGCTCCGCGCACTGGGTGACGCTGAACATGGTTTGGGCGCACGTCATTGCACGGCGGATGATAAAATTCTCATGGATTTGGCGAAATTGTGCGACGGCGATTTGCGTCGGGCCCTGAATGCGTTGGAAGTAATTGTATTCAGTCTCGCCGAAGGTGCCGCAATCACCCCGGCCGAGCTTGAAGTCTTCGCGCGTGAGCGTCGCATTCGCTATGATGCCGATGAAGACGAGCACTACGATACGATCTCTGCCTTCATCAAAAGTTGCCGCGGCAGTGCTCCCGATGCGGCAATGTATTGGCTCGCTAAGATGTTGGCGGGTGGGGAAGACCCGCGGTTTATCGCGCGTCGGTTGGTGATTCTGGCCAGCGAGGATATAGGGCTGGCCGATCCGATGGCGCTCCCCTTGGCGGTGGCGGCTCATCATGCTGTTGATTTTATCGGCTT
>DFDG01000053.1:0-1464 GCA_002367815.1 Opitutaceae bacterium UBA3033 | reverse complement strand
TCTGTTGATTTTATCGGCTTGCCTGAAGCCGAACTCACGCTGGCGCATGCCACCCTCTATATCGCGACCGCGCCGAAATCCAACTCGGCCACGCTCGCTCTGGGCGCGGCCCATGCGGCGCTAAAGGACGGCACCGTTCAGCCCGTGCCCCTCCCGATGCGAGACAAGAGCGGTAAGGCGAGCAAGGAGGCCGGGCATGGGAAGGGTTACAAGTATTCCCACGATTATCCGGAGAATATTTCGGGGCAGGATTTCCTGGAAAAACCACTTTCGCTCTACACGCCAAAGTCGGTGGGTTGGGAAGCCAAAATTGCGGAACGACTGGTGCGTTGGGCGGAGTTGAAGAAATCGATAAATTCTTGAATGCGGAACTCACGGAAACTGGAACGAGCCTCAATCACGGCAGCCATTGGACGGCGCGGATCTTGGTGAATTTTTGTGCTTTGTGGCAATAAACCCGCGTCAGCTGGCTGACGGCCTACGTTGATAAACGGACACGAGACGGCCTCGTTTTTATCGATCCTTATTTTCGCTTTCCACCCTATTTCAGGTAATCCGCAATTGCCTGCGCCTTGGCCGCATACAGCGGGCCCCAGTCCTTGGGTTTGCCGAGTGCACCAAAAAAATCCGCGGCAATGCGGCAGGCGGCGATGTCGGCGCGAAGCAGATCGACTGCTCCGACCCGGTAGGAGGCGGGGTCTTGCTTGCAGTTTTCCCAGAGCGCGTGCAGTCCAAAGTGCAGGCCGATTTCTCGACCCGCCGCCGCCATGCTTTCGACGTGTAGGAGTTGACGTCGCAGATGTTCGCGCTTGGTCGGCGTCGGCGCGGAGCCGTGCCACCAAAAGTGATAAAAGGCCGGTCCATCGTCGGCCAGTGCCAGCGCCTGCCGCAGGTGCCCGCGGTTTTTTCGTAATGGGGCAGGGCGGCGCCCCAGGCATCGGCCACGGCTTGAAGGGCATCTCCGAAATTGGAAGGATTGTAGTGCCGGTTCCCCTCTCGCCGGGGTGAAGCTTGATTTACGCGCAAGCTCTCGTCGCGAAAATGTCCCGGCAGGGGCCAGTGTTTGCGGCCTGCATACCAGCCCGGCCATTGTCCCGGTGACCAGATGCAGGCCGGGGACAATTCGACGTGGGCTTGCTCCAAAGTCGCCCAGGCCAACATCACTTCTGCGCCGGTGTCGGCTCCGAATTGGCGCAGTGCGATTTGGCGGGCAACGATGGTTGGATCGGCCAGCGGATTTAGGAAAAAATCCCGGCAGGCGATGGAGTTGCACCAAACGTCTTCGGGGGTATGTCCCCAATGGTCGAACACGCCATGGGCATCGAGTTTGTGCCAGCGCTTGATTTTTGCCCCGATGCCCAAGGGGAAATCCTGAATGTCGCCGATACCATGCACCGTGTCGTCGCCCCAGTGGAAATTATCGTAACCGATGAAAGTTTGGCCGCGTTCCCGGCAGACTCGACG
>DFDG01000074.1 GCA_002367815.1 Opitutaceae bacterium UBA3033 | reverse complement strand
CGGAAGCGGGGAGCCGCCACGAAAGTTCCGCATTTGGGTGCCATGCCCGAAATCCGCCATGGGCTGCAATTCGAGCCCGGTGGCGGTCGCATCGCCAAAATAGCCGTGGAGGAACTTGGCGTGGTCCCGGCCTCCGGTAACCCGGAAAACATCCAGCACGTAACTGTCCTCCGGCGACAGCTCGACCAGCAGCAGCGATCGTTCGTATTGCCGGAGCGCGGTGCTCTGCACCAGCTCCGGGCCGGACGCGCGGATCAGTTGCACTTTCGCCCCGTTGGCCCAGGCGGTCGTCTGGCCGCGCACCTGACCCTTCAGGGGATTCAGGTGCACCTGCAGCGGCTCGGTCTCGGGCTGGCCGAAGCGGGCGAATTGGTTTTTCCCGTCCACCACGACCGTATTGTGCGCGGCGGTCATCTTATACCAATTGGCGCGGGGTGAATGCCAGCCCCCAAACTGCACGGGGGGATATCCCCGGCCGGATAGAAGCTCAAGGCCATGCGCAAAGAGGCCGATATTCATCGCATCGCCGCGGCCATGGTTGCCGCCGATATCGTAGTCCAGCCACACCCCGCGGCTGGTGGCTCCGGTGCCGCTGCGCAGGATTGCCAGACACCACGCTTCCTTGTTCACCGCGGTCACACTCAGGGACGTGCCCTGGTCCCTCATGACCGCCGCCACGGCCTGACGGAATTGGTCGGGATTGGCGGACAACAGGTCAAAAGGAAGGTCCGTCAGCTCATTGGCGTTGGCCCGGTAGAGCAGCTTCACGTAAGTCGGGTCGCCCGTGATTTCATGCAGTTTCCAGAAGAGGGAGAAATCCGAGACAAAAGGGAAGCCGCCCTGCACTGGGTCATATCCGACTTTGCTAAAGCTCGCCCCGGCGTAGCTCAGGTCCCTTATGCCGAAAGCGCCGGCGTCGCCGATCTTCGGGTAGTAGATTTCACCCAGCCAGGTATCCACATGAAAGCGGAACAACTGCTGCAGAGTAGGCACCCGCTTGACCAAGGTGGGCAACAAATCCGGCGCCAGCCGATCAAAGAGGGAAAGCACACTGGCCACGGTGCGCGGGGCAAAGGTGCCGTAGCTCGCCAACCCCTTTTCACCGCTCAGGCCATCGACGGAGGTGGCCTTTTCAAGCATGGCCCGTAGGGATTCCTCAAGCTGTTCGCGATTTCCCGGCCAGCCGAGGATGGCTTGGTTGATGACCAGAGTGACTTCCGTGGTGGGATAATTGCTGAGGATCCGGTCCGGCTGCCGCATCACTTGACGCAGGATCCGGTCTTCAATGTTGCGCTGAATGTCGGCGAAGTTGCGCTTGGAATTTTCCAGTCGGTGCGCACTTGCCTTTGCGGTGAGAAACTCCACCAGTTCCCTATCATCAGCCATGGCAGGGAATATCATGTCGTAGGCCAGTGCCAGTTCCATGCTTTCGCGGCACGCATCGTGCCAGACGGTGACCATGCCTGCACCTACGATGGGGTCGGCCCGCTCATAGGACAGCCCCTGGCTCAGGAAATCAAAGGACGGGTATAGGTCGGCCACGCGGTCGAGCATGATCGCGGCCTTGCGCGCGTAGACCCGATCGCCGGTCAGGACATAGGCAGCGGCCAACGTGCGAATACCCTGCATGACCATCTGTTTCCATTGTCCATGCACCAAGTAGGCGCCGATGAAATACCAGCGCTGCGTGCCATCATGGTAGCCCGTGCCGTCATCGACTCCAAAGCTGCGCTGCACATCTTCGATTCCGGGATGCTCCGGGTTGAAGAGCAACGAACGGTCAGCCCGGTCGGGGGTGAAGATACCGTGCGGATCCAGCCCCGAGCGATAAAATGCCGCAAAATCATTCTTGGGGAAAACCTCCTCGCAGTGCGGACAAGTGACTTTCCACGGGCGGTGCAGCGCATCGATCTTCCATGAATTCATGGGGACACCCTCCTTGCAGGCAGGGCATGTGCCGTTGGACAGCACATGATGCGAGCGCTGGATGGTGGCGCTGAACATGGCGGCCCAGAGCTCATCGTCCGACAGCGCGAGCCATGGCCGGGCAGATTCGCGGCATCGTTGCGCCTGCGCTTGGCCCCAAGTGCTTGCAGCGACATTGGCCTGCAAAGTCCGCACGACGGCTGGATTGAAGAAGACCGATTGGGTCTTGTGTCCGGGATACTCTGCATAGCCGGGCGCCATAGCCAACAGGTGCAGGCTTACTGTGATTATGAGCTTCAAACTAAAATCTGGCATTGTTTTTCTTCTGCCAAGATGGAGGCCGCAGCATCTCATAGATCAACTTAATAATAGGATCGTTGCCGGTCACGCCACTGCGCATGTCCAGGTTAACTGCCCTATCCGCGAGGAAAACCGAGCGTTGCTAAATCCAAGGTATTTGAAACGGCGGCTTTGAGTCGGACAGACCGGTTGACGTAGAGGCCTGCCAAGAGCGTTTGACGTAAAGATCGGCCAAACCCGGGCAAACATTCTGTCAGTGCCCATGGGTGGATTCTTGCAAGGGGGAGGGTAGATCTTCCGAGCGGTCCGTGCAGGTGCT
>DFDG01000006.1 GCA_002367815.1 Opitutaceae bacterium UBA3033 | reverse complement strand
CTGGTATTGAAAGTTGAGGCGCGACGGATGATGCCATGCACCTCGTAACCCTTGGCGAGTAACAGTTCAGCTAAGTAGGATCCATCTTGCCCGGTGATACCAGTAATGAGTGCTTTCTTCATGTATCCAACTACTCAGACAAGTGCCACCATTTGGCACAAGTCCTGAAAATCAGCCCAGTCGCTTGGTCAGGTCGACCAGCTGCCCAGCCAAAACATCCACGGATTTTTGTGATCGGGCCGACTTCAATCCGCCCTGCTCGTCGAAAGCTTCGTGCGCCTGGGGCAATATACTCTGCGCCGGCACCACATGGCATCCGAGATGCAAAAACAATTGTCGCGCGTGCTGCAACGAACGTGAGCCGCCCATCGCACCGGGCGACGCTGAAACCACTGCGGCCACCTTGTCCGCCAATGGGTTTTCATCCGCGCGAGTAATCCAATCGATGGTGTTCTTGAGTAGCGGTGTGACCTGCGAATTGTATTCCGGTGAGGCCACCAGCAACCCAGCATGCGATTGAACTAGATCTATCAGTTTCACCGCATTCGCCGGCAAGCCATCCGCATCCTCCAGATCGCCATGATACAGTGGTAGCGTATATTCGTTCAGGTCCACCAGCGTCACCACCCCACCGGCGGCCTCCACCGCCCTGATTGCGACCGCCAGAAACTTCCGATTGAGCGATTCGCGTCGGGCGCTACCGGAAAATGCAAGGATACGGGGAGAAGTGGACATGGTTTTACACAACTCATTTGTCCGGAGGTCGCAAGGGTGTGATAAACATTCTCCCCCGATATCAAAGCCCAACCGCCGTAAGGCACTTTTGATTAACCGGTGCAGGCAAGGGCCGCGGCGAGTTCACGTTTGATATCGGCCTCCAAGTTCGGGGCTTCGAGCACAACCGTCTCTTTCAAGACCGCCTGCAAAGCACTGATCGCATCGGGTAGCGAAAAAACCAGACTCTTATCGTCTGCCAATAAACGGGCCAAATAGAATCGCGAGGCCGCTCGCGCAATGGCTAGACCCAATGCCAGCCCTCCGGCCAAGGCTCTTGCAAAGGATAATTTCGCCGCTTCATAACGGCCGTCGGCGTGGGCGATCCGTCCCAAGTTATTATGCACGTTCACCTGTTCAACGAGTTCACCGAGCTCCTGGAATATCACCAGCGCCGCATCGCAACTTTCCGCCGCCACCACCTTATTCCCCAAATTAAGGTTGGTCTCCCCCAGGTTATTGAGGGTGCGGGCCTCAAATATCCGATCGCCCAATCCACGGCTGATATCGAGACTCTCCATATGATAGCGTCGGGCTTCCTTCCAATGCTTCATTTCGTCGAAAACCACCCCGATACTACCCAATGCACCAGCTTCGCCTTTGCGGTCGCCAAGTTTCCGGCGCATATCCAACCCCTCATTGAAAGATGCCAGGACCGACTCGAAATCTCCCCAACCAAAATGCAAGTTGCCCTCCAGAATATGGGCTTTGGCCACGGCCGCTTCATTTCCCAGGGCCGTATACAATTCCCTCGATCCCAAACTATCCTGCAACCCGGCTTTAAATTCCCCAATCAACGTCGCCCGATGGAAAGCAGTTCCAGCGTCTGGGCCAATTCCAACCCCATCTTATCCTTCGGCTTGCTCTTTAATTCCTGTAGCAAAGTCGACAGTTCATTTATCCCTCTCAACCGGCGCGGAATAAATTGAACGGCGGGCCGCCGCCAAAACTGCTGAAACATCAATCGACCTATTCACTCTTTCCTCATGGTTAGATTAACAATATTGGACATTTGAATAAGACGGTGTGGTCAGAATTTTATCGTTACAAAAGGGGTTGATTAGGCGAAAAAGCCAGAACTCCACAAGCCCAACGATCATCCCATTGCTTTCAACAAGCGCTCAAGTTCATCGTGTTTGGCTTGTTGATCGGCCAATTGCTTGCGGGCACCTTCGATTACTGCCGGGGGCGCCTTGTCGGTAAATGCTTTATTGGCCAACCGGGCCGTGGTGCCTGTAATGTGTTTGGTTAGTGATTCCAGTTCTTTCGAGAGTCGGGCCTTTTCCGCACCGATATCCATATTGGCGGCCAGATCAACGGCGAGAGTGCCGAGGGGTGTCACCGTCGCCGGTGCACCCTCGACATTATCCTGTCGCACGATCTCATCCGCGCCAATCATCCGGGTAATTTTCGCAAGATTGGCCGTGATAGTAGCCCAGGCCGCATCATCCGCTTTCATGAGAAACCGCGTGTCGCGCCGCGAAGCCAAACCCCGCTCCGCTTTTAAAGTGCGGGCCTGTGATACCAGTTCTTTGAGTTTTCCGACCGCTGCAGCCGCGTCATGATCAATTTTCAAACCCAGGCCATGGCCGGCAGTCGCCACTTGGGATGCATTTTCAATCTTGGTGTTTTCGATGGACCCGGCTGCACCGGCATAGCCAAGTAGCAGCCAAAGTTCCTCGGTGATGAATGGGATGAAGGGATGCAGAAGCAGCAACGTTTGCCGGAGCACCAGATCCTGGATGGCCAGACAATTGCCGCGCGCATCCTCCTCCAGCAATTTCGATTTGGAAACCTCCACATACCAGTCGCAGAAATCATTCCAGAAAAACCCATAGAGCGACTGCACAGCCGCACTGAATTCAAACTCCGCGAAACAACGGTCCACTTCTCTGGTGGTGGTAAGCAAACGGTCCAGAATCGCATGGTCATCGGCATCGAACTGGGCCGGCACCAGCCGACTCATGATGGCCGCTTGGGA
>DFDG01000103.1:5913-10680 GCA_002367815.1 Opitutaceae bacterium UBA3033 | reverse complement strand
TCCATTGAAAACGCTCGACGAGCCGAACCGTTTTCTCCTCCAGAAATTCACCTTTGCGGCCGGTCTCCACGGTTTCCTGAATCAGGGCGGCCAGATCAATCCAGGTGCTGGCATCGCGGTAAACCCCGCCGGTTTTTTTGGCCAGATCCTGCAAGGTATTGCCCTCAAGTTTGGAGAGCACAACCGCGCCGCGTTCATCTTTTACGAATGCCCCGGCGCCGTCGGGAATCATGGCGCCGCCGACCGTGCCGATCCCCAGACCAATGGCGCGAATATTTTTCTTCTGCAATTGTTCGACGACTTCCTGCCAGTTTTCATCCGTCGTTTCGCCGTCGCTAAGCACGATGAGAAAACGATCAGCGGAGGCGCTTTGGCCAAAAGCCTGCATGGTGGTATCGAGCAGTGCTTTGTAATTGGTGCCGCCTTCCGGCAAGTAGTCGGGATCAAGGGCGGGTAAGAATTCGCGCAATATCTCGTAATCGGCACTGAGGGGGCTTTGCAAAAATGCGGTGCCGGAAAATACGATCAAGCCCACGCGTTCCCCTGCCAGTTTTTCGAGCAGACTGGTGATGAGCAGCTTGGCTCGATCCAGCCGGGAGGGTTTTACATCCTCTGCGAGCATCGAACGCGAAAGATCGATCGCGATAAGGATCTCGCGCGACTGATCAAAGACGGGTTCCTCCAGTTGACCCCATTGGGGCCGGGCGAGGGCTGCTATCGCCAATATCAAACCCAGATACAGCCAGATGCGGGCGCGAATCAGACGAACGGCACCGTGCCCTTGAAGTTTCAAATCATTCCGGCCAGCCTCGGCTTGCAGAATTTTGGGATGGAAGGCAGTGCGCAGTTGCTGACGCCGCCGCAACTCCCAGATCAGCAAGCCCAAGGGGACCACGATCAACCAGAATAAATGGGGCGAGGCGAAACTCATGCTCCGACCTCCTTGCGCCAAGGTTGGCGGGCGAGCAATGCACCCATCAGGAGGGCGAACAAACCCGGGGTGGCGGGCCAATAAAACAACTCGGTGGTGATGAGATAACTCTTGGACTGAAATTCTATTTTCTTGGCCTTATCAATCGCAGCAAAAGCACCCTTCACGGTGTCGCTATCCGCCGCTCGGAAATAGTATCCACCGGTGGTATCGGCGATATTTCGGAGTGAGTTTTCGTCCAGATCTGAAAGCATTCGACGCAGGCCGATCTTGTTACCCTTATCATCAAAAACCGGCATGGGCACGATGCCACTTTGCCCGGCACCGATGGTGTAAACCGGCACGCCACGGGATTTGGCGATGATGGCCGCTTGGTCGGGCGCAAGTGCCCCGCGATTGTTGGCTCCATCCGTTAGCAGCACGACAAATGCACCCTGGCGAAGGCCGTTTTCCTGTCGCTGGGCCTGTTCCAGCCGCGTCAAGGCAATGCCCAAACCATCGCCGATGGCGGTGCCGTCTTCGATGAGACCGATTTTGAGGCGCTCAGTTTGACGCTCGAGCCAATCGTGATCGAAAGTCAGGGGGGCCATGGTGTAGGCTTTGCCGGAGAAAACCACGATACCGATGCGATCTGTGGGCCGATCCTTGATAAAAGCTTGGATGACCGGCTTGATGGCTTGGAGTCGGTTGATGCGGTCGCCCCGATCTTCGTAGTCTTCGGCCAACATCGAACCGGAAAGGTCGATCGCGAGCATGATATCGTAGCCCTTGGTGTTGACCTCATGACGATCCTCCACGCGTTGCGGGCGCGCCAGAGCGGTGATAACCAAGATGAGTCCAATGGCGGCAATGATCACCGGCCAACGCGACATGGCGGTTAGGGAAGGGCGATGCCAAGCGGCCGCAAATGGCACCAACAGCACGGGCACGCGCTTCCGACCACGCAGCCAGACCAGCGCTGGTATGATCAATAGCACGGCAAACCAGAGGGGGTTTTTGAAGATGAATTCTCCCATGTTCAACGAACTGAGCCGGCCCGCATACGGGCGTGGAAAAATTTCACCAACGCATCGAGCCGATTTTCATCGGTGCCGACCACCAAACGCCCGAGGCGATCAGGAAAGAGATTGTGCCAGGACGCCTCGCGTTGCCGTTTCCATGTGGCGTGGGCGGCGCGTTCTGCCGCAGAGCCCTCAAGAGTGACCAGCCGTACGGCAGTCGGGTCATAGGCGGCGAATAATCCGTCGTTGGGCAATTCTTTTTCCCATGGATCATCCACCCGAAAGCCCATGGTTTGATAGCGTCGCTGCATGACCATCCACCCCTCGGGCTGCTCGCGGGGGGCGAAGTCGCCCAACCAAATCATGACACTGTGTTTGGGTGCGGCCCGGGCGAGCAGTCGCCAAGGAACTTCGGGCGCTCCGGCGGCAGGTGCAGGTGCGGGTTGTCCCAACAAAGTGGCGGCGGCGTGGAGAATAGCACTACGACCGCGCACCGGTTCGCGGAACAAATGGGCGCCGGGCGCGGCGTGCACGAAACCGACGCGGTCGCGATTGACGGCCCCCAGTAGCATGACGAGACCGGCCAGTTCGAGCAGGGCCTCGCGCTTGGTCTGGGCGCCGGAACCAAAGTTAAGGCTGGGCGTATCTTCGAAAACGATCAGCAGGGTGACTTCACGTTCCTCGACGAATTTCTTGCGATAGGGTTCGCCGAGTCGGGCCGTGACATTCCAGTCGATATCCCGCACATCGTCACCGAATTCATATCGCACCACTTGATCGAATTCCATGCCACGTCCGCGAAAGGCGGAACGGTATTCGCCGCTGAGCACGTTTTCCACGGCATGGCGCACCCGCCACTCCAATTGTCGCAGGAGTGCGAGAGGATTTGCTGGATTGGTTGCTGTGGTGGTGGGCATCGACGGGATATTTCCTCGTTCCTCATTATCTTTCATCAGGGACCCCAAAAACGTGGCTGGGCATCATGCGGGTAAAGATTTTGAGAAAGAAGAAAGAGAAAGATTGGCTGGTTCAATTGGCCGGCACGGGGGTGCGCTCAATGACTTGGCGGATAATCTTGTCGGCGGTGATTTCCTCGGCCTCGGCTTCGTAAGTCAGGCCGATCCGGTGTCGCAGCACGTCCGCGGCAATGTCCTGCACCAGAGCCGGAGTGAGGTAGTCCTGACCACGCAACCAAGCGAGCGCTTTGCCCGCTTGATACAAGGCGAGAGAGGCCCGGGGGGAGGCGCCGAAATTGAGGTAACGCTTGGCGCTGCCTTCCTGCTCGGCCAGGGCCCGGGTTGCGCGCACCAGCGCGAGAATATAACCCTGCACGGCGGAAGAAACGTGCACGGCGTCCACCTGAGGCCGCAAAGCGAGCAATTCGGCGCCATTGGAAACGGCCAGCAGCGTAGGCTGCTTGGTGACTTGGCCCCAGCGTTGCATCATGGATGATTCCTCCTCCGCGCTTGGATAATCGACGATCAATTTGAAGAGGAACCGATCGGTCTGGGCCTCAGGCAGTGGGTAGGTGCCTTCCTGCTCGATCGGATTTTGGGTGGCCATGACGAAGAATGGCCGGGGCAGGGGGTGGGTGTTACCGCCAATCGTGACCTGTCGCTCCTGCATGGCCTCGAGGAGGGCACTTTGCACCTTGGCCGGAGCACGGTTGATTTCGTCGGCGAGCACCAGATTGGCAAAAATAGGACCGTGATGAACGCTAAATTCGCCGTTCTTGGGCTGGAAGATCATGGTGCCGACCACATCGCTGGGCAACAGATCGGGGGTAAACTGAATGCGTTCGAACTGCACCCCAAGGGTGACGCCAAGGGATTTGACCAATAAGGTTTTGGCTAAGCCGGGCATGCCCTCGAGTAAGACGTGACCATTCGCTAGCAGAGCTACGAGCAGGCGTTCAACGACGGCATCCTGACCGATGACGGCTTTGCCGATTTCTGCACTTAGTTTTTTGGACCAATCGGGACCTGTAATCATAATAGGGTAAGTGAATTGAGCTGGTTTCCCGAGTTTGACTCGGGGAATGTAAAATAGTTTCCCCAGAAAAGCGTCTCACGCATGCAATTTCCAACTCAAATCGACCAAAGGCTGGCCGCATTACGCATTCGGGCTGATGAGGTGGATGAGCGATTTGTCAAAGGGATGGGTGCTGGAGGCCAGAAAATCAACAAAACGTCCTCCACGGTTTGGCTGCGGCACCGGCCCACCGGAATCGAAGTGCGTTGTCAGGCCAGCCGGTCGCAAACGGCTAATCGAGCGCAGGCTTGGGCCGAACTCTGTGGTAAGCTGGAAGGCAGAAAAAAGGCCGCTGCCCAATTGAAAAAACAGGAACGCGAGGCCCAACGCCGACGCACCCGGCAAAAAAGTCCGGCCCAGAAGAGCCGGATGGTCGACACCAAGAAGCACCACGCGAAGCACAAAGCCAACCGGGGACGGGTAAGCGACATTGATTGAGGGGAAGATTGAATTTAAGTTAAAGATGAAGAATTCAGATCCCGATCCCATATTTGATATGGAAAGCTGGAAATCACGAACGAACTCCGAGCCTTGGAGTCGGGTCCGGCCTCAGCGAGGCGGCCTACAGTAGCTTGATTTCATCGCCGATTTTCAAATTCCCTGACTTGCTCTCGTTGATCAGGTTTTGTCCGAAATTAATATTGCCGGGATTTTCTGCGTCGTGGCGATAGGTGGCGAGTGTGCGCAATGGCTCCTTGCCGCGTTGGGCCGTCTGTTGATCAGTCGTGGTGATGATGCAGCGGGCGCAGGGTCCGGCGCTGCGGAAAATCACCTCTCCAATTTGGCAGCGTTCCCAATTATCCT
>DFDG01000103.1:5490-5745 GCA_002367815.1 Opitutaceae bacterium UBA3033 | reverse complement strand
CCATTCACCACCAAGTTTGGCCGGAAACGATCCATGGGAACCGGCGCTTCGCCTCGCTCCTGCAACCGGTCATTGAGGTCGCTTAATGAAGCTGCACCGATTGCGAGAACCGGTGCGCCGTCGGCAAAGTGAAAATGATCATCAAGCTTGGCCTTTTGCTTTGCCACGCGGCGCGTAAAAGTCGGACCGATCCGAACCAATCGGCAAGGATGACCGAGAAAGTCCGAAAGCCAGGCACTGACCTCAGGTCCACAG
>DFDG01000103.1:0-5252 GCA_002367815.1 Opitutaceae bacterium UBA3033 | reverse complement strand
TCAGGTCCACAGTCCTCGGCGCTTACGTTGTCACGCCAGATCTGCACGGAAATAATATTGCCTGATCCACTCAGGCTGACGCGGGCGGATCCATCGTCGGGGGTGCGCAGGATCAATGCATCCGAGGCCAAGACGGTTTCGATGAGGGCCATGCGGGGCAGGGCGCGTTGGGTAAGAAATTGACCCTGGTGGTCAACCACCAGAAATCGGCGATCATGCCGCAGTCCCAGTGCATCGAGTTGAGCGGTGGGCACGGCGATGCCCCGCAGGGATTTGACTGGATAGATGAAAATGCCGGAGAGATGCATGAGCGGATTAGTCACGAGGCCGCAGTTTGATGATGGCTGCAGCAATAGCAGTGAAGCCGGCCCCGACCAATCCGAATACCGGTCCGGGCGGAAAATTGAAGGAGGCGATTTCGCGTCCAGAAATTTTAATCACGGCGTTGGTCGCACCGTAGAAAAAGAAAAAGGTGATCAACCCTCCGGCAACGAGCATCTGCCAGCTCATTTCGTCAATAAAGTGGCAGATCAGTTTCCATAACCCACTCGATTCCTGATCTTCAGGTGGCATATTAATGGGAGCCGTTCTTCCGGCGGTAGGTGGCCAGATAGCACAGTGTGCCCGGAGGGGCGCGGAATTCGGTGGGAGCGGTGCTACCTTCCAGCGCGTAGCAGATACGCATCAGATCGCCCTTCATTTGTAAGATTCCAGGGATGGTTTTCCCCTCGTTGACCCCGATTTTCCCCGTCATCGCAATATGGTGGTGCTCTGCCGTCGGGGTAATTTTATGAATGCCGTGATCGGTGGCTTCACCGCCGAATCGTACGGTATAAGTCGTAGCGGTAAATTCCAATTCCACTTGTTCGGCGGCGTCGGCGGGCATCGGTTGACCACCAAGCTCGGCGCGCACGACCTGCCACCGCCCTTCAACTGCACTGATTGGATCAACGGCCATTTCAGCTGCGTTTGGTGATTTCCCGCGGGACCGATTCAATGATCGATGGTTCGATGAGTTCCTTGGTGCCCTGAGCACCCAGCTCTGCAAATTTACGCGCACCGGGTAGGAGGGTTTGCTCAAACGAACCGACGGCGGAGTTGTAGGCCTTGGTGGCATTTTCCAATCCGCGTCCGACTTTTTCCAAATGTTCGGCAAAGGTTGCGGCTCGATCGTGGAGTTGTCTGCCATAGTTGGCGATTTCCTCGGCATTTTTGGAAACCGCTTCCTGTCGCCAACCATAGGCCGCGGCTTTGAGAAGCGCGATCAAAGTGGCAGGGGTGGCGAGCAGGACTTTCTTGGCGATGGCCCGGTCAATCAAGGTGGGGTCGGACTGCAATGCGCCCGAAAGAAATTGATCACCGGGAAGAAAGAGCACGACCAGCTCGGGGGAAGGTTGAAACTGTTCCCAATAATTTTTGGCGCCCAAGGCATCGATGTGACCACGGACTTTGGCGGCGTGGGTGGCAAGGCAAGCGCGACGAACGGTTTCATCGCTGGCGTTGGCGGCCTCGCGATAGGCATCGTTGGGAGCTTTGGCATCGATGACAATTTGTTGGCCTCCGGGCAATCGCACGACGACGTCGGGTCGATATCTTTTGTCATCGGTGGTCACGCTGCTCTGTTCATCAAAATCACAGTAGGACGACATGCCGGACATTTCGACGACTCTGCGTAATTGCAGTTCGCCCCAAGTGCCGGCGGTGGTGGTGGAACTGAGGGCGGTGGTGAGTTTCGCGGCTTCGGCTTGGAGCAGGTTTTGCGCGGTGCCCAGATTCTTCAGTTGTTCGGAGAGTCGCCCGTAGGCATCGGCGCGGGATTTCTCGATTTCCCCGATTTTAGAATTCACGTTCTGCAACGATTCGGTGAGTGGTTTGACGAGTGAATCGATGGCCTGCTGGCGTTTGCCCAGATCGTCGGCGGATTGCTGATGCAGTTTGGCGAATGATTCCCGGGCGAGTTTCAGAAACTCGTCATTGTTTTTGCTCAAAGCTTCGCTGGATAGTGCTTTGAATTCATTGGACAGACGGGTGTGGGCATCGCGTTCGGCGGTGAGGGCGGTTTCGACCCGGGCGTGTTGGTTGCGTATTTCGTTCTCGCTGGATCTTAAAGTGCCGAGCTCTTTTGTGGTTCGTTCGAGTTCGATTTCGCGGGAACGCAAACGCTCGACCAAGGTGGCCTGACGTTGACGCAGAACGAGCCAAGTAAAGAGACTGGCGACGGTGGCGGAAATGAGTGCGATGATGGTAAAATTCACGTAAAATTTGGCTCTAAGGGGTTACGGCAAATGGATGCCAGATGCGTTCCCTTGACACAACCCAGCGCGAACTGCAAACACGTTGATATTCAGTATCATGCCTTTAGCACAATCATTTAGGTAGCTGCAAATTTATGGTGACAGATATTACCCCAGTCTCGACCTAGCTTGGAAGTAAGCCACTGGTGCTAGTGGTTGATGACGAATATGGTCCACGTGAGTCGATTGCATTCACACTTTCATCCGAATTTGAAGTAGAAACTGCTTCCCGCGCAATCGCTTGGCCATTTGGGGAGCCCGACTGCTCGTGCCCATTCATGACAACGGGCGATTGCTTGGTCTGATTGCTTTGGGGGTGCGGGACGATGGTCAGGCATATGATGATGCTGATCGCAGTCGTGCCGTTTTTTTGCCCGTTTACTAAGACACTTTCTGGCTCGTTCGACACAGTTGTGCCGACTGGCTCAGATGGCCGAGCAATCCAGCTTGGGGGCAAAATATTTGCCCAGCACACTCTTGCTGGCTGCCGGCGAACCCGTGTCGCGGCAGGTCCCCTTGGTGGTGCGGGACCCTTATTGGTCAAGTGCGACGTTCGCGGGAAGTCGGCCGCGTGTCTCCGCTACCCGATCAACCTTTTCGTGCGAGTGCCGGATTGGTGGACGAAAATGGAGGGGTTTGGGCTTTTTGGGAGGAAGCAAGTTCTGAAGTGCACGATGCGATGATTCGCAGTCGGGAAGAACGGCGCAGTTTGCTTCGCGAATTGGCTCTGACCCTCAGTCACGAATTGGGCAATGCATTGGTATCCTTGGCCACGTTTAGGCAAGTGCCGGAACGCCAGATGGCCCCGGAAATGATCAAAAGCCTCAAAGCTGACATCGGCAGCCTCGAACGATTGAACAAAAGATAGGGGTTGATGCAAAACCTCGATGAAGCCGACCCGGTAGAAATTGATTTGCGAGAGTTGGTCATAAAACTGGGCACATCGTGCAAATGTGAGGTAGAGGTGGGGCCGGATGCGGTGCAGTTGCCGGTTGCGAGCGACTTACTGGAATTCGCTCTTTCAGCTTTACTGGACAACCTGTCCGAAAATCAAACCGGGCGAGGCAATCCAGGCCTAACCATCCAACTGCGTTCAACCGGATCTCATGATGAATTGACGGCTTTGATTTCAGTGAAGGGCCGAAATCTTGAATTGGAAGGAATCCTGCCGGAACCAGTGATAGGGGATGTGCCCAATCAGGGTCGCATGGCGGTATTTCTGGCGAAGGAAATCATCCGGTTGCATCAGGGCGAAATTCACGCGGGTCCCGGTCTGCAAGGGACCGAGATATTGATTTCATTGCGAGCTTGCTGATCCGAAAGACTCAACCATGCGTCTGTCTCTGTATCAAAGCATCAAAGACTGGATTGATGGAGAACCCCACATCCATGCGGCAGTATTATTCGGTTCCAGCGCCGCCAAACCTTTGGGAAATGAGGAGATCAATGAAGGTGCTGATTTTGATATCCATATCGTGACCTCAAGGCCGGCTGAAATAGCGAAATTGGATTGGGCCACCAAATTACCTGGGCAAAAATATTTAATGCAATGCCTGCGCCCAGCGACCGGTGGAGTGCAAAAATTGACGGTGCTCTTTGCGACCGGGCAATTGGATTTGATCCTGATTCCGGTCAACCAACTCAGACTGGCCCGCATGGGGCTGGCTCTGGGTATGGAACGATACAATGCCCAGCTCAGGGTAGCCCTGAATGAAATCAACACCTGCATTCACGGGGGTCATCGGATGCTCAAAGGCGACCGATCCTGGGGCGGTTTCTATGCAAAAGTTTCGTCACACATGCCGGGGGTGCGGTTGAACAAAGAGGAAATTATTGAATTGGCCGATCGCGCGTTGGTGGACCGGTTGTGGATCGAACAAAAGATCAGACGCGGTGAGTTGTGCGCGGCGCAGCATGTGTTGCATCGTTCCCTGGCGGAGACAAATTTCCGGTTGTTGCGGGAATTGAGAATGCGAAAAGAGGTGCCCTTGCCCTCATTTGGCCTGGGTCGGCACGTGGAGAAACTTCTGGCCCCAACCGAGCTGGTTATGGTGCGGGTCAACGCCCGATGTGAGGCGGCGGCACTGACTGCAGCCACCCAACAGGCTTTTGATGGATTGGTGGCCCCTGATGCACCAACTGGTGCCGACGTGGAAACCACCCATTACCGGGGTGATCAGCAGTGACTAGTGGGAGTTGAACAACTCGGAGATGACATCCTCCAGGGGGATGTCCTCAATGGTGATATCAGCCACTGGGCCGGCCGTCAGAATCTCCTGTGATACGGCCACCACTTTTTCACTGGGTACCCTCAGGGTAAATTTCCCCTCTTCATCCCGACTGGTTTCTCCGTGTTGGGATTGCCAATTTTCGGGGAAGGCGGGTTGGCCCACACTGTCCTGGGCGGCAAGGGCGGGCAGGAAAGTGATGATTTTTTGGCGGGTGCCAGCGTTGCCCTCCAAGCGATCCAGGGCGCCGTCGTAGATTTTTTCCCCCTTATGGATAACGATCACCCGTTCACAGAGCGCTTTAATATCAGCCATGTAGTGGCTGGTCAGTAGGATCGTGACGCGGTGCTGGCGGTTGTAGTTGCGCAGGAAATTGCGCACCGCCTTTTGCGAAATCACATCCAAGCCAATTGTCGGTTCATCGAGAAATAGCACGCGTGGCCGATGGAGGAGGGCGGCAATCAGTTCCATCTTCATGCGTTCTCCCAATGAGAGTTCCCGCACCATCACATTTACTTTGGATCTAACATCGAGCAAATCGAGGAGTTCATCGAGGGTGCTCTGAAATTGATCGGCGGGCAGCGCATAGATGGCCCGCAATAAATTGAATGATTCAATGGCGGGTAGATCCCACCAGAGTTGATTTTTCTGACCCAAGACCAGAGCAAATATTCGGCGATAGGCCGATTCCCGTTTGGTGGGGTCAAACCCGGCGACCTGAGCTTTGCCG
>DFDG01000194.1:2991-4064 GCA_002367815.1 Opitutaceae bacterium UBA3033 | reverse complement strand
GAAGCCGATGGAGAATTAGAAACCGTGGCCTCGCGCCGTCAGGATCAGGATCCAGCTCTTCGCATATATTTATGGGAATACTATGTGCCCTTTCGTTATCTCGCCGCACACGATCAGAACCCGCGCTTTGCCGCCGTCGCACGTCGCATCGAACGGGACTTCCTCACCGAACTCGGTGAGGATGCTAGAAACATGAGTTCCGCTCTGGTTTCGATGCTGGAGTTCCCCGCAATGCGGCAGGCAATACCGGCTGACGCTCCCCTGCCTCGGAACTATGCCAAAGTATTCGAGTCGTCTGGATTGGCCCGCATCCGCCGCGACAATATCACCGCCACAATTTTCGGAGGAAACGACTGGCATCTGGGGTTGGGTGTCGGCTCCGGCCTCGCGACCAATCCGACATTTTTCAAATTCCGTAAAGGCACAGCGGTCCTGGATTCAATTCGGTTGTCACCCATGTTTTTCAATATCGGATTCTTTTATCCTCAAAGTCTGAAAGTCCTTGGCGAAAATCAATACGAACTGACGCAGACCGTGTCAGTTCCGTATCATTTGCCGCTGCCGCCAGAGAAGAGAAGTCCGGATGGCAACTATCCGCTGACGCCAGACGGGCGCATATTTTTCAAGCTCGATTTCCCTGTTCGAAAACAAGAGCTAAAGACCCTCACTACCAAGGTGATTGTCCGGGAGGATAACGGAACATTTGAACTCGACTTTGATGTTCAAGGCCTGACTGGCGTGCCCATCGTTCTGGAGCTGTGTTTTCGCAAAGAGGGCGTGCTCTCCGGAGTCGAAAGCTTACCAGCGGGAGTATCCACAGCAAAGCCGAGCGTCGATTCTGCCAGGCAGACCAATGCAGATTTCATCCTCAAGGATGGCCAGGGAACCTACACGGTTGGCGATGACAAGATCACATTTGGTCCCGGTTCTTTCACCCCCACACGCATCCGGATGGAAGGGTTGGAGTATGCAAATTACAACGGCCAGAATCGCGTGGACGGCTATCGCGTTTATATCACTGGAGTAACTCCATTTCGCCATACACTGACCCTAAAGTAGTCAGATTCGCGCAC
>DFDG01000194.1:1963-2712 GCA_002367815.1 Opitutaceae bacterium UBA3033 | reverse complement strand
TCTCAATTGGCATACCTATAGAGGTCTTGCCTTCATGAACTAGCTAGGCAGGTCCTAAGGAACTTCCATGGTGCATGTTCCGGACATCCGGCTGTGGAGTTCCCCAAGAGCCTCATGCAAACGGACCGCTGATGTCCGTATATTGCAGAATCATAGTTATGTCGCGATTGCCGTTCTAATCCGGATGGTGGATCAATCGGTGCAGCTATTCCCGCATTTCCAGCCCAGTTACCTTGTGCTCATGCCGCCGGCCACCGGAGCGCACACATGGGGGGGCGCTGATGAAATCCTCAACCGCTCCTTCTATGTTCCCGCGGTGGTGGCCACTGACCCGTGTGACCGTTTCGCCGGCCACGAGCAAGGCGCCGCCTCAATCCTCGGCGGCATCGCGGGCGGCGCTTCAATCCAGCGCAACACCCAGGTGAACTTGCTGGACCTCGTCTCCCTCCGGCCGGAAGCAACCAACTCAGCGAACTGACCTGAGGAAACCAATTACCAGCTCACATCCGGGCAGTCCCCATAAGATAATTCGCGGCACACTGCACGCCATGAACATGAAGTGGTCGCAGGCCAGCCCAGTATTTTCAGCGTTTCAGCTTTCGGGACCGCCGAACCCATCCGAATAATTTTCCGCCCGCATCTTTCATGACATTTCAAAATTCGGATGAAAGGATCTTCCTGTTACTTTTAAACGTCATAAACACCAATCGGGTCCCGGGTCCCAGTGATCATAATATACGATGAAAATT
>DFDG01000194.1:1423-1737 GCA_002367815.1 Opitutaceae bacterium UBA3033 | reverse complement strand
GATCATAATATACGATGAAAATTATCCGCCGTCAGACCAAACCAAACGTAAGTTGCATCCCAAATCATTGGCCCGGGGATATATTACCGGTAGAAACCGCTGGACTCGCCAGTCGCCCCAGCCGTAATGCAATCCATGTGCACACTTCATATCTACATGGATGGTCGGTTGAAGCTCAAAGGCGGCGACGATTTAAACAATACTGGGTGGTCTGGCGCCTTGCGCATCTACACCACCACCAAGGAAACCTGCACTGTCGGCAACAAGAGTCAGCTTTATGCGTGGTTCCAAGCGCCCAATGCCAAGTTGGAAGC
>DFDG01000194.1:0-1204 GCA_002367815.1 Opitutaceae bacterium UBA3033 | reverse complement strand
ATGTGCGGCTTTCCCCTCGCCAAAACCATCACGGGCTCAGGCAGTATGGATTTTCACTACGACGAGAGCCTGCAACCCGCGGGTTCGGGTAATGGCTGGACCGTGGGCAGCTGGATGGAATTCCAAAGTTCAACCGATCGAGCCGCCGTAGGCAGTCTGACGGGAAATTTTATTCAATAATGATCCCTGGGCGCCACGATTGATGCAGCTGGGGATCTTTATTGGGTTAGCCAACAGGTCGATTTCAGCACCGGGACAAATCAATCACGAACGTATTAAACCGAAATGAGTATTTCCGCCATCGTCGAAACACTGCGCAAATCCGGCCTGGTCCAGTCAATTTCCCCCACGTTGCATCCGCTCACCGGTGGGGTCTCGAGTGATATCATGCGGATTGATGACGGGGATCGGCATTTCGTGGTGAAACGCGCCCTCGCCAAACTACGGGTCCGTGACGACTGGTTCGCCGATACCTCGCGCAACCAGGTGGAAGAAAACTACCTCCGCACCGTGGGTGATATCCTGCCCGGCAGCGTGCCCCGTGTGGTGTTTTCGCGTCCAGAAGAAGGTTGGTTTGCGATGGAATATCTGGGGGCGGAATTCTCCAACTGGAAAAGTGAATTACTGCAAAACCGCGCCGATTCACCGCATGCCACGCACGCCGGTATAATCCTCGGCACGATTCATCGGGAGACCTGGGCCAGTGCCACGATGGCCCGCAAATTCGACACTTTGGGAAATTTCCGACAACTCCGGCTCGAGCCCTATCTCGAAACCACCGCCGTGCGTGTGCCCGACCTGGCTCCCCTGCTGCGGGCGGAAAAGGCACGCCTGGCCCAAACCGCCCTTGCGCTGGTGCACGGCGATTTCAGTCCCAAGAACATTTTGTATGCGGGTGATCGCATGGTCGTATTGGACGCGGAAGTGGGCTGGTTCGGTGATCCGGTCTTCGACCTGGCCTTTCTGCTGACCCACTTCCATCTCAAGGCCCTGCTGCACGCCGCGTCGCCGGATAAATTATTGGGTTTGGTGCCAGCTTTCTGGTCGGCCTACTCCACCACACTGGGTTTCTATGCTAGTGCCGACCTCGAATACCGCACCACCCGATTGACCCTATGTTTACTATTGGCCCGGATCCATGGGAAATCTCCGGTGGAGTATTTGACCGAAAAAAATCAATCCCAATTCGTGACCGAATTTGTCC
>DFDG01000126.1:12063-14466 GCA_002367815.1 Opitutaceae bacterium UBA3033 | reverse complement strand
GGTCTTGATGCGATCGTGAGTGATCAGGGACGCCGCCATATTGGACAGCATCGCCTTACGGTGTTCACGAGTCACGCCAAGAGAAGCGTGGTGTTTTTTGTGACGCATTGTTAGATTATTAGGTCAGTTCCCGATCGGCAATCCGGTCGCAGCGTAGGGCAGCACGGACGGCGCAAGAACCGTAGGTTTTAGATTTCTTTCTTATTATCCAGCAAACGCTCATCGAATTTCATGCCAAGTGAAAGGCCGAGGGCTTCGAGCTTGTCCTTGATTTCGTTGAGGGATTTTTTGCCGAAATTGCGATACTTGAGCATCTCCTGTTCCGACTTCATCGCCAATTCACCAACCGTGGTGATATTCGCGTTGTTGAGGCAGTTGGCGGCACGAACCGAGAGTTCAATTTCATTAACCGACATATTGAGTAGCTTGCGCAGTTTGTTCTGCTCTTCGCTGACTTCGCTCTGTTGATTTTCGAATTCGTAAGCTTCCTCAGAGACGCGATCAAACACGTCGAGGTGATGCTTGAGAATGGAGGCCGTCTGCTTCAGACTGTCATCAGGAGAAACCCGACCATCGGTCCAAATTTCAAGAATAAGTTTATCGTAATCGGTGATTTGTCCAACGCGGGTGTTTTCCACGGTGTATTTCACCAATCTGACCGGTGAAAACAGAGAATCAATCGGGATGACCCCAATAGATTGCTCCTCCTTCTTGTTATGCTCACCGGGGCAATAACCGCGACCAGTCTTGATTTCGACCTCGGCATTGAAGGCGCATTTGCTGTCCAGTGTGCAAATTACCTGCTCGGGATTCACGATGGTGATATTGGCATCGGCCTGAATGTCGGCAGCAGTAACCGAACCCGACTTGTTGACACTGATCTGCAGGGTCAAGGGTTCACGCTTATGCGAAATGATGAGAACCTTTTTCAAGTTGAGGACGATATCGGTGACATCTTCCACCACACCGTCGATGCTCTGGAATTCGTGGCTGACGCCCTCGATTTTAATTGAGGAAATTGCAGC
Source organism: Opitutaceae bacterium UBA3033 (assembly GCA_002367815.1). Taxonomy (GTDB): domain Bacteria; phylum Verrucomicrobiota; class Verrucomicrobiia; order Opitutales; family Opitutaceae; genus Cephaloticoccus. The sequence goes on along the minus strand of DFDG01000126.1, from coordinate 13,441 downwards.
ACCTTCGATGGAACTGAGAAGCACCCGCCGAAGCGAGTTGCCAATAGTGTGACCATAACCGGCCTCGAAAGGTTCGGCGATGAATTTAGCGTAGGTCTCCGTGGAGCCTTCTTCTACCTTGGTGAGTTTGTTCGGGAGTTCGAATTTTCCGAGACGTTTAGGCATGGCGATGAGCGTTAGGGTTGAGAATGTGGTTATACGGACTGATTAGAATCGTGAGTAGAACTCAACGATGATCTGTTCGTTGATGCCCTGCTCCATTTCTTCACGGGTGGGCAAGCGGTTGACCTTGGCTTTTAGGGCCTCGTTGTCCATGACCAGCCAACCGGGCACGTTTCGGATACGATTTTCCTCGAGGTTACGTGTGGCCATTTGGCGTGAAGCCGGCGAACTCTTAACTTCGATCTCGTCACCAGCCAGCACACTGTAGCTGGCGATATCGAGTTTGTGACCGTTGACGCGAATGTGGCCATGGTTAACGAACTGACGGGCGGCGGCCCGCGATTTGGCCATGCCAAGAAGATAGACTACGCTATCGAGGCGAGTCTCGAGAAGCTGCAGGAAACGTTCGCCTGTGATGCCACGTTCACGTTTAGCCTTCTCGAAAAGTCGGCGAAACTGACGTTCAAGCAGGCCGTAGATATAACGCAGTTTCTGCTTCTCATTGAGGCCGACAGCGTATTCGGAGAGTTTGTTGCGACGCATGCGCGGGCCATGTTGGCCGGGCGGGTAATTGCGACGTTCAAGAGCCTTGCCGGAACCAAGAATATGTTGGTTGAAACGACGGCTTAGACGAGTAGTTGGTCCAGTATAACGAGCCATGGGATGAAGGTGGGTTTACGGTGGTGGTGTCTGATTAGACGCGACGACGTTTGGGTGGACGGCAGCCGTTGTGTGGCACCGGCGTTACGTCGATGATGGAAGTAATTTCAAGGCCGATCGCTTGAAGACCACGAATCGCACTATCGCGACCCATGCCAGGGCCGGAGATACGGATAACGATGTCTTTCAAACCATGTGACATGGCATTTCGGGCGGCATCCTGAGCAACGACTTGGGCCGCATAGGCCGTGGATTTGCGAGAACCGCGAAAATTACACTTGCCAGCGCTGGACCAGGAAATGACCTGCCCTTTCTGATCCGTAATGGAAACAATGGTGTTGTTGAATGAAGCCAAAACATTGGCGATCCCAGAAACGACGTTTTTGGAACCCTTTGCTTTGCGAATCTTAATCGCGCCCAGCTCCTCTTTAAGCAGATCTTCAGCAGTGGGCTGCTTGGCCACCCCTCCAACAAGTTCAACAGGTTTTTGATCGGCAGTGGCTGCAGTCTCAGGCTTGGCGGCCTTTGACTTGCCTGATTTAGCCGTCGGGGCAGT
>DFDG01000126.1:0-11874 GCA_002367815.1 Opitutaceae bacterium UBA3033 | reverse complement strand
TTTAGCCGTCGGGGCAGTAGCCTCAACGGGTTTTTCAGATTTTGGATCGGACTTTTCTTCGGCCATGGCTTGAATTGATTATTTGGTTTTGGTCACGCCGACAGTTTTACGAGAGCCCTTGCGGGTCCGCGCGTTCGTGCTGGTGCGTTGACCACGCACTGGTAGTCCGCGGCGATGACGTATACCACGGTAACAATTGATAGCCTGAAGACGCTTCAGGTTAGCCGCCAGATCGCGGCGAAGATCACCCTCTAGCAGCCATTTGTGCTCGGTGATGACGCCGAGCACTTTGTTCATTTGCTCTTCATCAAGTTCACTAGCGCGCAAATCAGGATTAAGTCCGGCTTCTTTGACAATGATGTCAGCGCGGGTAGGCCCGATTCCCGCTATATAACGGAGGGAATAGGCGACTTTTTTATTCGCGGGAATATCTACACCGAGGATACGTGGCATGTTTGATTAGATTTAGAGTTAAATTGGAAAAGATATGAAGAGGGGAAAAACGACTGTCAGTTTTAATCCGGACTGGAAACCGTGAGAATTTCAGGACCTTGATCGGTCGTCAGAACAGTGTGTTCAAAATGAGCAGAGGCAGAATTATCGGCCGTAACTACAGTCCAACCATCGGATAATGTTTTGGTTCTGTAACCTCCGATATTGACCATTGGTTCGATGGCCAAGGTCATCCCTGGTTTGATTTTAGTGCCGGTACCGCGTCTTCCGAAGTTGGGTATTTCAGGTGGTTCATGCATTTGTTCACCAACCCCATGACCTACCAGATCGCGAACGACACTGAAACCGTGTGATTCAACGAATGTTTGGATGGCATGCGAAATATCACCAATTCTGTTTCCCACCGTGGCCTGTCGGATACCTACCGCAAGGGATTCATCAGTGACACGGAGAAGTTTATCCAACTGAGGATGAATTGCACCGACCGGTATCGTGATCGCATTGTCGCCAATGTAACCTTTGTATTCCACGGTGACATCAAGTGAAACGATATCACCATCGTGGAGGATGCGGCGTAATGAGGGAACGCCGTGAACGACTTCCTCATTAACTGAGATGCAGGTATGTGCTGGATACCGTCGTGAACCGATTTGATAACCAAAATCGGCACTGCGTGCTCCATATTCGGCCATTATGTCGCGGCCAGCTTCGTCCAAGTCTTGTGTAGTAATCCCAGGCCGCACCAGTGACTTGAGTTTAACAAGCACCGCCGCGGCGATGGCGCACGAGTCGCGCATCCGGGCAATCTGATCATTAGATTTGATTAGACTCATACGGAGGCGAGTTCCGGCTTTTCGATGAGAAGGCCGAGGGTGCGATAATGCTCGATAAGATCATTGGATGTTGAGTCAGGGGTATAAACGCCTTGCAGTGATTCACCTCGAACTTCCAACCATTCATCAAGCACTTTAGCTTGGAGCAGCGTAGCCGGGAAGTCCGTCAGGAGAAAACCCGCATCTGGTTTGCGCGTAAAAAACCACCGCCGCATACATGCCAGCGTGGTTTCGTCCTTAGTCAAGTGACTGCGACGACGCGAAATCTCCGACCGCATCAATTCGGTAGGAGAGACGTGCTCAAGATTCAAAGAACGAACCCAAGACAACAAAGGTAAATTTGTCGGTCCTAGGTATATCAACTTGGTTTTGGCGGAGACGCCTAAACTATAGAAAAGATCAACCATGCCTGTCATCACGACCGCAGTAAAGAACTAAAGTGCAAAGTTTCGAATGGCCCAGGCAGCCAAGCCAATGAAGAAAATAACCAACATGGGTAAAGCCAGTTTCATCACTGATTCCGTGCTCAAAGCGTCGCCAGTCATGCTTTGCTTGGTGCTGCGAGCTCGAACGCGACCCTTTTTAAGAAACCCGTCATAGTGGCGCTGCAAAAGAAAGGTTTCCACTTGCCGCATGGTATCAAGAATTACCCCGACCGTGATCAGCATGCCGGTGCCACCAAAGAAAATTGCGATACGTTGGGGCACTGCTAATTCAAACAGGAGCACATCGGGCATCACGGCTATGATGGTCAGGAACACCGAACCGGCCAAAGTAAGGCGGGTCATGATGAAATCCAGAAACTTAGCGGTTGGTTCACCAGGACGGACTCCGGGAATATAGCCGCCATATTTCTTCAAATCATCGGCGATCTGGACCGGTTTGAACATAACCGATACCCAAAAGTAACTGAAGAACAGAATCAGCGATGTATAGATCGCGTAATAAGTCCAATGACCTCGCAAGAGGTTTTGGGAGAAATCAATCAGGAACTTAAGGTTAAATGCTGCACCGACCTGTGAAAAAATTTGTTGAGGAAAAAGCAGGATGGCACTCGCAAAGATAACCGGCATCACGCCAGAATAATTAACTTTGAGCGGCAGGAAAGAGCTCTGCCCACCCATGACTTTGTTGCCTACTACTCTCTTGGCATACTGCACGGGGATTTTTCGCTGACCCTGAACCACCATAATGATTCCCATCGTCACAAGAAGAAATAACAAGACCATGACAATTCCTTGTGGCAGACCCAAACTGGCGACGCCAATCGGGGCGAAAAACAACTGATATGTAGTTGTGGCGGCACCCGGTAAATCAGCCAAAATGCCGACGGTAATCAAAAGTGATACGCCGTTACCGATACCGCGTTGGGTTATCTGCTCTCCGAGCCACATCAGCAACATCGTGCCAGCTGTGAGAAATATCACCGAAGTAATCAGGAACCCCAACTTACCCACCATCACAATAGGACCGTAGGTATTGAGGTCATATCCCGGAAACAACCTGCCTGGATTCTCCAAAGCCAATATGAGCAAGGCACCTTGCACAATACAGATCAACACGGTCGCATAGCGGGTATATTGGGTCAGTTTCTGACGACCAACATCACCCTCCTGCTGCAATCGACTCAACGCCGGCACTACGGCCGTCATCAGCTGAAAAATAATCGAAGCACTGATATAAGGCATGATACCCAACGCCGCAATGGCACCTTTGATCAGTGCCCCACCCGTAAACATGTTATAGAGCCCAACCAATGCTCCACCTCCACTGGCCGTCTGGTCTTTGAAAAATTCCTGCAGTGGATGGGGATCAATACCTGGCAGTGGAATATGCGCAGCTACCCGAGCTACAAACAGCAAAGCCAAGGTGTAGAAGATGCGCGACCGTAACTCAGGAATCTTCAGGGAGTTCGTAAAAGCGGAGAACATTATTCAGTAAAAGCTAAAGTCGTGAAGTAAGTTGAGACGGTGCGTAATGATCCGTCTTTTACATTAGGCGACGATGGCCTGACCCCCAGCCTTTTCAATCTTGGCCTTGGCCGAATCTGAAAATCTGGTGGCCGTAATTTTAAGTGCCCGGGTAATCTCACCGGTGCCGAGAATCTTTACCGCGGTCTCGTCCTTGCGGATCAGCCCATTGACAAAGAGGATGCCTGCATCGACTTCAGTAACGGCGGGATCAATTCTCTCCAAGTCACCCAAGTTGACGATGGCAATTTCAGTGCGGAAATTGAATTGGTTAAAGCCGCGCTGGGGCAATTTGCGATAGAGAGGCATCTGGCCACCTTCAAAGCCGGGGCGGATACTGCCACCGGATCGCGCGGTCTGACCTTTGCCACCACGGCCAGAAGTTTTGCCATGGCCGCCACCCTCGCCGCAACCAACCCGTTTTTTACGGTGGATTGCGCCTTTAACGTTTTTAAGTTCGTGTAGTTTCATTTTGATTCCTCGGTTCGGGTCGCCCTGAACAGTCAGTGACTGACAGGACTCGGATTATTATTAAATGGATTAAGTCTTTAGAGCCGCCTTGTAATCTTCAGCCAGCCGAAGTTTGAGCAGGGCTTGGAGTGTGGCATTTACCACTGCGATATGATTTTTAGACCCCAATGATTTGGTCAGCACGTTCTTGACGCCAGCAGCTTCAAGAACTGCGCGCACGCCACCACCGGCGATCAGGCCAGTTCCAGTTGTAGCCGGACGTAAAAGCACCTTGCCACCGTCATATTCACCTAGGACTTCATGGGGGATGGTGTCACCCTTGATCTTAACTGTGACCATGTGCTTGTTGGCATGGGCGGTGCTTTTGCGAATGGCATCGGGAACTTCGTTGGCTTTGCCGTAACCGACACCAATTTTGCCTTTCCCATCACCCACCACGGAGAGCGCGGAGAAACTGAAGCGGCGGCCACCTTTGACCACTTTTGCACAGCGATTGATGAAAACGATCTTCTCGATCATCGTAGGACCGTCAGAAGGAGCCGCATCGCGGCTACGGTTGTCACGGCGAGGGCCACGGTTGCCATCACGCCGTTGCTGTGGCCGTGCGGCCGGGGCGCTTGCCGGAGCTGCTGTCTGCGTTTCTGGACTGGTGGTTTTGGTATCGGTGCTCATGAGCTAAGCTTAAAATTTGAGACCACCCTCACGGGCGGCATCGGCGAATTGTTTTACTTTGCCATGATAACGGGCACCACAGCGGTCAAATACGACTGTGCTAATGCCAGCGGCCACAGCCTTGACAGCGAATGCAGTGCCAAGCTCCTTGGCGCTAACGATATTGGCAGAGAGTTTCTTCTTGCGCAGATCCGCATCAAGACTGGAGAGAAATGCCAGTGTGGCACCTGCGTCGTCATCGATAGCTTGGGCATAAATATGCTTGGAGCTGAATTTGACGCACACGCGTGGGCGAAGAGCAGTGCCAATGATCTTTTTACGAATTCTCCAGCGGCGTTTCTGGAGGAGGAGTGATTTGCGAATAGTATTCATGGGAGGGACCCGGAAAAAGTGGATTACAATTTATGTTAAGCGACCGTCTTGCCTTCCTTACGGCGGACACGTTCGCCCACGATACGGACACCCTTGCCCTTATAAGGTTCAGGCGGATAATAACTGCGGATTTCAGCAGTCACTGCACCAACAAGTTGTTTGTCGGGTCCTTCGACCTTAACTTTCGTCTGATCAACGACGGTGACTTTGATTCCATCAGGAATGTCCATCAAAATTGGATGGGAGTAACCCAGAGCCAGATCGATTTGTTTACCCTTCAGAGTGGCCTTGAAGCCTACTCCCTGAATTTCGAGATCCTTGGAAAATCCTTCACTGACTCCCTTGACCATCCCAGCGATGATGGAACGGGTAGTGCCAAACATCGCTCGCGAGAAGCGAGAATCATCAATCGGAGCAACTGATATTTGCTGATCTGCGCTCGTGATCGTGACGACCGGAGCAAAGGTTTTGGAGATTTTACCCTTGGGGCCTTCGACATGGACAGTGTGTCCAACAATGTCGACTTTGACCTTGGCGGGAATTATTACGGGTTGTTTGCCGATGCGACTCATGGTGCGTTGTTCCTTACCAAATTTTGCAGATGAGCTCGCCACCTGCTTTGTTACGACGGCAATCCCGGTCTTTCATGAGACCCTTGGAAGTTGAGAGAATGGAAATGCCCAAGCCGTTTAAGACGCGGGGAATCTCGCTGTAGCTGTAATAGAGGCGCCGACCAGGTTTGGACACGCGTTGCAGGTCCGTAATGACTGGAGATCCATCGAGGTATTTCATTTTCACTACGATGGTTTTGTGGCCCCGCTCATCTTCAGCTAAGGTGTAGTCGACGATATAACCATCATTCTTCAGAATGCTGGCAATACTCTCCTTAAGTTTGGAGTGCGGGGCAACGCACTCATCAAGACGAGCCCGCGACGCATTGCGCAGGCGGGTCAAAAAATCACTGATTGGATCTGTCATATTGGATGTTAGGTTAAAACGGCTGACGGGTCATATCCGACTCCCATCGGCCAAAATTGAAATTACCAGGAGGATTTGGTTATGCCGGGAATCTTGCCAGCATGGGCAAGCTCACGGAATTGAATACGGGAAACACCGAATTTACGGATAAAGGCTCGTGGGCGACCACTCATGGAGCAACGGTTCTTGATGCGCACGGCAGCAGAGTTGCGCGGCAACTTAGCCAGTTTCTTCTGGGTCGCAAAAAACTCTTCGTCAGCGGTTGCTGGATTAGCCAGAACGGCTTTGAGTTCAGCTCGCTTGACCTTATGCTTCTCAACAAGGCGAATGCGCTTCTTGTTTCGTTCGATGGCAGATGTTTTAGGCATGACGGTATAAAATTAGGCAGCGTTGCTCTTGGCTGGTTCGCTACGTCGGAACGGCATACCGAGCAGAGAAAGCAACTCACGGCCCTCATCATCGGTCGTTGCCGTGGTAACAATGGTAATGTCGAGTCCCATGGTCTTCTTGACGTTTTCAACCGTGATTTCAGGGAATATAGTGAAATCAGTGATGCCGATGTTGTAATTACCATTGCCATCTAGTTTCGGCGATACGCCACGAAAGTCACGAATGGTAGGCAAGGCGACAGCGATCAGCCGATAGAGGAACTCCCACATGCTATTACCACGCAGGGTGACGCAGCAGCCAACGGTCTGACCCTGGCGTAATTTGAAATTAGAGATAGCCTTCTTTGACTTGGTCAAAATCGGCTTCTGACCCGCTATGATGGCCATATCACGTTGGATATCGGCGATCAGGTTTTTATCCGCGTCAGCATGAATACCGGAATTGAGCACGACTTTGGTGATCTTGGGCACGTCGTGCTTGTTCTTGTAGCCACGACTGGCGACAAGGGCAGGAGTAATCTGCTCAGTGTAAAGAGTTTTTAGTGTAGGAATTGAGCTCATGGTGAGGGCCAACGGATTTCCGACCCGGCGGCAAAAGGATGAGTATTAAGAGGAAAAGGGTTCAGTAACGCAGGGAGGCACAGGGTTTGGCAAGCGCACAGTTAGCGATTAGGCAGTCACAACAGCCGGCTTGGCGCGTTTACTCGCATCATGGACTGATTTGAGCATGAGATTTGAGAGGTGAATGGAACCTTCGCGCTCAGCAATCGTGCCTTGAGGATGCTCCTGAGATTTTTTTAGATGGCGCTTCATCATCGCCACTCCTTCAACCCGTGCACGTGACTTTGGCGCAAGAATTTCGAGAATCTTGCCTTCTTTGCCTTTGTGGGAGCCGGATATGACGACCACGAGGTCTCCGCGTTTAATATGAAATTTCGACATTTTAAAGGACCTCCGGAGCCAATGAGATAATCTTCATGAAATTCTTTGCGCGCAATTCACGGGCAACCGGACCAAATATACGGGTGCCCTTGGGATTATTCGCGGCATCAATGATGACAACTGCGTTGCTGTCAAAACGTAGGTAGCTGCCATCGGCCCGGCGAACCGGTGCCTTGGTGCGAACAATTACCGCTTTGACGACTTCACCTTTCTTGACACTGGCATCAGTCGAGCTTTCCCGAACATTCACGGTAATAACATCACCAATACCGGCAGTGTCGGTTAGCTGACCTGTCTTGCGGATCATAGAGACCCGACGGGCACCGGTATTATCGGCAACAGAAAGAACGGAACGTAGTTGTATCATAGCTGACCTCCAAATGGGTTTTAAAAAATATGTAGACCAATTACTTTAGGCCTTGGCGATCTTAGTGGGAACGCTTTCGGCGACGTCTGCTTCTGTGATGGCCACATCAGTGGTGCTCAAAGCGCGTTCCAAGATTGATGTAATGCGCCAGCGTTTGAGGCGGCTCAATGGACGTGTCTCCATGATCTGCACGCGATCACCGAGTTTCGCGTCATTCTTTTCGTCATGAACATGCACGACGGTCTGCCGATTCACAATCTTATGGTAAAGTGGATGCGGGGTCTTGTAAGGAATCGTAACCTTGATGGATTTGTCGCCTGAACGGCTTGTGACAAAGCCGATCAGGGTCTTGCGACTATTGTGGCGGACGTGTTGGGACATGGCTATAGGCGCCTCAGGCGGCTTGACGGTTCTTTTCGTTGAGGATAGTTTCGAGACGTGCGATATCCTTGCGGAGAGTGCGCAACTCGTGGGTTTTCTCCACTTGCCCGGTCTGCTTACGCAGACGCAATTGGAGTAGCTGCTCGCTAATTTCGCGCAGTTTGGTGGTGATCTCGACGGGCGAGAGTTCGCGTATTTCTTTCGAAGTCATGACAGGATGCGGCGTAGTTTACTCAGGATAGGAGGCAGGTTTAGCGGGTGATGAAGCGGCAGTGAAACGGCAACTTGGCATCGGCCAAACAGAAGGCCTCTTTGGCAATGGTCGCGGACACACCGGAAAGCTCAAAAAGCATGGCTCCCGGCTTGATCACGGCGACGTAGAATTCGACCGAACCCTTACCTTTACCCATGCGGGTTTCAGCAGGTTTTTTGGTCACAGGTTTATGAGGAAAAACACGAATCCAAAGCTTACCTTTGCGCTTCAAGTGCCGGGTGATCGTGACCCGAGCAGCCTCGATCTGACGACCGGTCATAGGACCACGCGTGAGTGATTGGAGTCCGAATTCGCCAAAAGCGAGAGTGTTTCCACGTTTGGCGTTGCCAGCGCGGGAACCTTTTTGGGATTTGCGGTATTTGGTGCGGGAAGGTGCGAGTGCCATGATTGGTAACTCCTAAATCAATGAGATCCAAAACGGATCAGTTATTGTCGGACTCCTTTTTACAGATCCAGCATTTGATGCCGATCTTGCCGTAGACGGTGTTAGCTTCGGTAAAGCCGTAATCAATATTTTCACGCAAGGTGTGCAATGGCACCCGGCCTTTACGCTGCCATTCGCGACGGGCGATATCACCACCACCCAGCCGACCTGAACATTGGATACGAATGCCTTCGGCGCCCAGGGTCATGGCGATTTCGACGGCCTTTTTCATGGCACGACGGAAGGCAATGCGACGTTCGAGCTGCAAGGCAACGTTCTCGGCCACCAGTTGCGCTTCGATTTCAGGTTTCTTTACTTCCTGGATATCGAGCAAGATTTCCTTGCCGGTCATCTTGGCCAGTTCTTCTTTGATCTTCTCGATTTCCTGACCTTTGCGACCGATAACTATACCGGGACGGGCGGTGTAAATTTTGACGCGAACCCGGTTGGATGCGCGCTCGATGAAGATACGTGGCACCGAAGCCTGCTTCAATTTCTCCATGAGTTTTTCACGGATAATTTGGTCCTCAAGCAGTAGCTTGGGGAAGTCCTTCTTGTTCGCATACCAGCGGGACTGCCAGTTGCGACGAACGGCTAGACGGAAACCGATTGGATTGGTTTTTTGGCCCATATGTTAGATCAGTTAGAGTTTCCGTCGGTCAGGACGATACGAATGTGAGCCATCTTCTTGCGACGTGGCTTGGCAGTTCCGCGAGCACCGGCTTTGAAGCGCTTGAGCACTGGTCCATTTTCAATGACTGCGGACTTAACGGTGAGAGTATCTGCCGAAAGGTTATTATTATTTTCGGCATTCGCGATAGCACTCTTTAGTGTCTTAACGATCAGACGGGCAGATTTACGCGGAATGAGGGTCAAATAATCGACCGCTTCCGTGGCCTTGCGGCCTTTGATGGTGCGCGCGACTTCATGCATCTTTTTGGGAGACATGCGAGCGTTGCGAGTGAGTGACTGGATTTCCATGTTATTGATTCCTTGAGAAGGCGACAGTAGCACCGTGTGCGGCGCCCTGCCCTTTTGAGATTTGATTATAAATTAGAACTTAAATGACTTTCTTGGTCGTGGCACCGTGAGCCTTGAAATTACGGGTCAGGGCGAATTCGCCGAGTTTATGGCCCACCATGTTCTCCGTTACGTAGACGGCGATGAAGGACTTGCCGTTGTGAACATTGAAAGTGTGACCGATAAAATCTGGTGTTATGGTCGAGCGACGGGACCAAGTCTGGATTGGTTTACGAGCGCCCGTCTTTGTCGCCTTCTCGATTTTTTCGAGTAGGTGGTAATCAACGAAGAACCCTTTTTTAATGGAACGTGCCATGGTGCGTGAAAGCTAGGTGTTATTTGCGGCCGCGAGGTTTGCGGCCGTTATGGTGAACGATTATCATGCTGTTCGAAGTCTTGGAACGGCGGCGAGTCGGGAAGCCCTTGGCTAGCTGACCCCATGGAGACATCAGATGCTGACGGCCACCGCCACCTTTGGATTTACCATTACCACCACCATTGGGGTGATCGACTGGGTTCATCGCCATACCACGTGAGCGAGGACGCTTGCCCAGCCAACGGTTGCGGCCTGCTTTGCCGAGTTTCTGATTTCCGTGATCGCTATTTCCTACTTCGCCGATGGTCGCGCGACATTTGGGATGAACCAAGCGGAGTTCACCAGAAGGCATTTTAAGTTGGGCAAACCCACCTTCAATGGCAACCAAAACGGCAGCGACTCCAGCTGAACGGGCCAACTGAGCTCCTCGACCCGGCACCAACTCAACAGCGTGAATCCGGGTCGATGGTGGAATAATTTCCAAAGGGTAGTTGTTACCGACTATGAAATCGTTTCGGTTCGCCGTATTGGACGTGATGATAGTAGCACCAACGGCCAACTCGTTCGGGGCGATGATATAACGCTTTTCACCACTGGCATATGCTACGAGGGCAATATTAGCCGAACGATTCGGATCATATTCAATCGATTGCACGCGTGCCGGCATGTCCATAATGTCGCGCTTGTAATCAATGATACGGTATAACTGTTTGTGGCCACCACCACGACGACGGGAGGTGATGCGGCCGTAAACATTACGACCTCCGGTCTTGGGCTTGGCCTCAGTCAAGGCACGTTCCGGGCGCTTTTTGGCCAGCGTCGGTTGGTGATTGAGGGTGGTGAAGCGCTGGGTCGGAGTCAGCGGACGAGTTGATTTAAGTGGCATGGTGGATGTTCTCCTTTTTAGTCAGCAGATCTCAAACGAGCTCGATCTTGTCGCCGGACTTTAATGTAACGATGGCCTTTTTATAATCGGAACCAATCGTGGGTTGACCCGTGCGGCTTTTCTTATTCTTGCCGCGGTAGTTTTGAATATTAACACGCTTAACAGTGACCTTGAAAGTCTGTTCAACTGCTAGCGACACTGTGTGCTTGGTTGCTGAAGGATAGACTTCGAATGTGTATTGACCCAGTTCAGCGGATTGCTTGCTGGATTTCTCCGTCATGCGGACGAGTTTGAGAACTTTGTTAGCATTCATTAGTTCTTACCTCCATTGAGGCGGACGATAATGTGTTCAAGGGCCGTAGTGCTCACGATGATCTTACCGTATTGAGCTAGATCCAAGGTGTTGAGTTCAGCAGCCTCCTGCAAGGAGACGCGTTCGATATTACGAGCAGCGCGAGCGTTCTCAGCGGAGAATGCTGCATCGACGAGCAAGATTTTTCCCTTGGGAGCAATCCGGCTGACAATTTCATTCATCAATTTGGTCTTCGGCTGAGTGACCAGAAATTTTTCGATCACCGCGATTTCACCAGCCGAGGCGCGATCATAAAGCGCCCGACTAAAGGCCAGGGCTTTGACCTTGGAGTTGATTTTCTTGGAATAATCCCGTGGCTTTGGACCGAAGACCACACCACCACCGACCCAAAGGGGTGAACGGTTGGATCCTGCGCGAGCGCGTCCGGTGCCTTTTTGGCGCCATGGCTTTTTGCCGCCACCACTCACTTCACCACGTGTTTTCGTTGAGTGTGTGCCTTGCCGATTATTCGCGTTGATGGCAACGATTACCTCTTTGACGGCTTGAAGACCTCTGTCTCCTTCAAACGTGGGGAGGTTGTCGAATTCCTTTTCGCTGCTGGTTTTACCGTCAGCGCTAAATACTGTAAGTTTCATGGCTATAATTTCTCCGGTTTAGGCGTTTTTGGGCTGGCCTTTAATGGCCAATCGAACGAGAACGTCGTCGCCGTTTGCGCCGGGAATGGCGCCCTTTACCAGAATGAGATTCTTATCACCGATCACCTGCACAACGCGCAAGTTTTGCACGGTGCGGCGCTCGCTGCCCATGTGACCG
>DFDG01000012.1:11242-11756 GCA_002367815.1 Opitutaceae bacterium UBA3033 | reverse complement strand
AGGTCATTAAGAACTTGCTCAAGCGCATTCATGCCGAGGACTCGCAGGTATTCACCCGCATGGTCAACGAATGGCGCGGTGTTTCGGAAGAAACGACGACGGGTGTGCATCGGCTCTACGAATTGCATGCGCAGGGAAAACTCCTTGTTCCGGCGATCAATGTGAACGATTCGGTCACAAAAGCAAAATTTGACAACCTCTATGGCTGTCGCGAATCCCTAGCCGATGGCATCAAACGGGCGACCGATGTGATGATTGCAGGCAAAGTCGCCGTGGTCTGCGGATATGGCGATGTGGGCAAAGGCTGTGCACATTCCCTCAAGAGTTTCGGCGCACGTGTGATCGTGACGGAAATTGACCCGATCAACGCCCTGCAGGCTGCAATGGAAGGATATGAGGTCAACACCACCGAGAGCACCTTGGGAGTGGCCGACCTTTATGTGACCACGACCGGCAACAAGGATATCATCACGCTGGATCACATGAGTAAAATGAAGGATCAGGCGATCGTTTG
>DFDG01000012.1:10405-11011 GCA_002367815.1 Opitutaceae bacterium UBA3033 | reverse complement strand
GTTTGTAACATCGGTCACTTCGACAATGAGATCCAGGTCGATCGTCTTTACAAAACCCCCGGGATCAAGCGCACGACGATCAAGCCACAATATGACATGTTCACCTTTGAAGACGGACATTCCATCTACATGTTGGCGGAAGGTCGCTTGGTTAACCTCGGTTGTGCGACCGGCCATCCCTCTTTTGTGATGTCGAACAGTTTCACCAATCAGACACTTGCCCAGATCGATCTTTGGAAGAATCGCGATACCTACAAGGTGGGCGTTTACCGATTGCCGAAGCACCTTGATGAGGAAGTTGCACGTCTGCATCTCGATCGAATTGGGGTAAAGCTGACAAAGCTGACTCCAGCGCAGGCCAAGTATCTGGGTGTGGCAGTCGAGGGTCCCTACAAGCCCGAATATTACCGCTACTAAGTCCGGCTCGATTACTTAGAAAATCCGCAATTGATCTTACAAACCTGCGCCCCCTTGGTGCAGGTTTTTTATTGGCCCAATGGGAAAGTGCCTCCGATCAGCATGTCGTCGCTGGAACAGAGCAAAAAATAATCCCGACTTCCATCACTGAAAGTCGGGATTAAAATGGCGGAGAGAGGGGGATTCGAA
>DFDG01000012.1:0-10221 GCA_002367815.1 Opitutaceae bacterium UBA3033 | reverse complement strand
GCGTCGTCCTCAGCGGGACGTTCCAATTCGCTTCGACACTCGCCAATAACTCTCAACCAAATTTCCCTGAGATCAAACATCGTCATCAGGACTTCACTTCGATACCGGCTGACGTGTCGCCAATGAATGGTCTGATCATCATTCAGTATGGATAGGGTGTGATTCATCGCGCTCAAGGCGCGTTTGAACAGACTGATGGCCATAGCATAGTCACCGAATTCAAGAGCATGAATCGCTTGTACCGACTGTTCTTCACCATGCTGTAGTGAAGTTAAGTATCCAACCGCCATTTTCTGGGGCACTTTGTCGGAATCCGGGGCAATCAGCTCCCACTTGCGCCTTGCCCGTAAAAACAAGGCCTTGGTGGAAATAAAGATTGGGTTTTTGTGTAGGGTATAAACGTCGGATTGAGGTTCAAATTCTTCGGGAATTACTTCCCGGGAATCATCCGAGTTGGTGCCTGCAGGTTCTTGGCTGTCCCATTGGCTGTCATCCCAACCCATGTTACGAGCAACCTCATCTATTCTTTGAGGATTCTTAAGGCAGCTTTCGTAAAAAGCCAGATAGCGATTGGTCGTTTCTTCCTGCTCCCGCAGATAGCGTTCCCAATCGAATTCGTTCCAGGCCAATTCGCCCTGGTCGTTCCAATTATTTTCGAAGGACCCATCAGATTCGAAGTTACTCATGCAATTAAGGTGAAACTGAGTAGCCTGATTGGAAAAGTGCAAATAAAATTCATGGTAAGTTTTAGGTGCTTGGAAAAGATAGGGTGTTTTGCGGGTTGATGTTGGATCTATGCGATCGTTTGCTGCCCTGATTATGGGGTCGGTTCATCACGAAATTGTCCAATTTAGTGGCAGAGTGCAGGGAGTGGGTTTTCGCTTTGCAGTACTCCAATTAGCCAAAGAGTATGACATTTCGGGATTTGTTGAAAATCTACCGGATGGACGTGTATTGTTGGATTTGGAAGGAAGTCCGAAAGAGGCTGCGGCTTTCATAAAGGCGATTGAAGAAAGAATGCATGGATTTATACGACTGACTGAAAGGACGAATTTTCAGCGCGAGGCTTTATATGTCGGATTTGAAATAAGATGATTCCGGCCGGAAACCACTAGGATTCCTCTTTAATCATGCAGTTTCGCTCTTGTGAAATTCGTCTGCACCCAGAGGGATCTACTTCAAGCATAGTGATACAGTCTGATTGAATCCCATGCGGTATGGTGAAATCTGATTCACAAATGTATTTAGGCCACCAGCTTTAACATGCTTGGCTTTGACAACAGGATTTTACTCCGCATGCCAGATTAAGCAAATTGTGAATATTAATTACACGTATCTGATTCTCGCCATTTTTATTCTTTGGATGCCAAGGCATTGGCTTCGCATCGGTCGTAAAGCGGCACGTGGTCTTGGGCTGGGGCGACGACAGCGGAAAAGGGAATTCGTCCGAATTCGTGAGAGCGGGGACAATCGGGTGAATTTTACCGAAGAATTCTTAAAAATCCGTAATTACATCGATTTTTTTCGTGGGCTGGTTGGTAGCTTAATATTGATAGGCAACGAAGAGTGGGGGATCAGTTCGTGTTTTGATTTCTCCGGCAATTTAGTATCCGAGACTTCAGGTGTTTTTACCTACGAAATACAAATAGCTATTATCGCTATTGCGGTGATTCGTCAGTTTGTGCGAATCGAGGGGAGGGTCACATTTTACGCTCCATTATTCTTTATTTCAGGATTAGCTTTCGGCCTCTGTGGCTTTGGGGCCGGTCTTTTTGCGTTTTTACTGGTTTGGGTTTTCAACTCCGCTTTACCTATACCGCCGGCCGGTTTTCTGACTGTTTACACCCTGATGCTCTTGCTGCTCAGCTTGTTATTTCAAGGCATTGGCAACCAATATGTCTATGCTGCTGCCATCATATTTATTATTCCGGTAGTGGTCAGTCTCATGGCGCGACGTTCCCTCGCGCTTTTTAACAAGAAACAAAAGTAGGCGAGTGCATGGAGACTCCCCCATTAGCAAGTCGCTGGAATATTTGGCTTGGTGCGATGCGCCTGAGAACATTGCCAGCCGCTGTTTCACCGGTGTTGGTTGGCGGAACATTAGCATGGCACGATGGTTACTTTGACCCAGTCGCAGTCACATTGTGTCTGCTGTTCGCGCTTCTGATCCAAATAGGCGCAAACTTTGCCAATGATTACTATGATTTCCTCAAAGGAGCCGATACGAAGGAGCGGGTTGGACCAATCAGGGCGGTAGCATCTGGTCAAATCAGTCCCGCGAATATGAGGACTGCCACGTGGCTTGTTTTAGGTCTTGGTTTTGGCTTGGGGCTGCTCCTTGTTGCTTGGGGTGGGCCATGGTTGGTTGTTATCGGAGTGATGAGTGTCGTCTTTGCCATTGCCTACACGGGTGGACCCTATCCTTTAGGATACCATGGATTTGGGGATGTTTTTGTCTTCATTTTTTTCGGTTTGGTGGCTGTTGGGGCTACCTACTATGTGCAATCAGGGCAATTGACCTTGGAGGTAATGGTCATGGCTATACCGATTGGATTACTGGCAACCAATATTCTGTTGGTGAATAACTATCGGGATATTCACACTGATCGAATCGCAGGGAAGATGACCACGGTTGTCCGATTTGGACGTCGTTGTGCCCGAGGCCAATTCATGGCGACCTTGCTAATATCGTTTTCCCTTCCGATTGCCCTGGTCATCAACGGAACAGATTTTCGCTGGCTGCTGCCATGTCTCCTCATTCCAATGGCGTGGAATCAGTACAAGCGATTAGTTGACAGCAAAACGCCCAGCGAACTGATTAAGTTGCTGGGCGACACAGGCAAACTGTTGGCGCTTTACTCGTTACTATTTGCGCTGGGCGTGGTTATTTCCCGTAGTTAGACGTGCGCGGCCAATTTGGCTTTGAGGGCGTCTTTGGGCAACATGCCGACAATTTGCTCCACAACTACACCGGCTTTGAAAATGAGCATCGTGGGGATGGCGCGAATACCGAATTCTGCGGAGATCGCGTCGTTTTCGTCGACGTTGACTTTGCAGATCTGAATCTGGCCATTCAGTTCGCCAGCCAGCTCATCAAGAATGGGAGCAATGGCCTTGCAGGGCCCACACCATGGGGCCCAAAAATCTACTAAAACGGGAGTGGCACTGGCTACTGCTGCTTTAAATGTATCGGTGGTGAGATTGGTGATTTTGTCGGACATGTTATTAAGGTTGGTACAAGCAGAGGTGGATTCGAATAAAACGCAAATATTTGCGACATTCTTGAAATTTATTGTGGCGTCGATTGCTTTATAATATCTTTTAATTCGTGCGACTCAACCTGATGCAGGTGCTTGCCCCGACCTTTGAGCTCTTCGAATGTTTTGATGACCGTTTCTGTCATCCGGCCATGAGTTTCCTCCGAGCCACCCAGAATGGCAAATTGTTCGCCCGTAGTGATACGCTTGTGACCGTCTTGATTATCAAGGCCGATGCCAAGGAGACCGGCTTTCTGGGATGGGTTGTTGGGCTTTGGGCTCACGCGATCAAAGTGTTGGAGTTGTCGGCTGTTTCAAGCGGGATTTCTAGCGTGTTGTGACAAATAATGTCCGAGAAAGCCTCATCTTGGGTTAGCCTCATTTGCCTGAGTCGGGTTAACTCCAAAACAGCGAGAAAAGTTGCCACTAAATATCGCAAAGTGACCTTGCCTGGAAATAGATTTGAGAAACTGAACGTATGTTCCGTTTGCATTCGTTGAAGCAGGTATTCCATCTGATCGGCCACAGTAATTTGTTCGTCACGAATTTCTCCGACGACGAGTTTTTCGGCCAATCTACGCAATACTTGATTGAAGGCCTGCCATAGCTCGATGCGGTCAACTGGCTTGAGCTCTCGATCCGCACTATCAACATTCAAGGAGGATACATAGCGATCCATCAAATCATGTTTGCGGGATATTAGGCCATCAAGTTGCTGCGAGGCATCCTTGAATTTCTTGTATTGCAGCAGTTGATGCACAAGTTCCCATCGTGGATCCATTTCATCTTCTTCTGCATTCGGATCTATGGCATGTTGCCCCTTTGGCAGCAACATCCTGCTCTTTATCTCCATCAAGGTTGCGGCCATCACAAAAAATTCACCCGCCACCTCCAGATCCAGCTCCTTCATGGCATGGAGTGCATCGATGTATTGCCGGGTCACTGACTCAATGGGTATGTCATAGATATCCAACTCGTTCTTACGGATAAGAAAGAGCATAAGATCCAATGGGCCTTCAAAGACCTGCAATTTGATACGATAGTCGGAGTCGGGAACCACGGAGTGATGCTTGCAAGTGAGTATGCCCTCGCAATGGAAAAATTACTTGCGACGCATACTTGATACAAAAAAACCGTCAGTGTTGTGCTGTGAGGGCAGAATGGTGAGTCCCCACGGCTGTGGTTCGAACCCGAAATTATTTTCCGGAGGTTCGATCAAGAAATCAGGATACTGGGCTAGAAACTCCGCGATCACCGAGGCATTTTCACTATGGTTTAGTGAGCATGTTGCATAAATCAGTTTTCCGCCAGACCGCACCGCTTTGGCATATGTTTCCAATAATTCCAACTGAAGACGGGCGTAATCCTCAATTTTGCTTGGTCCGTTTACCCATTTGAGGTGTGGGGCCCGGCGCCAGGTGCCGCTACCACTGCAGGGGGCATCTACGAGCACCCCGTCGTATTTATTGATAATGGGCAGTGATGCGGTCCGAATGTTTTGCAGTCCAGATCGGTCGGCCCTTAACAGTAATTCATCAATAGCGGATGGACGAATATCATGAGCCGTGACGATGCCTTCAGGCCCTAGGATGCGAGCAAGCTGCAAGGTCTTTCCGCCTGCACCTGCGCAGGCGTCCAACCATTGCTCACCAGCCTTGATGTGAGTGCTCGCCAATACTAATTGAGACCCAAGGTCCTGGACTTCATACGCTCCGTTGAGGTAGCTTTTGGAATTAGCGACCGAAGCGTCAGGCGTTAATTCGATGGCATCGGTTTTGATTTTGGAACGGCTCCATGCCCAGTCTTGACGGTCAAATTCTGCCAAGACCAAATCTGGTTTGGTGGTCTGCAAACGAATCCATAGGGAAGCTCTCCGATGCATGGTATCATTTTCCTTTGGGTGCAATGCGGCGGGGCATTCCTCTTGAAACCAAGTGGGTAGCAGCTCCTCCGGCTTCAGATTCAGAATATCTGCCTTAGCAGAGAGAGTATCAGGACAATGGGGCCAATCCAAAGCCATTTCAGATCGATAATTGGCTGTTGCCGCAGAATTCGATGCCAGCCAAGCCACCATTGCGGCTGCACGATCTGGGTCTCGTTCAAATAGTGGTTCTACCCATGGCAGATAACGTAATGTTGTATAAATTAACTCCCGATAAAGGCGTCGATCTCTTGAACCAAAACGTTTTTCACGTGCCAATAGTTTTTGAACGCGTTCAGGTAAATTGGCATCGGTGCGAAAGTAGGGCTGCAATCTTCCAATAATTTGCAGATATATCTGTTTCTGATTGCCGATCACGCTCATAAATTTGAGAAGCTGACAACCTCGTTGAAGATCATGTCCACTCCGGCGGATTTTGCAGGTGAGGTTTCAGCACGCCAATACAAGGCAAATTGCGATAGCGCTCGGCAAAATCGAGACCATAACCGACTACAAATTTATCCGGTATGTTAAACCCGACTATGTCGGCATTAAAATCAACTTCCCGCCGTCCCTTTTTGTCGAGCAATACGCATACCTTCAAAGTGGCCGGTTTTAGCTTTTTAACCATGTTAGTAACCATGGCCAAGGTTTTGCCGGTATCCAAAATATCGTCGATCAAGAGCACATGTCGTTTCGTGATATCCAGGGTCAAACTATGAACCAATTGCGGGGTGCCAATGGATTTGGTCTCATTGCGGTAGCTGGAAATTCTGATGCAATCGAGCCGGATAGGATTTTCAATTTCCCGTAACAAATCCGCGGTAAAAATTATGGCACCATTTATAATAGATATGACCGTGAATTCATCATCGCCGTAAATTTCCTTTAGTTCCGTGCCCAGTTTTTTGATTCTACGCCGTATCTGGGTTTCGGTTACGAGGACGCTTTCGAGGTCGGGATGCAGGGCAGAAGTCTTGGTCGGAGGCATGTTCGATCCAGAGAGACAAAGCTTAGCTATACTGGCAATGCGTTACATCCGCTGATTTCGGGTTAATTCCTTTGACTTCACGGATGCCAAATTCTTGCCTCGGCAGGTCTATGACCGCGGCATGATATCCATTCGTATTGAAAAACTAACGAAACGGTTTGGTGCGGTCACCGCACTACACGACCTTGATTTGACCATAGATCCAGGAGAGTTGTTTTTCCTGCTTGGACCTAGTGGCTGTGGCAAAACCACGTTATTGCGCAGTTTGGCAGGGTTTTACATTCCGGAAGAGGGAAATATTTATTTCGGGGAAGAGAACGTCTCCAGATTAGAACCTCACAAACGAAACACCGGTATGATGTTTCAAAGCTATGCCCTTTGGCCTCATATGTCGGTGGCTGAGAATGTGGCCTTTGGTTTGCAGGAACGCAAAGTATCTAAGGAGGAGATCAAACGTCGGGTAGGCGAGGCGTTGGAATCGGTTCGGATGGAAAGTTATGCGGAACGTCGCCCCAATCAATTATCCGGTGGGCAACAGCAACGCGTCGCATTGGCTCGCGCCCTCGTCATTCGGCCGAGGTGTCTTTTGTTAGATGAACCGCTTTCGAACTTGGATGCAAAACTCAGATTGGAAATGAGGACGGAAATTCGCCGGGTTTGTAAGGAATTTAAGTTAACTACAGTTTACGTTACGCATGACCAGAAAGAGGCCCTTTCGATATCAGATCGAATGGCAATTCTGGATGGAGGCAATATTCTACAGGTTGGCACCCCGCGGGACGTTTACAAAAAGCCGACGTGTAAGACTGTGGCCCATTTTATTGGCGAAACGGACTTTCTCGAAGGCAGCATTACAGGAATGTATGGCAATATGGCCACGGTTGAAACGGGTATTGGTCGTTTCGATGGGGTATTGGGTGACCCCTCGCGCCCACCGGCGCTAAACTCAAAAGTAACCTTATCGATTCGTCCCGAATGCTGGGAACTGAGTCATGAACGACATGCCGAGCGTAATAGTGTGCACGGCCGGATTGGTGAATTTGTCTATCTTGGTGAAGTGGCCCAATATGAACTTGTTGTTCGTGACACCTCCTTGAAAGTGTTTGAGCGGAACCCACGTTTTGTGGATGGAGCGAATCGAGGAGAGATATTTGCTTCCGTCGATCCCGAGGATGTAGTTGTGCTGGTGGATTAAGCACTGTGATGAAGCGGGTGATCATTATTCTCGCCTTGGTCGCCACCGTTGCACTGCCATTTATTCTACGACCACCACAGGCTACGTCTGAAAATGCAGATGATTCACTGGTAATAATTACTCCCCATAACGAAGCGATCCGGCACGAATTCACCACCGGATTTAAGGTTTGGTATAAAAATAAAACCGGTCGCTCGGCGCAAATCGATTGGCGGGTCATCGGTGGGACTAGTGAGATCGCCCGATTTTTGGATTCGGAATACGTCTCTTCATTTCAAAATTATTGGACCAATCAACTCGGCAAATCATGGAGTATGGAAGTCCAATCTGCTTTTGCCAATGGGCGACTAAACAGTGATGCGTCCACCGAAGGGAAAGCTGCCCGTGAGGCATTTTTGAACTCTGATGTTGGCTGCGGGATCGACCTGTTTTTTGGTGGAGGTAGTTACGATTTCATCCGCCAGGCTCAAGCGAGACGTTTGGTCGGTTCTAGGATTATCAAGACTCATCCCGAGTGGTTTACAGATAATTCGATACCCATTACTTTTGCGGGAGAACAATATTGGGACGATCAGGGCAGGTGGATTGGCAATGTGCTCAGTAGTTATGGAATTTTATACAACAAGGATTCCATCAAGCGGCTCGGTCTGATTACACCGCCAAAGGCTTGGCGGGATTTGACCGATCCAAAACTGATAGGCGAAGTCGCTTTGTGTGATCCCACTAAAAGTGGATCCATTGCCAAAGCGTTTGAGAATCTGATCCAGCAACAAATGCAAATTCGGCTGCGATCACTAAACCAGAATTCTGTGGGTCGAGACCCTAAGGAAATTGAAGCTCAAGCGATAAGGGAAGGTTGGGATGAAGGGATGAAAATACTTAGGTTGCTGGGGGCAAATGCCCGTTATTTTACCGATTCTTCCCAAAAACCACCTATTGATGTTTCTCAGGGAAATTCAGCCGCGGGCATCTGCATTGATTTTTATGGCCGTTATCAAGCTGAGGCGGTAACTCGGAGAGATGATTCCGGTAGGTTGGTCTATGTGACTCCCTTGGGAGGAACCGTCAGTTCCGTTGATCCCATAGGTCTGTTGCGTGGGGCACCAAACAAGGAAGTGGCTGAGATGTTTATTGAATTTACGTTATCGATGGCCGGACAGAAATTGTGGAATTTCCAAGTCGGCACCCCTGATGGACCGGAGCGCTTTGCGTTGCGCAGATTGCCGGTGCGCCGGGAATTTTACGCGGAAGAAGCATGGCTAAAATTTCGCTCAGATCCCACCGAGGAACCTTATTCGGGGGTTGATCAATTGATCTATGAACCAGCATGGACCGGTGGGTTATTCCGGGAAATGGCTTTCGGTATACGAGTGATGTGTCTGGATACCCATGCGGAACTAGTGGAAGCGTGGCGGGCGATAATTGCAGCGGGCATGCCTCCTGAGGCCATGTCCGCCCTCAATGATATGTCTATCCTCAGTTATGAGCAGATTAGTGGCCCGATAAAACAAGCTCTTGGCGCCAAAAACAAAGTGGATGAAGTGAGGCTGGCAAAAAAACTTGGGGCTCAACTGAGGGTTCAATATCAGCATGCGGCTGAACTTGCCCGTGAAGGTAAGTGAGTTTGCAAACGCTTATGCCAAACTCTGGATGGTTTGCGCGAACTTGGTGCAATCCTTCGATTTGAAAAAAGCCGTTCCTGCTACAAATGTGTCGGCTCCAGCGTCAAAACAATCCTTGGCCTGCGACAGATCGATCCCACCGTCCACTTCGATGCGCCAATTATGAGCACGTTCTTGACGATAGGTATTTAGCTGGGTGATTTTTTTCAGCATGTCCGATTGAAAGGATTGGCCTCCGAAACCAGGTTGCACGGTCATCACTAGGGCAAGATCAATTTGATCTAGTAAATGTTCTATTTCCCCCACGGGTGTCCCTGGATTGAGCACAATACCACATTGGCAGCCAAGTTTACGAATAGCGGTGAGGGTAGCCGCATGGTCATAATCGGGTTCAATGTGAATGCTGATCAGGTTTGCTCCGGCCTTAGCGAATGCTTCTACGTAAAGTTGTGGTTTCGACAACATCAAGTGAGTGTCGAAAAACAATTCGATCCCTGCTTTTCTCAAAGCATCCAAGGTCGCGGGCCCGAATGTTAGGTTGGGCACGAAATGCCCATCCATGATGTCCATATGAAGCCACTTTAGGCCGGCAGATTCAACCAATGAGGCACTGGCCCCAAGATTGGCATGGTCCCCTGCCAGCAATGAGGGCGCTAGGATTGGAGTTTGCCGGTTTTGCATTGTTACCATGTGTCCAGAACTGCATGGGCAGCTTTATCGGCTAGTTCCTGCGCAAGGAGAGGCAACAATTGGTATTCGGCCTGTTGCTGCCCACCGTCTGTATAGGCATCACGCTTAGCCACGATCTTACGTCTGCTGAATAACTCACGTCCGGAGGTTCTTTCTACCAAGGTCGCCTCAGCCGTTATGGTAATAAGGAACTTTCGGGCCAGACCGGTATCTCCAGGGCGGACCGTAGCTATGTCCCGTTTGTAATCCAATATAGTGATACTTAATGTGGCATCGGCTAGATTGGCCTGATTTTCCAACGTCACCCGACCATCTCCACTAAAACTATCTCTGATCTTCGTATCAAAAATCGGCTGAGATTGGGGAATCAAGGCCTTCATGGCTATCGGTGCTACGTAGAGTGTCGAAAAGGTTAACTGTCCTGAAGTCCCTAGTCGGTAGTGTCCGCAAGCACTGCTTATGACCAGAGCGATTACTAAATAAAAATGAATGAGAAAACGTCGAAACATTGAGCGAACGCATATTAGCCCAAACACGACCACATT
>DFDG01000016.1:9082-14121 GCA_002367815.1 Opitutaceae bacterium UBA3033 | reverse complement strand
GATTGCAGTTGGTCTGGCCGGGGCTGATTACCAAGCCGCACTCTAGCATAGTCGTCAATCCCCCCCCGCTCCCGGCAAATACCATTCAACAATCAATGCATTGGGCAGAATTTGGTTTTTCAACCATGGGCAACTGTGTTTTCTTTCTCTGCTCAATGTCTCTCGAACACTCATCCGTCCGACTTTATCTGCTAAATCTCCAAGCAAGGATTTGTGCTGCAATGGAACACGAGGACGGACAGGCCAAATTTAGCCGCGACGAATGGAGTCGCCCCGAAGGTGGCGGTGGTATTTCGCGGATCATGGTTGAAGGGGCTGTATTTGAAAAGGCCGGGGTCGCCTTTTCCCATGTGCATGGCACCAAATTGCCCCCGTCCGCTACCGCCCATCGTCCGGAACTGGCCGGTAAAAAGTGGGAAGCCATGGGAGTCTCATTGGTTATTCATCCTCGCAATCCTCATGTTCCCACCAGCCACGCCAATGTGCGGTGTTTCATCGCAGACGCAGAAAGTGAGAACCCAATCTGGTGGTTTGGCGGCGGTTTTGATCTAACCCCTTACTACGGTTATCGGGAAGACTGCGTTCACTGGCACCATACCGCGCGCCTTGCGCTGGAACCATTCGGCGACGGGCTCTACCCGAGGTTTAAAAAATGGTGCGATGAGTATTTCCATCTGAAGCACCGCGATGAAGCTCGCGGCATCGGGGGTCTGTTCTTTGATGATTTCAACGAACTTGGCTTTGACCAAAGTTTCGCCGTCATGAAGTCGGTGGGCGATGCCTTTATCTCCGCCTATCAGCCCATCGTTGCTCGACGCAAAGACACGTCCTACGGAGAAGATGAGCGCAAATTTCAACTCTACCGACGTGGTCGTTACGTAGAATTCAACCTGGTTTGGGATCGCGGCACGTTGTTCGGTCTCCAGAGTGGTGGTCGCACCGAGTCGATCCTCATGAGCATGCCCCCGCTGGTCAGTTGGAATTATGGTTGGACTCCCCAACCCGGCACCAGAGAAGCCGAGCTTTACGATGTATTCCTAAAACCCCAGGATTGGGTGAACGGCAAAATATGACTTCCCGCGAACGATTCCTCCAAGCCTGCGCCTGCCAACCACTCGATCGGCCTCCGATTTGGATCATGCGGCAGGCGGGACGCTACCTGCCTGAATACCGCGAGCTGAAGGCCAAATCATCTTTTCTTGAAATGGTGAAGACCCCGGACCTCGCTACCGAGGTTACCCTGCAACCACTACGTCGTTTTGATTTGGATGCCGCAATTCTCTTCTCCGATATCCTCGTGATTCCGGAAGCCCTTGGCCAAGGTTATCACTTTCGCGATGAAGGTGGTATTGCCATGGAGTATCGACTAGAAACCCGAGCGCAGGTTGAATCATTGGCGACAGCGGATGCTGTTCCCGAAAAACTACACTATGTCGCCGATGCACTGAAGTTGATTAAAAAGGAACTCGCGGGCAAAAAAGCCTTGCTCGGCTTTGGTGGCTCCCCGTGGACTCTGGCCACCTACATGCTTGAAGGCGGCAGCACCTCTGACTTTGTGCGCAGCAAGGAATTGTTCTACACCGACCGAGCCATGTTCGATTCTCTGCTAAGTAAACTCACGGATGCCATTATAGCTTATTTTCGCATGCAGATCACGGCGGGTGCTGATGCCATTCAAATATTCGACTCATGGGGTGGCATAATCGCAGGCCAGGATTACGAAGCCGCTTCATTACAATGGATACGCAAAATCATCGCAGCATTACCCGCTGACTTTCCGATTATTCTTTATGCCAAGGGAACCTCGTCCCACCTGACCGATCAGGCATTTACGGGAGCGAAAGTATTAAGTGTGGATTGGACCTGTGATCTATCCATCGTCCGGCAATCCTTGCCCGGAAATGTCGCGGTGCAGGGCAATCTCGATCCGGTGTTGATGAACACCACGCCTGAAATTGTGCAGCGCGAGGCCATTCGCTTGCTGGAGTCAATGCGCGGCCAACCCGGCCATATTTTCAATCTGGGGCATGGTATTATGCCCCAAGCCAAGATCGAGTGTTTCAAGTCGCTGGTCGATACGGTTACCGGCTGGAAATAGGAAGCCGTGGTCGTTGGGGCACTCCTCAAATGACCCGACCTGTTATTGGGGAAAAGAGGCATGGTCGGAGGGGAAAATGCGATAAATGCGACCGGTAGATAATTACCCGTGATACCTTTTCAACATACCGGGCTTTACCTTGACTCAACCATGGGGCGACCTACCCTTCCGCGCTTCCATCCAGAATGGCCCAAGACCTAAAAGACACCCTACTTCTGCCCAAGACTGATTTTCCCATGCGGGCAAATCTGGTGCAGCGTGAACCTGGACGTCTGGCCCATTGGGAAAAGCTAGATTTGTATGCCGCCATTCAGCGCAAGCGCGCAGAGAGCCCCAAGGTTTTCGTCCTGCACGACGGACCGCCTTTCACCAATGGCGACGTGCATATCGGCACGGCCTTGAATAAAACCCTGAAGGATACGGTCAACCGCTACAAGTCCATGACCGGACATCGCACGCCTTACGTGCCTGGCTGGGACTGTCACGGTCTGCCCATCGAACAGAAAGTTATTCAGGAAATTCGTGAGCAAAACCTCAATCTGACGACGGCGGAAGTGCGGGCTCGTTGTGATGCGTTTTCCGAGAAATGGATCGAGATCCAAAAAGCACAATTCAAGCGGGTCGGTGTGCTGGGTGATTGGGCCAATGAATATAAAACAAAATCGCCCGATTTCGAAGGCGATATTCTGCGCACCTTTGCCGCCTTCGTGGATCAAGGCATTGTCTATCGCAGTAAGAAACCCGTCTACTGGTCCATTCCCTTTGAAACCGCGCTGGCCGAGGCGGAAATCGAATACAAGGACCACACTTCCATTGCGATCTGGGTGAAGTTTCCTGTCCCTACCGCAGAAGCGACCAAGTTCAATCTTCCTACTGACAAGCCACTCTACATTGTCATCTGGACCACCACCCCTTGGACCATTCCGGCCAATCAGGCGATCGCGGTAAACCCCGCAGTCGATTATGTGGTCGTGGAGTTGGGGACTGAACGGATGCTCATTGCAGAAGCATTGCTTGGTTCGGTGGCCGCGGCGGCGAAACTGGAAACGAAGCCTGCCGTTGTCCACACGGTCAAAGGCAAGGATCTGGAAAATCTCGCTGCGCGTCATCCTATCATCGACCGCGTATCACCGGTCGTTCTCGCTGATTATGTCACGACCGAAAGCGGAACCGGTTGCGTGCATACCGCCCCGGGGCATGGTGCCGACGATTATCAAACCGGCTTGAAGTATGGCCTGGAAATCTACTGTCCCGTTGGTGATGACGGTGCTTATCTTGATGATGGACGGGTTCCCACTGAGCTAGTTGGCCTGACGACCTTGGAGACGGTTGAAGACCTCGCCGCAAAACGACCCGCACCAGCCAATCTCGGGGTCCTTAAATTGCTTGCTGCGTCCGGAGCCCTGTTGGCGAAGGCCAAATATCCCCATAGTTATCCCCACTGCTGGCGATCCAAGACCCCCATCATATTCCGTGCAGTCGACCAATGGTTCATCTCGCTTGACAAGGCTGGGCACCGCGCTCAGGCCCTTGCCCAGATCGAATCTATCAAGCAGAATAACGGTTGGATACCCGCATGGGGCGAAGCCCGGATTCGGGGAGCAGTCGAATCCCGACCCGATTGGTGCATCAGCCGACAACGCACTTGGGGAGTCCCTATCCCCGCTTTTTACGATCAGGATAAAAAAGCCTACCTCAATGGTGATGTAGCGCGAGCGATCGCGATGAAAGTCGCAAAACTCGGCAGCAATTGCTGGTTCGATATGTCCGCAGCAGAAATCCTGACCGATGTGAAACTTCCCAGTGACTGGCCGCCGGCCCATGAACTGGTTTGCGGTCGTGATACTCTCGACGGCTGGTTTGATTCCGGCTCAACTCAGGCTGCGGTCCTCAAACGCGGTCAGGGTAACACTCAATGGCCGGCCGATTTGTATTTGGAAGGCAGCGATCAACACCGCGGCTGGTTTCAGTCGTCGCTATGGTGCAGCGTCATCGTATCTGGCGCCGCACCTTACAAGGCCGTGCTCACCCATGGATTCATCGTCGACAAGGACCGGCAGAAAATCTCCAAAAGCAGCTCCTATCAAAAACCGCAAACTTCTGACGCCTACATCTCTCAATACGGTGCCGATGTCATACGACTGTGGATCGCTTCTCAGGATTACAGTGATGACGTCCCGGTTGATGACGAGATTCTGAAAAATGTCGGCGAGGCTTACCGGCTTTTCCGCAATACATTCCGTTTTCAGCTTTCCAATCTCTTCGATTTTGATGCCACCCAGCATCTGGTTCCCGTGGAAGAGATGAACGTGTTGGATCGTTGGGCCCTGCATCAGACGGCAACTTTGATCAAGGAGTGCACCAAAGCGTTCGAGCAATACGAATTCCATCGGGTCTACCAACTCTGCAATCAATTCTGCTCGGTTACACTTTCGGCCACCTATCACGATATTCTGAAGGACCGGCTTTATACGTTGGGCTCAACCCATCCATTGCGGCGTTCCTCACAAACTGCCATCCACCACATATTCCATGCTTTAGTCCGTCTGCTGGCCCCTGTTATCTGCTTCACGACCGACGAAGCTTGGAGTTATGCAACCAGCGGTGTGGAATACACGACTGATTCCGTTCATCTGCAGGATTGGCCCACTGTCGCCGAAAATTGGATTAACAAAGATGTGGATTCGGAAATTTCACAGTTGCTCAAAGTGCGCGCCAAAGTGAACGAGCGGATCGAACCCGCCCGACAGGCCGGCACAATTGGCAAAGCCATTGAAGCGGCGATTACCATTACCGTGTCACCAGAAGATCATTTAAATGACACTTTGAACAAACATGGTGAGTTTCTCCCTGAGTTATTTATCGTCTCGCAAGTCACCCTCGCTCCTGAGACTGGGGCCACCTTGGACATTGCCGTCCAATCCTGCAGCGAACTTGGCCA
>DFDG01000016.1:0-8973 GCA_002367815.1 Opitutaceae bacterium UBA3033 | reverse complement strand
GAACTTGGCCATGTGCGTTGCCCTCGTTGCTGGCGATGGGTTTCTGCTTTGTTCCCGACGGCAAGCGGTGACACATGCCCACGCTGCGTGGTCGCACTCACATCCTAATTTTTTCTAACCCCTAGAACCCCATGGCTAAATCTAAAAAGAAAACCTCCGCAAAAAAAACCTCTGTCAAGTCGACTAAACCCACGCGTAAAAAAACTCCCGCCAAACCCAAGGCAAAGTCGAAATCCAAGGCTAAAATGAAGGGTAAAACCAAAGTGAAAGCCAAGCCAGCTGCAAAAGCTAGGAAGGCCAGCAAATCCACCGTGAGTGCCAAAGCAAAATTTTCAGCCAAGTCGGCCGCAAATAAAACCAAGGTGAAACCGGTTCAAAACCCCACCAAACAGGTCAAACCTGTAGTTAAAGAACAACTTGAAGTCGCTGTGACCAAGTCAAAGCGACTCCCTATTTCCATGGAAAAAAACTCTAAGAAAAAAGCTCTGCGCGTCAGTATCCTGACCCGCAAGGTTGCCGCAAAACCAATTGGTTTCAGCTTGGATGAAGTGCGCGCGATTGCAAAATCCGTCACCACCAAATCTGCCGATGAAAAGCCCACGGCCAAATCGAAGGCTGCATCCGCGGCCGCGATCAAAGCTCTGGCTGCTTCGCAGAAACCGGCCAAGCCCCATCATGTTCAAGCTGCCTCGTTGGCTGACATTCTCGGATTCAATCCGAACAAATCCCGGAGAAAGGCAACCGCTGAATCGGAAAAACCGGTTCACGAAAAATACAAACGCTACTATAAATTGCTGTTGGATTTGCGCGCCCATCTCAGCGCGGGCATTGAATTACACTCGGAAGAAACGCTCAAACGATCATCCAAGGATGACAGCGGTGATTTGTCCAGTTACGGTCAACATATGGCCGACGCCGGCACAGATACTTTTGACCGCGACTTCGCCCTGTCCCTCGTTTCTTCAGAACAGGAAGCTTTGTCGGAAATAGAAGCGGCGATCAAACGGGTTCATGAAGGGACCTACGGAATTTGCGAAATAACCGGCAGGCCCATTGGCAAGGATCGTCTCCTGGCAGTGCCCTTCACGCGATACTCCACCGAGGCGCAAAAAGATATCGAGCGCAATCGCCACCGCACCCGCACTCAAGCCGGCTTGTTTGGCGAACATGGCGAGGAAACCGGCAAGATGATGGATTCTGAAGACGACTGAGAACTGATCCGTCTCGGCGCCCGCTCGCCGCCAACATGTCATCTAATTCCTCTAATGCCCCACAGAATCCACTCCCACCGGAACCGGGGGGGAAGGTGGTAATTGTGGGTGGTGAATCGGGGCGCTGGCGTCGCATTTACGCCTATCGTTTGCTGCTGATTATACTACTGATTGTATTTGGTTTCGATCAGATAACCAAACTTTGGATAATTTCGAGACTGCCCTTAGGCAGTTATGGACCCTACAACTCCATCACCATCATTCCGGATTTCTTCTATCTCGTGCATGTCGGCAACACGGGAGCAGCATGGAGTCTCCTGACCGGCAAAAGCACCCTGTTGGCGCTGGTCGCCATGGGAACTCTATTGGCCATATTTTTATGGCGAAGAGCCTTGGGGCTGCGGGATAAATTGGCGCAGGTGGCCTTCGGATTGCTCTGCGGAGGTATCATCGGAAACCTGGTAGATCGCATCCAACACCAGCACGTTGTCGATTTTCTCGATTTTCATTTCGGGTCATATATCTACCCCACTTTCAATGTGGCCGATTCCGGCATTTGCGTCGGCGTTGCACTTTACTTGTGGCATTCCCTGATCGCACAGCCGCGGCAAAATAAAAACGATTGATCGGAAATTATCGCTCTCCGATTGAGCGAATTCTTTTGGGGATGGTGAGCCACACCCTAAAACTAAAATTCAGTGAACCCGTTGTGGTTGCTGTTTCAGCTCCACATGAAACCCGCTGGGGCTTCACCGAATTTCTGGCATATTCCACAATGTCTGACGGGCGCATCCTGCTCATTTATGCCGATGCCGAAGATGCCAGCGAATCCCACGGTGAACCTGCACCATCTTTCAGCAGTGCAGATAGCGGGCTTACATGGTCGCCCCTCAAGGATGATCTGGTGCCGGCTCGTCAGCATTTTTTCATCACGCCCGTTTACGATGGGGAGTTTCTGGTCGTGCCTTCGATTCACTATTTCGATGCGTGAAAGGAAAACGTGGTTCTCCCCAACGTCTTGGCCGAGGGATTCACCCATGGGACGCTCTACACCCTATCGGGTCAGTGATTTCTCACCCAAGGTAGTTGAATACTTCAGTCATTTGGATGGCCGCCGGTGGAAGCCGGCGACCGGCAAATGAGAAGACGTTAGAGTTGCCTACGATAACGAGAACTTACTCGCATGGCGACGCAAAGACAGCGACCTGCTGCTCCGCGCCTTCTTTGAGCGAGCTGCTTTACGCCGACTACCGGGTGTGCTACGCCATGCCCGATGGGCATATTCCGGCCAAAGGCGGAACTGACCTGATGGCTTCAAATGACAATGGTGACTCTTTCAAACACCGCGCCACCATCTCAGTGGATCGCGAAGGAGATGATCCCTACAGAGAACCCGCCATGGAAGAAACCAGCTGATGGCGGCTTGGTCTGTGTCATACGCAAATCAGACCATGTGCAAAAACCATTGGTGATCAGATATTCCACTGACCACGGTCATCAATGGACCGAACCGGTCAAGTTGGCCGAGTTTGGTGTATTCCCATACCTTAGCCGACTGCCCAACGGTCCATTGGTCGTCAGTTATGGCCGTCACGGCGTTTAGATCAAAATCAACCTCGACGGACTTAGTCGTGATTGGTCGGATCCAATATGTATCATTGAAGGCGACCCCGAGCAAATAGGTCTGCATTCTTGCGGTTACACCGGCATGCATGTGCTCGGTCCGAACAGTTTTCTGATCACCTATTCCTATTTCGACTACAGCGTTCCCGCCGGGACACCCCGAAAAGCCATCCTCTCTCGTCGGATTGACATCCCGGTGTAATACCCGCGCGTTGGAATCAGGGATTATTCCACGTTGGCAATCTGCTCCTTCACGCGGTCGAGTTCGTTCTTCATCTCTATCACATGACGCGCAATCGTCAGGTCATTGGCTTTGCTCCCAATCGTATTAACCTCACGCCCGACCTCCTGTAGGATAAATTCAGCTTTGCGACCAATTTCCGCTTCACTGCGAATCAAAGTAGAGAATTGATCGAGATGACTGCGCAATCGGATTATTTCCTCGGTGACATCACACCGGTCGGCATAAAACGCGATTTCCTTCAACACCCGCTCATCATCCAAGTCGAAATCCAATCCTGAATCGCTCAATCGTTTGAGTAGAGTTTCACGATGGGCCGGTGCCACTTCCGGTGCGCGCACGGCAATGTTTTCCACCAGTCGTTTCAAAATATCCATTCGCCCAATGAAATCGATCAACAGGGCTTCTCCCTCCTTGGCGCGCATGGCCGCAAAACTGCGCAACGCTTCATCCAGGGCATCCAAGGCCACTTCCTTTGAAGTCTCGCCGTCAAACGTTGCCCCATTCTGCCGATGAGAATTGGCCACCTGCCACAATAACTCCGGGGTTGGATCAAACTCCAGGTTTTGAGCATCAGCCAACGTGCGCAACCGGGCGATGGTCGCCGCCACCCCTTCGTCGTCCCAATCGACCGCTCGACTCTCAGCGTCACCGGAAATCTCTATACGCACATGTACTTTACCACGTGCCGCAACGGTGCGAACCGCATCACGAATTCCAGCTTCCAATTCTTCCCACTCCGAGGGCAGGGAAACCGATAGATCCAAAGTCTTACGATTCACCGAATTCACCTGAATCGTAAGAGTGGCCTTGCCCAAGGCGGCCGTCGCGCGGCCGTATCCGGTCATACTTTTCATGATTTTTTACTCAATATTTTCGCCACCTCTTGGACATCCTTGTCGCCCCGGCCGGAAAGATTAACGATTACAATCTTATCCTTGCCCAGGGCTTTTGCACGTTTGATGCCGTGAACCAAGGCGTGAGTGCTTTCCAGCGCGGGAATGATTCCTTCAAGTCGTGAGCAAAGTTGAAATGTTTCCAGCACCTCATCATCCGTCGCGTAGGCAAATTGAATTCTGCCGCGTTCGCGATAAAATGCGTGCTCCGGACCTACCGCGGCATAATCGAGACCAGCCGATACCGAATGGGTAAGTTCGATCTGCCCATCTCCATCCTGCAGGATGTATGTCTTGCAACCTTGCAACACGCCGAGTCGTCCCCCTTCAAAGCGGGCCGCGTGTTCACCTCGTTTGATCCCCATACCACCGGCTTCCACACCTGTCATCTTCACGTCCGCATCTTCCAGGAATTCAAAAAACAGGCCGATGGCATTGCTCCCGCCACCTACACAGGCGACCAATTCATCCGGTAGTCTTTTCTCTCGGGCCAGAATCTGCTCCTTCGTTTCCAGTCCAATAACCCGGTGGAAATCCCGCACCATCATGGGATAGGGGTGCGAACCATAGGCTGTGCCCAAGATGTAATGGGTTGAGCGAACATTGGTCACCCAGTCGCGCATGGCTTCGTTGATGGCTTCCTTAAGGGTTTTTTGTCCGGCCTCCACGCCTCGAACTTCGGCCCCCATCAACCGCATCCGGAAAACATTCAGCGCCTGCCGTTCCATATCGTGTGAACCCATGTAGACCACGCATTGCAGCCCGAACTTCGCACACACCGCGGCGGTGGCTACACCGTGTTGACCCGCGCCCGTCTCGGCAATGACGCGCTTCTTCCCCATGCGTTTGGCCAACAGGGCCTGACCGATTGCATTGTTGATTTTATGTGCACCGGTATGTAGGAGATCCTCGCGCTTAAAATAGATTTTGGCCCCTCCGCAATGCTCCGTCAGGCGACTGGCGAAATAAAGCTCCGTCGGCCGGCCCGCAAATTCCTTGAGGTGATACTGAAACTCGGCTTGAAATTCCGGATCAGCTTTGGCCGCCAGATAGGCCTTTTCCAGATCCTGCAGTGCGGTCATCAACGTCTCCGGCACATAGGTCCCGCCATAAACTCCAAAATGCCCAGCGGCATCCGGTTGCGAAAAGCGATCCAGGTTCTCGGTTGATGTAGCGGTATCGGACGACATGGCCCTCTATCGCTACTCAGCCGTGCAATCGGCGCAACGCCCTTTTTTCGCCTGACCCCGGCTTCAACTTCTCGGAGTTGACTTTGGCGAGCAGGGTAAAAATCAACTCCCGGGGCAGGGTGAGCACATTGATGAGAAAGATAACGGAAGCCTCCGAGTCCATGCGGGAACTCTTCAGATCAACCCGATCAATCACGGGGTAAGTATCGCCGAATAGTTGCACTCCCATGCTTTGCCACTGGCGACTTTCCAGCGGCGCATCACAGATCAAGCCCGTCACCCACATCGCCGCCCCACTGATCTGAGCCAGCATCAGCTTGGCGTCATAGTTGTCGGGATTTTGCATGCAGGTACTGTTTAAGGCCACATAGGCCTCCCCCAATCGCCCGCTGCGGAAAGCCATGATACTCTTACTGAAAAAGTCCTCTGCCGGAACCTCAGACACGCGATGCCATGATCCAGGCCAGACAACCTGCAACACTCCAATCCGAGTTGTGCCAGTTAACTGTAAGGTCAACCAGAGCAACAGTGCACCCAGCAAATAAATGCTAAACAGGGTCGCACCATACCAACCCAAAAACCTGCCCCAGTAGGTGCGCACACCCGATGAGGCAACCGAGCATCGCCAACCCTTGGGATCCAAGTGCAACAATGGGCATACGCGCCTGAACCGACCCGGTTCAGCCCAATGCAGCACGGCATTGCAGCGCATACAACCGGCCATATTATCGTCGGTGTGATCCTGACAAGGTACATATCCGCGTCGCCCGCCCAGACGGAAGATCGTTTTTCGGAAATTCCAATAAGGCAGAGCCCAAGCCATGCGGAAACCATCCAGCACGCCGCCAATAAATTTATGCCACCGATTTGCCATCACTCGTTTCGCAATAGGCAACGAGTGTTATGGGCGCCTAACGCCTATTCAAGAGCAATGGCTGTAACTCTGCGACGGCGCCACACCGTGACGCCAAGCCCAAACGTCAATATCACGCCCAATTGGAAATAGGTGGCCGGTTCCGGCACCACCCCACCCGAATTCAGTGGGCCCGCATCCCACCCAGCGATGCAAACGTCGATGTCGAACTCAAATTGCCGGTGGTCCCAAACAAATCCTGATTAATGGCATTGCCCTGCGTAGAGGTAAACGCGATGTAGGCAATCGTGTTGCTGTAGGTTAAATTGCAACTCGCAAAAGTCGACTTATTGTCCGTGGAACTGACCGCATAGATACGGATGGCCGCTTGCAGATTGGCAAAACTAATCGCGAAAGTGACCCAAGCGTTATCAACCTTGGTCGCCGTGCCCGTGACCTTGCCCGAATCGTAGGCCGTGGCATTCTCGTGTTTGTAGGTCGACGCAGTAAGCGCAATCGCGCCAGCAAAAGACCCAAAAGTCGTATTGCTGGGACTGTCGTTCGTCCCGGTTCCAGGCGTCGCAAAGGTGATCTCCGTGGACTGCTTGTCCGACATCTTCATGACCAGATCGAGCCCCCCATCACCATTGAGATCCATACCCATTTCCCAATTCCCCCCAAAGCCCCTTGCTATCATATTTCTGCATGTGGGCACGAAACATGATGGTATCAGCACCACCCAACAGACCCGCCTTTTGTTGAAAGCCCGCATAAGTGGCATCTCCCGCAAATTCATCCTGCCCTTGCCCGGTCTGTTGGTCACCGATCACATCCTGCAACAGGACGTTGCTGCTGGTCATCCATCCTGTCCAACCGGTGTAGTCGTTTATAGTGATTTAGGCAGATCGCAGCCGTCACGGCAAACGCCGTGGCAATAAGCATGAGAGCATTCCGAATAGACCTAACCTGATTCATTACTTGGGGCATTCCCCTACTCCCCGTAAAAGGCAAGTATTGTTTGCAAACCACATGGCAAAGCGTAACCACTCCCATTCATCATTTACGTAATATCTAGCCGGCAAATTAATTAGGCTCGCTTCACGGCCACCAGAGTAAAGTCGTCACGTTGGGGTTCAGCACCGGTAAAACGGTGCAAATTCTCCAAAATACCATCGTTCAACTCCACGGCAGTTCGATTATGCAAAGTGCGCACCGTATCTGCCAGACGCGCATTGGAGAATTCTTTATCTTCTTCATTCGGAGCCTCGGTAATACCGTCAGTGTATAAAATCAATACATCCCCTGAATTGAAGGGCTCTACATGATCCGAAATCACTTCAGCGAAAATTTCATCAGGCACCATGCCCAGTGACATCCCCTCAGACCCGACATAGGTCACCTCCGGAACGTTCGTGAGCGTGTTGCGGCGGGATATTAGCGGCAGTTCGTGCCCCGCCCGGGCAAAGGTCACGGTCCCAGCAGCTAGATCAATCACAGCGTACAACATGGTGATGAACATGCCATTATTGAAGTTTCCGCCCAAGGTCCGATTTAATTCGGACATTGCTTCAGCGGGAGAATCAAAACGCGGCGCAATCTGCCGTAGATTGGTTCGGCATATTGCCATCAACAAAGATGCGGGAATTCCTTTGCCCGAAACATCGGCCACCACCACACCCAACCGCGATTCCGACAAAGCAAATACATCGTAAAGATCGCCCCCCACTTTTTGGGCCGGACTGTAACGTGCATCAATCTCGAGTCCTGCAATGTTAGGCATTTCATCGGGCAACAACATCTGTTGAATGCCGCTGGCCAGAGACAGATCAAGATCGAGTTGGGTTTTCTCGATCTGAAAATTAAGGAACTGCGCATTGTGCAAGGCCAGGCCCGCTTGCTCCGCCAGCGATTGCATCAGAGAAAAATCAGCCTCGGTAAATGGATTGCCATCAGCAGCATTGGCCACGGCCAAAACACCAAAAAACTCATCGCGAAATTTTAATGGCAAAGCAATGACCGAGCGCACCATCAGGGCACGATCTTCATGTCGCACCACCCGCTCATCGGCCACTGCATCCACTACCAACTGGCCTTTGCCAGTCGTAGCTACTGACCCAACAATACCTTCATTATCCGGGAATGTCTCGGAGCGTAATATCTGCTCAATGAACTTTGCTCTGGTGGTGAGTTTTTCACTGGTGCCGGGAGGCAACGGACGATGAGGGGGAAAAAGACCCTCCACCGCGACACCGCGCATATTACCGTCCCCCGTGCGTTCAAACATGGCCGCGCTCAAAGCTCCGGAACAAAGAATTGCTGCATGCACAATCCGCTGCCGTAGCTCATCCCGTGACAATCCTTCACCCAAGGCCTCGACCATGTGGTGCATAAAATCGACCACCAACTGTCGCTCCCGGATAACCAGTTGTTTTTCCTCATCCAGGACTTCGTTTTCTCTATTCGCGCGATAAAGCGGCAACAACATGCCGAGTGCGCCTAACAGAATTCCAATGATAATCAGAAACATGGGACTGTTAGTTTGGCATGCCCAGACGCCGCGAGCAATCGCGGAATACAGGCAATCCCACCATTAAATCATCCTATTTTTGCTCCACCCGATTTTTAAGGTATGATAAGACATCCTGAAACTTCGTGCGGTTGCTTTCATCCGCCACCACCAAGTTTTCATGAGCCTGCAACACCATGCGCGCGTTGGACAATTCATCCTGTTGGGCCTGCGTCAGAGGTTTGTTACATTGGTCAAAATTCATGTTAAAGTCCCCCGCATCCACCATCAGCAAACGGTGCAGCCCGAGATTCCGAATCAATTCCAAATTACGCTGTCCCACCCGCGTTAGCACGAAAGTGCCTTTGCCATCGGTCGCCTTGCGTAAGGCCAAGGCCGATCCCGCCAACACGCCAAGAAATGTGCTGTCCATGCTGGTGCAGTGCTGGAAAT
>DFDG01000095.1 GCA_002367815.1 Opitutaceae bacterium UBA3033 | reverse complement strand
GGCGCGGACAAACTCGCGGCCTACATAGATGCCTGACGGCCGAAACCTAACGACTGAGTCGCTCGGCCAACCGCACCACATCCCCCGGGCTCAGTATGAAATCACTCCCAATCTGATTGGCAGCAGAATAAACGAGTTTGCTCCCCCGCACCAATGCGACCGCTCTTTGCGCCACCTTTACTTGCGCCGCGGCACCTGCCCCATAAAGGGTCATACCTTGTTGCCACGGCACGCGCACGATGGCTGCGGTCGCGACATCCACAAACGTCACCATGCCGGCCTGCGCCAGTGCCCCCAAAGATTCAATACTGGTGGCGGTTAATGATCCACTGGTGGTGATAGCACTGGCCGCCACTTTACCGGAAGTCCTCACTACCGCCGTAGCCGTCTTGCCCACCGCCACCACGGATGTGACCGCCAACTCCCCGGTCGTCTTGACCGCGTGGTAAACGACGCAACCGCTGGGCCCCGTTGATAACATCACTGCGAGGAATATCGGCAAAACGCCGCGGCGAAAATTCATGCATCAGGGCTAACGGAGGACTTCTTCCAAAAATAGTTTGGCGTGTCCCCAAGAACGCTTCGCCGCCACTGAATGATATTTAATCCCTTTGAGTTGGTTCATTAACGCAAACTTGTTGGCCGACTTATTGGTGAAAGCGTGTTCCGCGCCCTGATAGGCGATGAATTGGTAATCGATATTGCCGTCTTCCAATGATTGCAGAAACCCATCCAATTTTTCCTTCGGGACCAGCGGGTCGGCGGCACCATGACAGATCAGAAATTTCGCCTGGTTCTTCGCCGCCGCTTCGGCCGAGGCCGGAATCGGCCCGCCGTGAAAACTCACGATGCCCACCAACGGAGCCCCACTGTAGGCCAGCGCCATGGCGGTGGATCCTCCGAAACAATACCCCACCGCGGCCACCCGTTTTTCATCCACCAGTCCGGTCGCCAGCAATTTTTTCAACCCGGCTGCCGCCCGCTCCGCCATGAGCGGTTTGCCGTAAAATTCCCCCGCCAAATCACCGGCCTTTTTGGCGTCAGCGGTATTCACACCCGCGCCATACATATCGAGCGCAAAGGCCACATAGCCGAGCTCGGCAAATTTCTGCGCTTGTTCGACGGCGAACTGGTTGAGTCCCCACCATTCGTGGATAACGAGCACCCCGGGCAGCGGACCAGCATCCGCCTTGCTTTCATCGTAGATGAGCACACCCGCGAGCTGCACCCCTTCATGCTCATAGGCAATCTGCTTCGTTACCAGACTGGCCGATACCGACAGAGCCATAGCCAGTGTCAAAAAAACAATAAATAGTTTTTTCATATTTAAAAAAGGTGGAACGCGGATGGTTGAACTAAAAACTCCTCAGGCCGAAAATCCTCCACTGATGTAATTCTTCAATTGTTCGGCTTCGGCGCGATGCACATCCGCCAACCAGCGGGAAACATCGCCAACCGATATCATACCGACCACCTTTTCGCCGTCCAAAACCGGCAGATGACGACACACCTTTTGCGTGAATATCTCGAGGGCTTCCTCGATAGTGGTTTGATTGGTCACCGTAGTTATTCCCGAGGTCATCACCTCGCGAATCAGGACTTTGGCGGGATTAAGACTTGCCCCCACCACGCGGCGCAACACATCGCGTTCGGTGAATATTCCCATCAGTTTGCCATCGTCCAGCACCAACACTGAGCTGACTTTTTTGTCATTCATGACGTGCACGGCGTCGGCAATGGTCATGCTTGAAGTAACAGATTGAATCGTGGGGTCCTTGCGGGCCAGCAGGACGGATATTGAACTTTTCATGGGGGGATTAATTGGGGTTACCCAAAGGCTAAAATTTGCCTCCTCTATCGCAATCGTAAACTCAAGCGATCAGACCCCGCCAAATTAAGAGCGAAAGAGTTTGTCCAAGGCACCCAAGCTCTTCACCGGCAGTTTTTTATCCCCCAGTTGCGGAGAAACCAAGGCTTGGGGCTTAACCGGAATGCCGACCCCGATCGCAACTTGCTCCCCGCGACGCAAAGCCTTCACCTGGCGATCGAGTTTCACCGAAGATACCGGCACAGCTGTGCCCAATTCCTGAGCAAACAAACTCACCCGATATTCCTCCGCCATCCAACGCAGTGAATCGCCACCTTCAAGCGACTTCAATTCCATCGCAGCCTTAATATACGGCGCGAATTGCAAGACCCGCTCCTGATCTTTTTTTGGATTCTGTTTCCAGCGATCCGCTCGCAATTTCATTGCCTTCAAGTAACGCGGTAAATGTCCCAACTGATCGTAGCGTGTGCGCAACAAAAAGTCTGGCGGTAACAGCGCCGCCAGATCCTCCACCAGTCCAGCATAGGGTTGCGAATGAACCAGCAACTCCTGCCGTAAAGAAAGTATCTCCCGCAACAGATCGCCGAGCTTCGGCACGATGCCACGCAAATCCGATTTCGCCTGGGCCACTGCTGCATCGAATTTCTTTTCCAAAAGGTAGGGCGAGGCAGCTTGCCCGAGCGGCTCACCGGGACGGTTCGCCCTACCACCAGAGAACACTCTCGTCGGGTCGCATACCCAACAGTGGATCGACTCGTAAGCTTGTTCCTGCAGCGCGTTAACCGGCACCAAAGTTGCCGTCAGCGCGCCCAGTGCGCGCAGATCCTTCAGGTCGCGCTGCAACCAACCGAGATCGTGCAGCAATTGCAATTCGAGCAACGCGGTGACTCCGAGTTGGGTGATCGCCCACGATTCATCCGCAGTTTTGTAA
The DNA here is from genome assembly GCA_002367815.1 of Opitutaceae bacterium UBA3033. GTDB lineage: Bacteria > Verrucomicrobiota > Verrucomicrobiia > Opitutales > Opitutaceae > Cephaloticoccus. The sequence goes on along the minus strand of DFDG01000095.1, from coordinate 2,097 downwards.
AGTCGCAATGCCACACCCAAGGCGCCCGGCTTGATCGCCGGAAAGGCGTAAACCTGCACTCCGGCTTTTTCTGTTACCAGCACTTGCACCGGGATATCGCCAAAAGTCCACTCGGTCTGATCCGCTTTCTCCCATTGCCTACGGGCTTGCTGCCATGCCTTGGGATCTTCTCGCGCCACCTTGGTGCTCGCTTCATTTTGGCGGGTATCAAGCGCGGTCTTGATTTCCGCGATTTCCCGGCTTGCGCACAACTCGTTACCTTCGTCGTCGATCAAACGCATCCGCACACGCAAATGATCCGGCAGTGGCTTCATCGCCCAAATGTCGGGCGAGATCCGAATCTTGAATCGCTGATTCAACGCTGCTGCCAATGCCGCGGTTAAGGGCTGGTCTCTGTCGCACAAATCTGCCGCTACACTTTTCGCCGTTTCGGCCAAAGGCACAAAAGCCCGGCGAAAATCTTTCGGCAGCGCGCGCAAATAATGTTCAACCTTTGCCGCGAGGTGTCCCGGCACAGCCCAATCGAGAGCAAACCCGGAAAGAGTTTCGGCTTCGCGCACATTCACCTCCAACGTTACCCCATCATCTGTCTGACCCGGTCGGTAGGCGTAGTTGAGCGTCAGTGCCCGGTTTTCCAAAGGCAGTGCCTCGGGATAGGCCGTGGTATCCTGCACCAGGGTTTCCGGGTCACGGAGGTCCTCCAACACCATCTCGAGAAAGTCCGGTTCCGCGACTTTACGCTCCCTGGCCAGATCCACGAGTTCGGCCACGGAGCTAATCCCAAGGTAGGGCGAGGCATCCCCGCCGAGCCGTGGGTTTCCCGGTGGATTCTGATCCGGCTCCCCGAGACGGGGCGCCGTACCCTCCGGCATTAATCGCTCGGCGTAGAACCGATAAATTGCCTCATCGAGATTCAGGTAACCACTGTCGCGCGTTCGCGTAAGGATGTTCTCAACTTTCTGCCGCACCCCACGGTTGCACGTGAGAAAGTCAAACGGCCAAGTAATCGTGTCGTTCACCAAACCATCTCGTATAAATATCTCCGTCGCATCGCGTGGGTTGATTTTGCCGTAGCTCACTGCCCGGCTCTCCAACTCGATGCCGTAGAGCCGTGAACGTTGTTTCACCATCACGCGACCTTTGTCCCCATCCCAAAAAGGTTCACTATGCGCCACCTTCATCAGGTGTGACCCAAGGTCCACCGCCCACTGCGGATCAAGCCGGGCACAAGTTCGGGCATAGAGCCGCGTGGTCTCCATCATCTCGCCCGCCATGATCCACTTCGGGAACTTCGTTCCTTTTTTCTGCGCGCCGCGGGGCAGCCCGTCGCTGGATTTTTTTGTTTTCCTCTCCTCCCGACGAAACAGCACTGAGCCCGGAAAGAGGGTCACCTTGCGATCGTGGGTCGCTTTGTAGAGACCGCTCTCCTCATCAACTTGAGCAATATTGCTGAGCAACCCGGCAAGTATTGACCGGTGTATCGCCCGAAATGCCGGCGTGCCAAATGCCGTGGCTTTTTCATCCACGTTTTTGATGGCATGATACGCGGAAGTGAGCCTCTCGCCTTTCTTTTCCTGCACTACTTCGCGCAACTGCGTGTAAATGTCCCGCCACTCCCGCATGCGCGTGTAACTCAAAAAATGATCGCGACAGAACCGACGCAACTTCGACTGCGTCATCGTTTCGAACTCATAGTGGTAAGCCTCCCAAACATTTAACAACGTGATAAAGTCCGAATCCGGGTGCAAAAACCGCCGATGGGCGGCGTCGGCTTGCGCTTGTTTTTCCAAGGGCCTTTCACGCGGATCCTGGATGCTCAATCCCGCCGCGATCACGAGCACCTCGGCCAAGGCTTTTTCCTGCCGCGCCTGCAAAATCATCCGCCCGATGGTTGGATCCACCGGCAGGCGCGCGAGCTCGCGGCCGATGGGGGTGAGCTGGCGGCTCGCCGCATCTCCCTCATTTTCCAATGCGCCCAATTCCTCCAGCATCGCATAGCCCGCACGCACCGCCTTGGTGGCCGGCATATTGATGAAGGGGAACCGCTCAATATCGCCCAAGCCAAACGCCTTCATGCGCAAAATTACATCAGCCAGA
>DFDG01000163.1:10475-26983 GCA_002367815.1 Opitutaceae bacterium UBA3033 | reverse complement strand
CGTCGGCGATGACGGTGAGTGTTTTGAGTCCGAGGAAATCCATCTTCAGCAGGCCCAACTTGCCCACGGCATTCATGTCGAATTGCACGGTGACATCACCTTCCTGCAACGTGAGCGGCACAAAATTTTCGAGCGGCTGGTCGGTGATGATAATACCGGCGGCGTGCTTGCCGGTATTGCGCACCATGCCTTCCAGCACGAGTCCCTGATCGTAGATTTTCTTGGCGGCCGGGTTACTGTCGATCTCGGCCTTGAGCTCGGCAGATTTGTTGTAGGATTCCTCGAGTGAAATATTGAGTTCGTCGGGGATCATCTTCGCGAGTCGATCGGCCTCCGCATAGGGCAGATCATGGACGCGCGAGACATCACGGATGACCATCTTGGCCCCGAGCGTGCCGTAGGTGATGATGTTGGCCACGCAATCGTTGCCGTATTTCTCACGCACATAATCGATGACCTCGCCGCGACGGCGCATGCAGAAATCGATATCAAAATCGGGAGGGGAGACGCGTTCGGGATTCAGGAAACGTTCGAAGAGCAACTTGAAGCGCAACGGGTCGAGATTGGTGATGCGCAGCAAATACGCCACGATGCATCCTGCTCCGGAACCGCGCCCCGGACCTACCGGAATGTTTTGCTTGCGGGCCCAATCGATAAAATCCCACACCACGAGAAAGTAATCTTCGAATCCCGTCTTGATGATGATGGACAATTCGTAGTCGATTCGTTCGCAAAGCGTTTTGGCTAATTCTGGGTCGGAAGCTTTGTCGGGATGGTGATAATCCACGCCGTATCGCTCCTTCAGACCTTCAATGCAGAGTTGCTTTAAATATCCGGTGCGATCGGTCGTGACTTCCGGAGGCAGAGGATACTTGGGATAGCGCTCGCTGCCCTTGGGGAAAGGAATGGTGAGATCGCACATCTCCGCGACCAGTTGCGTGTTGGTGAGCGAATCCGGAACTTCGCCGAAGAGTGAATGCATCTCGTCCCGCGATTTCAGATAGAATTCCTTGCCGGTGAAACGCATGCGGTCCGTATCATTAATTTTCGAACCGGTTTGGATGCAGAGCAGTGAGTCGTGCGGCCCGGCATCGGTTGACTGGACGTAGTGAACGTCGTTGGTGCATATGACCTTTAAATTAAATTCCTGAGCGAGCTTGAGCAGCCCGGGGATGACTTTCTTCTGCTCGGGGATGCCATGATCCTGGATTTCGACGAAATAGTTTTCCCGGCCAAAGATCTCGATGAAACGTCCACAGGCGGTTCGGGCTTCTTCCCACCGGTCGTGCATCAGGTGCTGGGGGACCAAGGAAGCGAGACAACCTGTAAAGCCGATCAACCCGTCGGCATATTTAGACAACGTCTCTATATCCGTGCGTGGTTTGTAGTAAAAACCCTTCAGGTGCGCGTCGGAGACCAGTTTGAGGAGATTTTGGTATCCGGTAAGGTTTCGAGCCAACAAACCGAGGTGAAACATGGATTTGCCCTCGTCTGAGCGGCCATGTTTTTCGAGCCGGGAAGTCTCGACCAAGTAGAGTTCGCAGCCGATTAAAGGCTTGATGCCCTTGGCTTTGGCTGCGTTGTAAAAAGAAATAGCCCCGAACAGATTGCCGTGGTCGGTGAGCGCCAATGCGGGCATACCCAGTTCCACCGCCCGGTCCATCAATCGGTCGATCCGGCAGGCCCCATCGAGCAGGCTGTAGTCGGAATGAACATGGAGATGAACAAAGTTTTTGTCGGTCGACGGCACGGGATATCCAGCCAAGCTGGCGCCGTCTTCCGCGCAAGGTCTAAAGGCGGATTTGCGAGGTGAATTGGGGATTAGATTATCTCTTTAAAAAAGCCATTGACGGAGCACCACCCGAATGGCTTGCTGTTGGGCTTTTCCCTTTCACATCAGTCAAGCCACATGTCCATCGAAATCAAAATCCGCAAGAACGAGCCAATTGACCGCGCAATCCGTCGCATGAAAAAGAAGCTCGAACGCGAGAACATCATCAAAGGTGTTCGGGCTAAACGCTACTTTGAAAAGCCCTGCGAAGTGCGTCGCCGCAAGACCAAGGTCATGGCCTTTACTCAGATGCTGCGTAATCGCCACGCTGAGTAAGTCCCCGCAATATTGGCCACCAATTTCAACCGCATCTTTTCCGGGTGCGGTTTTTTCGTGTAACTGGCTGGCAAATGGGTTCGTGATAGGGGCATATTGTGAAACCGATTTTCTCCTTATCGACCTGCTGGTGCTCCCATCGGCATATGGATGGTTATGAAATGCTCTGCGAAATGGCCGAGCTGGGATTCACGCATGTCGAGTTGAGTCATGGCATCCGTATCACTTTGGTGCCGGGCATCATGCGGGCGATTGAGGAAGGAGTGATAAAAATCGGCACCACGCATAATTTCTGCCCACTACCTGCGGGAGTTAATTCGGCGGCCCCCAATCTATTTGAACCCTCGGCGACGGATCATCGTGAACATACCCAATGGTTGCGCTACACCAAGCGCTCAGTCGACTTTGCCGCACAATTGCAGGCCAAGCTGATGGTATGTCATCTCGGCAGCGTGGATTTTTTTTGGTTCGATCCCGCCGACAAATTGGGGAAGTTTATCCAGTCGTATCGGGGCGATGCCATGTTGGAGGATAAAACTTATCAGGCCGTTCTCGCCAAGTGCATGGCGAAGATGCGTAAAAAGATGCCCCCGTTTTGGGAGCGCATGAAGAAAAGTGTCACTGAGGTTTCAGCGTATGCCGCCGAGAAAGGCATCAAGTTGGGTTTTGAAAACCGGGAGAAATTCACCGAACTGCCGCTCGATGGTGACTATTTTGATTTTATGGCCGCATTGCCGCAGGACGCGCCCTTTGCCTACTGGCACGATACCGGCCATGCTGACATCAAAGAAAAGATGGGACTACTGAATCATCGGCAACATCTGGAAAAGATGGCGCCCCTTCTGGCTGGGTTCCATCTGCACGATGTCAACGATGAGGGACGCGACCACCAGCCCGTGGGTTCAGGCCACATCGATTTCAAAATGATCAGCGAATTTTGGAAACCTGAGCATTTGTTGGTCTTGGAGCTTGGCCCCCGCGTCGAAGTCGACGATGTGAAACGTTCGAAAGGGAAGATCGAGGATTTGTTGGCCCAGAGTTCGTAAAGGCCTTTGTTTGGTAGCCGCCTTGGGCAGTGATCAGGCAGGTAGCTGCCTTGGAGCATAGCGACAAGGTGGCCGGAGGTTCGGAGGAAGGGCCACGCTTTTGCCTGCGGCTCAAGCGCGGCTATGAATGTTAATGCTCAAGCGCGACTACGGCCGATCTGCTATCTCGACTACTACCAAGTTCCGTTACTTTCCTCTTAGCAAATCACTCACCCATCGACGATGCGGTCCCGATAATGAAATGGTTTCGATTTCTTTGATTGGCACCCAGATTAATGCGGGATCCTTCAGTCGTGCAGGTGCTTTGGTCCGAAAGATCGATTCGATGATTTGATAACGGGTGATGCTCCGTCGTCTTTTGGCTAAAAGTTCACCTTGGCTAACCTGAGCTGGATCGAGGCCCAAATGAGCTGGCGTGGGCAATTCATGCAGGTTAGCCAATCGTCGCGAATTGCTGGACGTGCGATGGAGTAGTAATTTACCGCGTTGCTCACACCATGTGCGGACCACGGTTACTTGCTCCATCTTTTTTGGTGTCAAACAGGGATAGGCTTCGGGAGCTTTATTTTTTCGGGCCGAGCATAATTTAGCCACGGGGCAAGTGGTGCATGATGGATTTTGGCGCGAACACACGGTTGCGCCCAGTTCCATCATGGCTTGGTTGTGATCGCCGGGATGGGTATGATTTAACATCGCTCCCGCAAGGGCGAGGTAGGCCTTGGCCGCGGTGGAGCTATCGCGATACATTGTGTTGTCGGCTGTCAGCCGCGCCAGGATTCTGACGACGTTGCCATCAACCACGGCGGCATTAGCTCCAAAAGAGATACTTGTGATCGCGGCGGCGGTGTAAGGGCCGATGCCGGGTAATTTCAGCCATTCCTCTGGTTGCACTGGAATCTGAGGCAACTTGACGAGCTGTTGGGCCAGTTTGTGCAGGTTTCGAGCTCGCGAATAGTATCCCAACCCTTCCCAGAGTCGGAGCACTTTGGCTTCGGTAGCCCCAGCCAAGGCCTCGAAATCCGGCAAAGTAGCCATCCATCGTTCAAAATAGGGCAGCACGGTCTTAACCTGCGTCTGCTGCAGCATGAATTCGCTCACCACGGTTTTGTAAAGCGACGGGCTTTGCCGCCAGGGCAGCTGGCGGGCTTGTTTGCTATACCATTCGAGCAGATAGACTTGAAAATCTCGCCGCTGGGAAATCAATCTGACGGTAGTAGCCACAGGATCTGGAAACAGACAGAAAAGGCCGGCTGAGGAAAGGGGACATTTTCTCTTTGTGCTTTTAGCTGAATTTTGTGGCTAATCCTATCCATGCCCAAACGGACTGATGCCAACGACGAACCAGCCCCCAAAAAGCTCAGTTCCTATACGATCAAACTCGATGGAGAACAGATCGCCAAACTGCGCGCTCATTGTGAATCGCGCGGTTGGTTGCAGGTGGAACTGGCCTACACTCATTACGCCTTTAAGGCCGAGGCGCAGAAACTCAACGTTGCGGCTTATACCAGTGGCAAAGTGGTGATTGCAGGGAAGGGAACGGAAGAGTTTGTGCAAAACACCCTTGAGCCGGAAATCACCGGAGCACCCAAGTTGGGCTACGATGAGGTGCTGCACCCGGATTGGTTTGAATCACACGCCGGACTCGATGAGAGCGGCAAAGGTGATTTCTTTGGCCCTGTCGTGGCTGCGACCGTGATAGCCGATCGGGCGGCGATTGAAACATGGCGAGAGGCGGGCGCGCAGGATTCGAAGAAGATGGCAGAGAGCAAAATCATCGAACTGGATCGCCTGATCCGCACAACGAAAGGCGCAGTGGTTAAAACCTGCCTTTGCAGTATGCCGAAATACAACGAGTTGATGGCCCGTCCCCGGGCCAATCTCAACGGCCTGCTGGCTTGGCAACATGCAACTGCTCTGACCCAAGCCCTGGCGGAAAAATCCGTACCCTGGGGTTTGCTCGACCAATTCAGTGAACAACCCTTGGTGCAGCGCGAAATGAAAAAGAAGGGCGTGAAAGACTTTGAATTGCGCATGCGCACCAAGGCGGAAGAGGACCCGGTAGTGGCCGCGGCGTCAGTTGTAGCCCGGGCCGAATATGTCAGGCAAATGCACTCCCTCTCCAAGGCCTATGGCGATAAATTGCAAAAAGGGGCTGGTCCCCTAGTAAAAGAACAGGCCAACGAGATCATTCGGAAATTCGGGGTGCGCGCGTTGGGTGATTTCGCCAAACTGCATTTTCGCACGGCCTATGAAGTTGTCTCTGCCGCGGGTAAACTCGATGAGTTGCCCTTGAAACCGCCACCGCCCAAAATGCAATGGTGATGTGCGTATCGGCTGTCTTGCCCCACCCATATATTTGCATGCCTTCCTCTGAGGTGGGCTCGCAGACTTGTCCGCCGCAGCCTTGGCGTAGGAGGATCCCTCTGCGCGAATTGATGCGGAGAGTCTTGATTCTCATGCGGGCACAGGGACGTGCCCGCCCACCTGTTTTTTTAGCCTGATGGCCAAGCGTCGCCAACTCCGAGGTTTCGACCTTAAGCAGATTGATGGCTTCGACAGCCTGATCGGCGTGGACGAGGCGGGGCGGGGCTCCTTGGCTGGACCGGTGGTGGCCGCAGCCGTGCTCGTGAATCGTGAGTTCCTCGACAGTCGTTGGGCCTTGACCAATGCCAGTCGCATCAATGATTCCAAACAGCTTTCCATCGCGGAGCGCGATGCATTGTGGGCCGACTTTGAAACTCTGGCTACGCAAGGACAGATTCACGCAAATTATGGCGTAGGTGATGTGGATGAGATTGCCCAGTTTAACATCCTTGGCGCGACCAAACTGGCGATGCGCCGCTCTCTTGAGGGCATTTATCCGCCTTCTGCCTTTGACCAGAAAACTGAACCCGACTTGTTTTCATCGCTCGAGGATATTGCCGAATTTCAGCCGACTGTTTCGGCCCGTATTATCGTCGATGGTTTGCCCCTGCGCAATTTCCCCTATCCGCACTCCAATGTGGTGAAAGGGGATGCCCGGTCGCTCTGCATTGCGATGGCTTCGATCATCGCCAAGGTCACCCGGGATCGGATGATGACCGAGCTCGATCAAATTCAGCCGGGGTATGGTTTTGCCCAACATAAAGGCTACGGCACCGAGGAACATCGCGAGGCGCTGCTACGGCTTGGTCGCACCCGGCATCACCGCGACGTATTCCTGCGCAAACTTTTCGCCCAGCGGGTGGACCCGGATCAGGTGGATTTTTTGAATGACGAAACCGCATTTGCGGATGACGACAGCTAGTGAGCTCCAAATCCATATTACCGCGGATCACACGGATGGATGAGATCGATCCGTCCATATCGGTGAAAGCCATGGTAAAATTCTGGAAGCATGGGGCTGAGTAGTCAGTAAAGGGGTCGCCGTTCAATAGGATCGAAAGGTAGGGCACTCTCTCCGAGGGTGCCGCGGCGCGTTGGGGACAACGCGCCCTACCGGCACTACTGCGTTCGTGGATCATGCACCTTGGTTAACCACGAACGTCCCCTGGTTGCGGCCCTGAACGCGCGGCGACATTGACCGACTGCCCTTGGTCGTGCACAAAACCCTGCAATGCCCCCGAAGAAGCATTCCTCGCTAGACCGTGTCCTCGGTCGTCTCGATTCGATGGATTCTGTCAATTTGACGAATCTCGTCCAACGACTTGCGCGCGAACGCGGCCTGTTTGAAGACATTTTCAATACGCTGCAGGAAGGTGTGCTAGTCATCACACTCGATGGCGAAATCGAATACGCCAACTCCGCCGCGCATCGGTTGATCGGACTGGGGGATGACGGTTTGGTGGGGGAGACCTTGTGGCGCCTAGTGCCCGGACTGCGGCCTTCCCTTGGAATCACGCTGGATGACGATGCAACCTTGCCGGTGGTGACGCGTGAGTTTGAGCTCACCTATCCAGAGCCTCGCACGGTCCAACTTTACATGGTGCCATTTACTGGCGAGCAGCATGTCGGTGGCCAGCGGTTTGCCGTTATTTTGTCAGATATCACGCGTAACAAACAAACCACGGAAACACGGATTGAAAACGAACGGACATCCTCGGTGTTGCTTCTCGCGGCTGGAGTGGCCCATGAGTTGGGCAATCCGCTCAATTCCCTGACCATCCATCTGCAACTGATCAACCGGAAGTTAAAGAAACTCAAAGCGAGTAAGGACATCGATTCCGTCGCTGAGTCCGTCCGTATATGTGAAGACGAGGTGAAGCGCCTTGATGGTATTATCACGAATTTTCTGGAGGCTATTCGTCCTCAACCGCCGGACCTCAGTGAGATCAACCTGTCCGATGTGTTGGCTGAAGTGCTCGCGTTTCAACAGCACGAACTCTCCGACCGGGGAATAACAATCGAAGCCGAGACCCGTGACGATTTACCGTTCATCATGGCAGACAAGAATCAGTTGAAGCAGATATTCTTCAATATCGTTAAGAATGCCGTCGAAGCCATGAAACCCGGCGGTCGATTACGTATCAAGGCGCGCACCGATGATGACATGGTCTACCTCGCGTTTGGTGACAGTGGTTCGGGCATCAAACAGGAGGAATTTACGCGCCTCTTTCAGCCTTATCACACCACGAAGGTGGATGGACACGGTCTGGGGCTGATGGTGGTGCAACGCATCATGCGCGAACACGGCGGGCAGATCGGGATCGAGAGTAAGGAGGGTATCGGCACGGTGGTTACACTGCAATTTCCCCGGAAAGATCGTCGGGTGAGAATGCTGAAGAGCTGAACCGAGTAATTAATGTGGAAAGCTGGAAGGCTGGAAAATACCGCTAACCAGAGAACATAAGAAAGGCATGGATGTATCCGGTCTCACTTGTTCTGAGCTTGTCGAATGGGTTGAGGCCTGATGCCCCTCAACCGGGGTCAACGACCCCGGCTACATTTGGCTTATAGAATTACCTCGGGGCTTGTTCCGGAAATCTTTATTTCTGATTTCCTGAGTTCCACATTGTATTTCGTGGTGATTCTGGGTTCACAATCCAACTTTACTTTCTCTATCCCATGAAAAAATCTCTACCGCTTGAGGCTTCCTGGCAACTGATGCATGCCGAGCCCAACCTCGGTCCAACGCAGGCCTGCTCTGCACTGCCGCTGGAAGAGCGGTGGGTTCCCGCCCAGGTGCCGGGTGATGTGCATTTGGATTATCAGCGCGCCGGGTTGATCGATGATCCGTTCTTCGGCATGAATCACGACAAGCTGCGTTGGATGGAAGAGATGGATTGGTGGTATCGCACGGAGATCACACCTCCAATCCCCGGCAAGGGCGAGCGGCTTCATATATATTTCGAGGGGCTCGATTGCTTCGCCACGATTTACCTCAATGGCAAGGAAGTCGGCAAACATCAGAACATTTTTACTCCGCTGCGACTTGATGTGACCGACCACGTGCAAGCAGGGGTCAATCGACTTGAGGTTTGCCTGGGGGCGCCGCTGTTTCCCCTCAATCGGCCTTATACCCCGGAGGTGCGCGGTTATGGCCAGATCACCCGGCTTCAGGTGCGCAAATCGCAGTCATGCTACGGTTGGAATATTTCACCCCGTCTGGTGACAATCGGCATCAGCAAACCGGTCTCATGGGTTCTGGTTGATGCTTTTGAAATCGATGATGTCAGCATCATCACGGTCGCACTCCACGACGACGGCTCGGCAGAACTCGAAGCACTAGTTGAGTTGCAGCACAACCACGGCGCCACGGATGTGGTGGAGGTGGAACTCACGGTCGCTGGTCAAATCCAGCGACTCACCCTTGATGTCGATCCAAGCAGTGGCAGAAAGGTGACGCGTTTCATCGTGCCGGACGCCAAGCTGTGGTGGCCGCATGATCACGGTGCGCAACCGCTCTACCAATGGAGTGCCGTTTTGAAGCACGGTGACGTGGAATCGGATCGGAGCACCGGTCGTTTTGGCATTCGCACCGTGCGACTGATCCAGGAGCCGGACGACGATGGGGGGATTTCGTTCGTTTTCGCGATCAACGGAAAAAAGATTTTCATGAAGGGGATGAATTGGACGCCGGCGGACGCGATGTTCTGTCGCGTCGACGACGCCCGTTACGACCAATTGCTCGCGATTGCCAAGGACACCCACATCAATGCCATGAGGGTGTGGGGCGGGGGAGTTTACGAATTGGATTCATTTTACGCCAAGTGCGACGAACTGGGGATACTGATCACGCACGACTTCATGTATGCCTGCGGTTGTTACCCGCAGGATCTCGCGTTTCTTGATGAAGCCCGACGCGAGGCCGAGTATCAGGTCAGACGCTTGCGTCACTTTGCGTGCGTGATCGCTTGGTTCGGGGACAACGAAAACGATGTGCTGGCGGACAACAGTTTCAACCAGCCAGACTATCGGCACAACCGCCTCAGCAAGGAGGTGTTGAAAAATGTCGTCGAAACGCACGCGCCCCTGACGCCCTATGTGCCAACGTCGCCCTATTCACCGCTGACCTATGATCAGAACGAACCCAAGGAAGGGGACTGTCACATCTGGGGACACGGCTTTTCCTACAAGTCAGACTTTTATGTGAAGCAGTTGCCGAGGATGGTGACGGAGATCGGACACCTCAGTTTTCCTTCCCGCGCCACGATCAACACCTACGTGCAGCCGCAAAACCAATGGCCGGTTTATCACGAGGAATATCTGACGCATGGGGCGGATTGCATACGGCTGGATCGCATCGCGCGCCATCGGCTCAATTTTGAGAGTATTCGCGAGCGCGGCTGGGAGGAGCCGAAAGACCTTGATGATTTGATTCAGAAATCCCAGCAGCTCCAAGGCGAAGCGTCAAAATTCTGGATCGAGTTTTATGGCAACCAACCGAATTGCTGGGGTATCTTTTTGTGGAATCTGGCCGACAGTTGGCCGCAGATGTCGGACGCCTACATCGCCTATCCCTGTGACGTGAAAGCGAGTCTCGCCTATGTCAAAGAAGGCTATGCGGCACTGAAGCGGTGATTTGTTACCACGAAATACACGAATCACACGAAAGGTAGATTAAACGGGTAGCCCCGCGGAACGGTAGTAGCGATTTTTTTGAATATAATGGTTGGACGGTGTTTCTCATTTTTTGAACGCACATAGAATCTCCTCAATGAATTTCACTATCTTAGCCTTGTTAGCCAAATTTACGTAAGGCACCTCAACTGCATCACTACCGCACCCGACGAGATCATCGTAGTTTAATTCCATCAGAAGTGACAAACTGTTCTCTAACTTGCTTCTAGTTTTAGCTCCAGGGAACCACCTACTGCCATCATAGAATAAGAAATCACCAGTGAACAAATAACTGATTTCATCGTCCCTGCCAAAGTAGACAACCGCCTCCATAAATGTGGGTAGGCACTGGGATGATTTCCAAATCATCTGCGAGCATCTGTCTTTTGTAGGGTAAGGTTTCGATATTTATCAGCCCCTTTTTCTTTAGCTTGGGCTGCTCAATTACGCTGCTTAGAATCCTCGAGTTGAACCTGTCGGCAACAGCCTCAATGCTGGTCCCACCAAAATGCTAGTCTGTTATCAACACGATATAACTTCCGCCAACATCCTCGATCGCATCATATTCTTCCGTAATCCTAGCATCGATGTCCATGCGAGGCACCAGAACGTTACCCTGTTTTCTTTGAAGAAGGAAAGAATGACCAAATTCATTACTTCGGGGATCACGATATACTTTGTGAATATTGTTCAGTAGTTTGTTTATTAATTTTGTCCAATGATAGAGTTCAAACGCGATCATCAGGAGCGGCGGACTGGGGGCTGGCGCGGGTTTCCGGTGTTGTTCCATCAGATGGATCGTTTCGTCCTCCAGCAGCAGAGTTGACGCTGGAATCGCCGAATGCACGAATCAGGATTGATTTGATCCGTTTGGAAAATGCCAATTGGTTTCGTGTTTTAGTGTCATTCGTGCTTAATCCTTCGGGTCATTATTCAGCACTTCTTGCGCATAGAGAAACACGCCGGCAGTCCAGCCGAGGAAGGGAGGCATTTTGTATTCGTCGGCGACATCTAGTGCGCCGGTGATGCCGTTGTATTTCTCCCAGAGTTGTCCCGTTGAGGCAAAATTGCGCGCGCAGGTGGTGATGTATTTTTCGGCGAGTCGCCGGGCCTCGGCGTGGTAGCCGTAACGGATCAACCCCATGATCGCGACAGCCTGCATCGGCGGCCAGGCGTTGGGAGCGTCCCATTGATAAGTATTGGCCGAGGTGTTGCTGCCTTCCTTGCACGTGATGAGACCATGTTCCCGTTCGAGCAGGGAGAGGTTGGCCACCATGCGGGCTGCTTGTTCATCGGAACAAAGTCCACTCCACATCGTCAGCCAGGCCGCGGCGGAAACCACGGGCCCGCGACGACCACGGGCCCAATCGTAGTCAAAGTAGAATCCCTGTTCGTCGTCCCAAAGGAATTTGTCCACCAGCACCCGACGAGCCGCGGCACGATTACGCCAGATTTCGGCGTCGGCAACTTGCTCGAGTTCATCATGCAGTTCGGCCATGGTGCTCTCGAAAAAGTAGAGTGCGGCATTGGTATCGACCGGATTGAAGTCGGTGCAGCGTTGGTCAAATCGAGGGGTGAAGTCCCACACTTCGCACTCAGCCATTTTGTGATGCAAGTAACGCAGACGTGCGATGGGCTCGGTGGGGATGTCTTTCAAACGATGGGCAATGACTTTTTCAAAACCATCGACGGTGGCCGGATCGGCGTGGGTGTAGGCGCGGTTGAGCCCGTTGGGCGCCATGCGCAGGGTCATCCAAAATGTATACTCACGGGTCAGAATGGGCAGGGCACCGGCGAGCCATTTACGATCCTGGGTGTGATGGAACACATCGCGGCAAATCATGGGCGATGGGGGCACCTGCGTGCGATTGAGGGCGATGCGCACGGTCATGTTGGGCGCGTAGCCGAATCTATCGATCAGGGAGAGAATGTTGTCGGCGTTGTATTTTGCCTGCGCGATTTCCCCTGACCGCAGCAGCCCCAGGTTGGTAAAATAGACATCCCAGTAAAAGAATAGCCACATGCTGGGATCGGTGGAGGGCACCGTGTGCGGATGGGGTAGCGAGATCTCGTTGGGCGTGTCTTCCCGTGATTCCCGGACCGTCTTGGCCCAATGGGAATCAATGTAGCGGTGAATGTCTTCGATGATCTCGGTTATTGCCACGGGAGCTGTCTGAAGCGGGTGGCCGAATGCGGCAAGTCCGAAGGGTGGTGTTCCACCAGTGGTCTCTTCATATCAATCCGGAAGTCACCGTTGTGCGGTTGGTCAGGAAGTTTTTATGATGCGCCGGTTCCACGATCCAATAACGTTTTGCGGCGGCGCATGAGGTATCCTTTCATGCGGAACCTGGAGCCCGCAGGGACTTGACCGGACTGGGTCGAGAGAGGCTTAGCTGAAAGAAAGGGGCGACCGGAATTCACCGGTGGAATCAGACGCGGTCGCCCGCCAGACTTATTTCTTCTTGGTGGCGGCCAGTTTGGCCTTGGTGGCTTGCTGTGATTGGACCAGCGCATGCTTCTGCTTGTCCGAATTGTTGTGTTTGGACTGCTTTTGCGCGGCCTTTTTCTGAACTGATTTAGGGGATTTATCGCCCATGATATTGTGTTTCCTTTACGTTGGTTGACTCGCCAACGGCATGGATGTTTCTCCGTGGGCGTGTGGGCTTATCCTCGAAGTTGCCAGCCGGGTGCAAGCACGGTTGTTGGCCAATTGGCTTAAGATCCGGGGTTCAATCTGGAAGTGGTCTGTTTTAGGTGACATCAGCACCAAGTATCCAATTCAGGGCAATTTGCTTGGTCTGGGTATGCTGCTTTTGTTTCTTTCCCTTTGGCTGGCTAGGTTGATGAGGACGAATTGAGGTTCCGGATAATCGGTCAAAGTAGCAGCGGCTCGCCGACCCCTGACCGGCCTCAGCCCTTTCGACACGCTCAGGACAAGCGAGGCCAGCTACAAACAAACTTTCCCATTCGTTTTTGCGAGGAGGCTGCAGGCCGACGTGGCAATCCATGAAAGGGTATGCGTGACCGACCAGTGAGAGTGGATCGCCGCGTCATTTCGCTCTTCGCGATGACAGCAGGGTAAAAAGCTAACGGCGATTGGTCTAGCGGCCCTTAAACGGCACGGGTGGCTAAGGCGCGGTTGGCGGCAAGTTGCTTCACGTGAGTCCAGCGCCACGTGTCCAATTCCGGCCACTTACCGACCGTGAGAGTGGTCTCAATCACGTCGCCCTCAGCATATATTTCACCTTCACAACGCAAAATTCTGAAGCCCCAATGGGGTGCGCGTTGAGGATCGGTGGGGTCGGAACTTAAGGTCAGGTCATGATCGACCCGGGCGCGGAAATAGATCGCAAACCCATCGAGTCGGCCCGCGTTGATGACTTCGCGGGTGAAGGTGATTTGTGGAGGCAGATCGGCCGCATTCACCGTGTGCAAGTCAATCGTAAGCACGGGTTCCGGTTGCCCGAGAAAATGATCCACGAGATTCAGGTCGCTGCTGGACAGGTGATAGTAACTCGAATCCTGCGGCCGGTTGTATTCGAGGCATGAGTAGTCGTAGCCACATACATTTAGCTCCCATATGAAGGGCACGAGTCGCGCGTTCGTAATATTGATTGGTTCGCAGAAAAACTCAAAGACGCTGGGCAGAATCAAGCCATTGGGTTTGAGCAGTCGGTCGCGGAGATCAGTCACATTGGCGACCATGTCTTCATCGAAAAGACAGTCACCCATTTGCTCGTGAAGAATGACGTCCACGGGCCCCTCGGTGTTGAAGGCGGAACTGTGAGTCGCGACAAATTCTACATTTTCGATCTGGTTGGCGATGGCGAGAGTCCGGGCATGTTTCAGGATGTCGGAATGGTCGATGGCGTATACGTGGGCGGCTCCTTGGCGCGAGGCGAGGGCGGCCAAGATGCCGGTGCCGGTGCCAAGATCAATGACTCGATCGCCGCGTTTGATGTGCTGCCTGATCGCCTGCTGGTAAAATGCCATGCGTTGGCCATCCGCGAGCATGCGTTCCTGTTCATGCAGGTTGGCAAACATCCGCCCGTTATGATCGCGATAATCCGCTTCAGCCGAGTGGTGCTTGTAAAACCAAGGGGAAATGCGGGGCCGATCCTGAATCCAATTGGCGATGTTCTCCAGCAGCGAGCAACAGGAGGAAAATAACCGGACACTGATGCGTTGCAGAGGTTGAAATGGCATGGAGACCCGGCGCAACCAATGCTCCGAGCTGGTCAAGATGCGATCACGTGGCGGCAAGTGCAACTGAAGGTTTCACTGCCGTGAAGAGAAGAAAATGTCAGATAATTCTCTTTCCGTTGATGTATCGGATACGGGCCAATTGTTACGAAATTGTAAAGACGGCGAAGGGTGGGCCGAAAGTTTGAACGATCGCGACCTAGCTACGTCTTTCCCTTCATAGGTTGTATTTGGTGTTAGGTTTGCTTGGTGTTAGGGGAGGGCCGTCTAGGGGTAGAAGGCCCTCATTCATTTAGGGGATTTGAGTCGAAGCAGGGTTCCCGGGGCCTGAGGTCGTGAGAGGGAGAAACCATGACAGACCATTGATAAAAGCCTGTCCAACGCGTGATTTCTGGATTGGATTTGGCGGGCTGATAGTCAGCGTTGCGCCGCTGCTTTAACCCCAACCCCTTTGCCATGAGCCATTTTATTAACAGTAGGGAAAACTTGGTCACGGAGGCCATCGACGGATTCCTGATCAGTAGTGAACCGGGTCGGCTGGCCCGACTCGATGGGTTCAGTCATACGAAGGTCGTGCTGCGGCAGGATTGGGACAAGTCGCGGGTGGCCTTGATTTCGGGTGGAGGTTCCGGGCACGAACCGAGCCACGTGGGTTTTATCGGGGAAGGCATGCTGACGGCGGTGGTGTGCGGCGAAGTGTTTGCTTCGCCCAGCGTCGATGCGGTGTTGAGTGCGATCTGTGCTGTGACCGGCAAACCCGGCTGCCTGCTGATTGTTAAAAACTATACCGGCGACCGGCTAAACTTCGGCCTTGCGGCTGAGAAGGCACGGGAGATGGGCTATCTGGTCGAGCTGGTGTTTGTCGCTGATGATATCGCGATTACGGATGCACCGCAACCGCGAGGTATCGCGGGGACACTATTTGTGCACAAGGTGGCTGGGCATGTGGCCGCGCGGGGCGGATCGCTTCCTGAAGTGCTCAAGATTGCAGCTGATACGAGTCGCGCGGTGGCTTCACTGGGACTGGCACTTTCGACCTGCACGCTGCCGGGTGAAGCGATAAACAATCGGATCGTTGAAGGGCGGGTGGAACTCGGCTTGGGCATTCATGGGGAACCGGGAGCAAGGGTAATTGCCGTTGAACCAGCCCGGTTGTTGGTGGCGACGATGGTGGCCGAGTTGATGGCCCACGTTAGCGCGAGTGATAAACTGGCCGTGATCCTGAACAATCTCGGGGGCACCACGCCGCTCGAAATGAATGTGATCGTCAAGGAATTGATCGAATCTGCATGGGGACCGCAAATCGAGTTGCTGGTGGGCCCCGGCGGTTTGATGACCGCGCTCGATATGAAGGGGATTTCGCTTTCCGTGCTGCCACTGACAGCCGAGCGCCGTGAAGCACTCGTCAGCGAAGTGCAAACGGGCAGTTGGCCGGGGGCAAAATTGATCGCCCCCGTGGTGTTGCAGGCGATGCCGAATATCGCGGCAAGGTCCTACGTGGGTTCGACCGAACCCGGGACTCAGGCACTGTTAGCGGCGGTGTGCGATGCGATGGTGCAGAATGAAACAGCACTTAATGATCTTGACCGGCAGATTGGCGATGGGGATACCGGCACGACTTTTGCGCTGGCGGCCCGAAATGTATTGGCGGCGTTGGCCCGCAACGAACTGCCGTTGGCCGAGAACGATCAACTCTGCCTCGCCTTGGGTGATTTGTTGGGCAAGGCGATGGGCGGATCAAGCGGTGTGTTGCTCTCGATTTTTCTTACGGCTACCGGGATCGAACTTGGACAAGGCGCGACGTTGCCGGCGGCGCTGGCGAAAGGGTTGGCACGCATGCAGTCTTATGGCGGCGCGAAATTGGGTGACCGAACCATGATTGATGCCTTGGCCCCGGCGATTGAGGCTCTGAGCAATAGTGGCGCCGATGCTGCGGCGGAGGCTGCAACGAGTGGAGCAGCACTGACGGCAACCATGACGAAGGCTGGCGCGGGACGCTCATCATATGTCAACGCGAGTAATCTGACGGGAGTGCAGGATCCCGGAGCAACTGCGGTCGCGCTTGCGTTTACTGCGGTAGCAAAAATCAAAGGAAGCGCTGATTAAATCAGATC
>DFDG01000163.1:581-10184 GCA_002367815.1 Opitutaceae bacterium UBA3033 | reverse complement strand
TGCCTTTAATCAGCGTTTCCCTAACGCGTCGGCGTATAATGTGATGTAAAGTAGCAGGCCGTCATACGATGCCCGTGTCGCAAGCATCCTGATGTGGTTACCTCGGAAACGCGGCGCTGGATCAGGTCTGTTAGCGGCGACGATTTCCGGCTTACATTGCCGAACGGGGTTACTTAATCGTCAAAGTGAGTAGGTGAGGCCTGTCGGTTAATGGCAGTGAAACGACGAGACGGCCTTCAAGGAAATCAGCATGACCATCTGTGGTATAAGGGTTGTGGGGAAGAACCGGCCAGTTGACTGCGGCAATCTTTGGCAAAGTGAGCTGCCAGTTGTGGTGGGACAGGGACGTGAGCCCTGTTTTCGTCCATTGGTCCGAATTGATTTCCAGAATGCTGCCATCTGAGAGGGTAACGGGACTTTCGGGATAGGGGATGAAGGTGAGGTGAGCGGCGGTTGGTCGGCCATCGGGAGCGGAAGTGATGAGGCGCGCGCTGAGATTTAGGGTCGCGTCGTCGAAGATTTCACACGCGAGTTCAGCGACTGCTCCGGCGCAGGAGATTTGCTGCGTCCAGATATTGGGCGAAGGTTCATCAATCGTGCAGGCATCGGGCGTGTAGGCGACATCGACATCGGGGGCGAGGTTGGTTTCGCGGACCGCACCGGCAGGGTTGAGCAAGTTGGTATCGCCGACGGTGAGGGTGCTCCAGAGCGGTTGGATCTTGGTGTTGCCGCCGCCGAGAATGAGGCCGGAGTCGCGGTGGTAGATGCTGACCATGTTTTGGCGGTCCTGAATGAAACGGCCGGGCAAGCGGGGGGCGCAATAGGCGGAGAAACTGATGAGCCAGGGGCTTTCTCTGACGAGGAGGGAATCGTTACCCATCCGGAAACGTGGCTCCTGCGCGGCGGTGAAAGTCAGTTCGCCTTCGATCGCATTGAGGCAGTAATAGAGGTAATCGACATCGATGACTTCCTTCGGATCGCGGGTGCGGACGATGGGCATTTGATGAGCGAGCAGGGCATGACCAGAATCGGAAAAGAAGAGGCCGGGGTGGATGTTGACCTGTTTGGGTAGATAGTGGGCGGTGCCATCAGGATCGCGTTTGATCGTGAGCGGTGGAGTGGGGTTTCGCTCGTCTACCGTCTCGATCATCGAGCCGTTGGGGTAGACGTAATTCAAGTGGAAGCGGTTGCCGCGTTCGATGGCGGGTAGGACGGACTCATCACCACTGAGGGTGAAATAGAGACCCAATGCTTCGATGTAGACGCGGTTATAGAGCACGACCGGACCAATATGCTCCGTCCACCAGCCGTGGGGGGATTGGGCCGCGACGACGAGTTGCATGAAATCGCGCGCCTGTTGTTGCCAATCAGGACGATCAAAAAGTTCGCCCGCAAGGAAGAGGGCGGTCGCATGGTGGGAGGGAATATTGTGCACCCAGGGAATCACTTCACCTGCTATCAGTGCGGGGCTTCCGGGGAGTGGTCCCGGGTAGATGTTGCTCTTGGAATTGAGCTCGGTGGCAGAGATACCCGTGAAGCCGAGCAGCAGTCCGTCCTGCCAGATCTTCAAATCCTCGGTCGGTAGCTCGTCTTTGATGAGCTTGTAGGTCATGATCCAGCGGAGATAAGTCCACGGCGTGTAGATTTGTCCCCAATAGGATCCGTCTTTCTTGTCGAATCTCCACATGCCTTTTTCATCGAGCATCTTGGCGAGGTAAGATCCGCCTTTGGCGATGACTTCGAGAATCTTGGGATCGCGATAAATCGAGCTGCCTTCGGTTTGGTAGAGCAGGGTGAGCGGCAGGATATCGTGTTGATCACGATTGATCCAGGGATCGGTGCCGAGGCGGCCGTCGGGTCGCACGTGGGCAAGTGCCTCTTCGAGATTGGACTCGAGGTTGGCGATCAGAAACGCACGGAATTTGGCGCGATCCAACGGGGCAAGGGAGTCGGACATGTTGCGCGAGTTGAGGCATCCCATGCTTTCAGTGCAAACCTAAGTGCCACCCATACCCAGTTTTTCTCCGGCTCCATCAGGGAGCCGTGGAGCAGACGGGAATATGCACCTCGGAACGCTTAGTGAACCAAGGTCGGAAAGGTCCGTGCCAGTAGACCGCGTAAGCCGGACCGGTCGCCTCGACATCCTTCCGCTGCTGGAGCCAAGTCTCGAGCTGTTCCCGGGCTTCATTGAAGTTCTCCTCCGTGTAGCCGCCCCGCATCCCCAAACTGGCCACGAGGCGCTCGGGTTGAGCGATGACCTCGACTCCACCGTTATTGCCGGCCACCTTTTGCCGTTCGGACTCGCCAACCCAGAAATACATTGCCCCGGGATTAATTTGGGCCTCGACCGGAGTGGTCATGGCGATGTCGTGGCTGGAAATGTAACGAAACAGAGGGCCAAAAAGACCGTTGCTTTGCTCAAAGTAACTCTTGGGGCCAGTTGTTTTGAGCAATGTGCCCGCGGGCAGAGTCTTGAGTTCAATTTGCCCGACGGGAGTGGGAGGAAAGGCTTCGCTGGCAGACATGATGGGGAGGAAGGCGATGATTAAACCAAACAGGCCGGCGAAGCGACATCCGAAACGGATCGAGTCGGCGCAGGTCAGGACGGAGGGGTGGGTGGGGTAACTTTGACGCGCGATTTGCATCACCGTCAGAAATGCGCAGTTTGGGTCCTTTGGCAAATTCCCCATGAAAAACGATTGCGAGATATTGGTGATAGGCACCGGCATGACCGGACTGACCGCTGCGACCGAACTCGCAGCGCGCGGTTGCGGAGTGGTCGTGGTCGACAAGGGACGTGGAGTGGGGGGACGGCTTGCCACCCGCCGAATCGGCGAGGCGACTTTTGATCATGGCGCCCAGTTCGTCACGGCCCGCACGCCCCGGTTTGCCGGCAGCGTGGAGGAGTGCTGCAAGGCAGCTGCGGCGCGCGAGTGGTGCCGGGGCTTTGGCGGGGCCAACGACGGGCATCTGCGCTGGCGGGGTCAGCCGGGGATGACTGGAATTGCCAAGCATCTGGCGGCTGATCTGGATGTGCGTATGGGGCAAACGGTCTTGGCCCTGCGCCGGGCTGTGACTGGGTGGCAGGTGGAAACGAAAGAGGGAGAAGCTTTTCAGGCACGAGCCGTGGTGCTGACCGCCCCGGTGCCGCAGAGTTTGGCGATGCTCGACGCAGGTGGCATGGTCATCGGAACGGAAATCCGCGGTCGCTTGGAAAAAATTACCTATGAGCGTTGCCTCGTGGTAATGGCAGTGCTGGAACAGCCTTCGTGTGTGCCGGCGCCGGGTGGCCTGCAGTTGACCGAGGGACCAATCGCCTGGTTGGGCGACAACCAGCAGAAAGGTATATCGACACAACCTGCCGTCACGATTCACGCCAGTCCCGCATTCAGTTCGACCCGTTGGGACGACGATCGCGATGAAACAGCCCGGGAGTTACTCGCTGCGGCGGCCCCGTGGCTCGGCAGCGGGGTCAGGGAATTTCAAGTGCATGGCTGGCGCTACAGCCGCCCGTTGGAAGTAGATGCCTGCGGCTGCATGACGGTTTCGGCGAATCCTCCCTTGATTATGGCGGGCGACGCTTTCGCGGCACCGCGAGTCGAGGGGGCGGCGCTGTCCGGTTGGGCGGCGGCGGCGGAACTGGGTCGATTGGGCTTTTTGGCCGCCCAGTAATTGATCAGGATTCAGGTATGGACCTATTTCTGCTGCTCCAAGCCCACGCCGGCGCCACCTGGTTCATGGTGGGTTTGATTTGGTTTGCCCAAGTCGTGCATTACCCGCTGCTCGCCGGGGTTGGCCCAAGCGAGTCCGTAGCGTTTCAGCGGGAGCACATGCGCCTTACCTCATTCGTGGTTGCCGGTCCGATGCTGGTGGAACTCGGCACGGCGGTTGCGTTGGTTTGGATGTCGGGTGGCAGTCTGGCGTGGAGCGGACTCGCCTTGGTGGCGGTAATCTGGGGCACGACGGGACTCGTGTTGGTGCCGGCCCACCAAAGATTGCTGGAGGGTTTTGATCCGGCAACCCACCGGCGGTTGGTGCGGTGGAACTGGGTACGGACGGTGGTGTGGACCGGCCGGGGTATGTTGGCGCTGATCTGGTTCCAACCCTAAAGTTGATTAGCGATCCTTTTGTCCGCGGGATTTGCCGTTCGTCCAATGACTGTTTCCCGTTGCGGAACTTAATACTGGGTGAGTGCAGTCCAACCAATTGTTACCATGGCAAATTCAATCCCGCCCGGCTTCAACCGAGCCCTCTATGGCATGTTCTTGCTTTTTGCCGTCTACCAGTGCTGGACGCATGCCGACTACACCAGTGCGGCATCATCAGTTGGCATTGCCTTGGTCTTTGATCCATTCAATCAGCAGCAACCTTGGAACCAGCGACCGGGCTGGCAGAAGGCTTGGCTCGTGGGGCACCCGGCAGTGGCGGCCGGACTGTTTGGACTGGGCTTGGGATTGGCCGACCGGTTATAGGCCGCAGGCTCAGCGTTCCTGGTGATCAGGCATGACCTTGGCGTCACCAATATTGACATAACCTTCGGGCAAATCAGTTCGAACGAAGGCTTCATCTTTTTCAATTTCCTGGTCGAAAAAATTGGAACCGGCCGCCAAGAGTTTATCCACAAATTGGTTCAAGTCCCGATGTTTGGGATCATCTGTCACCATGGTTGTTTTCCAGAGTATCTTGTTCTTTTTATTTTTACCGGGTTTTGCCTCAGGCAGGTCGGATGGATTTGCCCATGCGGTGACGCGAATGAATAGTTTCTCGAAATTGGCGGCCTGAAGTTTGTTTTCAAAATCGAATTCCTTCTGTCGCATCAGTTGCTTGGCGTTACCGGCCAAGATGGTGGATATGGGAGGATTAAACATCTCATTATACATCGCATCCGAGAGATAGGGGTTTTCCAGATAACCACGGCCATACAGAATCGTGAGAATGATTTCAGGTGGTTCTTCCTTCGAATATTCCCGAAACCCACGTTTCGAAAGTTCCTGCCGTAAATGTTGAAGTAAAATTTCCTCTTTGAGGGGTAGCACGAGTTGCTGTTCGGAACGTGCTTCGCTGATGGCGGCAATCAAATATACTTTGCCGTGGTCCTTTTTCTCTTCTCGGCCCCAACCCTTGAAGGGGCGATCAACCTCGGAACGCACCTGAATATCAAGCGGCAGATTGGTGTCAGACGTGGTGGCGGTGCAAATGGAACAGAAAGCGAGAGCGAGATATAGAGCAGCAATTTGTTTGATTTTCATGGCAGCGGATTATCGTTCGAAGGGACATAACATATCAGGAAATACTTTTACTCCATGTTTTCTTCCTGCTTTGTGAGTAATTATTCATTGATGGGATATTCCTGAATCATTCGTCAGTCTGAGGAGGCAACAAAGTTGCCCAGTGCTGATTCAACCTCTCGCACCGTAATCGATAAATTTTCGGCACCGGTGTTTTTGAGCCTCACGGTCAGCACAATGGGTGGTTGATTGCTGCCCATCCGGTTGTGGTTCCCGGAGGCTCCATTCCTTTCGGATGATGCGTTTGGCGGTGGTCCACCTCCGCCCTTCCCACCTCTATTGCCTCCTCTTCCAGACTCTGAACCCGACTCTTCGCGCCCTTCAGCGGGGCTACGCATCCTGCCATTATTTACATTGGCTTCGACCTGAAGCTTGCCGGAAAAAATTTCCCACCAGCTTGCATGGAAACTTTGATGACGGCCCTATCGGGCGGCATGCCCCGTTTGGGATGGTCACTCGCACAGGAGGTCAGGCCGATCAAAAAGAGTAGCATCGCAGAATCGAGCCAGATCCCACGGCGAAAAAACGAGAGCGTTAATTACATGTGCCTGCTATGACGCATGCGGGTTTAATTTGTTACATCAATATCTTGCTCGAATTGCGTGCGGTTTTCGAACCAGCTCAATTCTCCCGTTATGTAGTCGATTTATTTATCTTCGGCGGGGCGCAACACGATGACTTGGGATTCTTTTTTATCTCCAAGTTTCAGGGCCAAAGTCAGGGGAATTTCGGCTGATATTACACCTAAACGAGAAATCATTGGTTCGAGATCGAGGGTTTGTCCGGGATTCAGAATTAGCTGCCTGGGTTGAGGCACGAAGTTGCCCAATGGAGAAGTGACATCGCGAATAGCTAACGTAATGGTTTCCGAACCGGTATTTTGAAATGACACGATCAAAGTGACGGGAGCTTCGTTGCTGCCGAGCTCACCAATCTGTCCGAGTTTCCGTCCATCAGTGGGTAATGCTTCCCCGATTGCGCGGTTGGTAAGCCTCGGATCCATGGTTATTTTCTTTCGTCGTTGACTGATGGTTTTTGCCATCGGCCCGGTAAGCCCGCGAGCCACGGTCGCTTCTGCCATGACCGCCCCGTCAAAAAAGGAACCGCTACTGTAGAGTGAAACCTGAATAGTTGGGTTATTGCCTTCCAAGTCATGATTTCTTTGGCTGGTTTCATCCGGAGTTGAACAGGCGGTGAACCCCAGCAGACTTACGACCAGAGTGACTGTAAAAGCTCGATACCATGGGAAAATCGATGATGAAGATGACATTAACGCATCTTCGACCATGGTTGGAGCATTATGTTTCTGAGCATTGGGTCTTGGCATGGCCACATTCGCCTACTGTTTGCCCTTGTTGGGTCAAGGCAATCCATCCTCCTGGTGCACTGAGGGTAAACGAAACGAAGAAATATTTGTAATGACGTGAAAGATTGGAAATCGAAATAACCGTGGACTGTGCCATTATTTCCCATTGACCGAATCGAGCTTCACGACTGACTCATAGATATGGTGCCGAGTATTCTCATCGTAGATGACGAAAAACACACCCGAGAGGGTCTCCAACAAGCATTGGAGGATAGTTATGATGTCTCGATTGCCTCCAATGCGGACGAGGCAGCAAACTTGATGGATTCCCAACCATTTGACGTGGTGGTGACTGATTTGCGTATGCCCGGGAAGTCGGGCTTGAAAGTTATCGACAAGGCCTTGGCTCAATCGAACCACCCGGCGGTTCTAATGATGACGGCTTATGGCAACATCGAGACGGCGGTTGAAGCCATGAAAAGAGGGGCCGTCGATTTTCTGACCAAGCCGGTGAATATCGAGCGGTTGGAAATGCTGATCCAGCGGGCGCTAAAAACGAAGACGCTCGAAGTGGAGGTTAAGCAGCTGCACGAACGGCTGGATGAGAAATTCAACTTCGACCACATCATTGGTAATTCCGACAAGTTGAAGGCGGTGATTGATCGGGTGAAACTCGTGGCCCCTTCCAAGGCCACGATCCTCATCGAGGGAGAATCCGGCACCGGCAAGGAAATGATTGCACAGGCCATTCATCAAGTCAGCCCGCGATCCAGAGGGCCACTTATCGCGGTTCATTGCGCCTCATTGTCGGAGAATTTGTTGGAAAGTGAATTGTTTGGTCATGAACGCGGGGCCTTCACGGGCGCGAATGAGCGGCGTATCGGCCGCTTTGAATCGTCTGATGGAGGAACTCTGTTTCTCGACGAAATTGGCGAGATATCGGCATCGACTCAGGTCAAACTCCTGCGATTCTTGGAAACTAGGACCGTCGAGCGAGTCGGCGGCAGCAAACCAATCGAACTTGATGTCAGATTGGTGGCGGCCACGAATCGCGATCTCGATCAGATGGTGAAGGATGGCAAATTTAGGGAGGACCTTTTCTTCCGGCTGAATGTGGTGCGCATAACCATGCCACCGTTGCGGGAACGGTCGGAGGATGTGCCTCTGCTTCTGGCGCATTTTCTCAAAGTGCTGAGTGCAGAGAATAAGTTGCCCCAATTGTCCCTCGAACCCGGGGCCATGCAAACGCTGCAAGCTTATCCCTGGTCGGGCAACATTCGCGAACTGCGCAATTTCTGCGAGAACGCGGTGGTGTTGCATCGAGGGGGTGCTTTGACGGAATATGATCTGGATTCGAAATACCGTGCTTCGGGCATCCTCACGGTGAGCAGTGATGGTTCGACCGGGCCAGCAAGTAATCCGCTTTCCATGGCAGAGAATGAAAAACGGGTCTTGCGCGAAGCGCTTATCAAATCACGGGGCAATCGCACAAAAGCCGCCGATCTGATGGGCATAAGCCGCCGCACTTTGCATCGAAAAATAGCCCAATGGCCGGAGTTGGATGTCATTGACTGATGAACCGCTCGCGCACGATCCAGGAGTGGATTCATTGGTTGGAAGCCGGCGCGGGGGCTCAGCGGGTGCGCTTGGCGGCAGTGCTGTTGTGCACGCTCGCGCTATCATTGTTGATCGCTTGGAAACAGTTTCAAGGACCGGGCACCGAGGCGACCTTGCGACAAGCTGATCTAGGCCGCCAGATTGCCCGGGGCGCAGGATTTACTACTCTGGTTAATTATCCGCAAGTCCACGCGGTGCTCGAACCAAGGGGCCAGGGATTTGATGATTCACGTCCACTGCCGGAACTCTATGAAGCGCCCCTTTATCCTTTGTTGATTGCGGCTGGATTGCGGGTTTTCCCGGAGAGCTTGCGTGAGAAACTGTTTGCCCAAGCCCCACAGCCACCGGACGGATTTGCTGCGGATTACTTTCTACTGGGCCTGAATCTGCTCCTGTTCTGGTTGGCCGCTTGGCAGACTTACGATCTCGGTCGGAGACTTTTTGAACCGCGAGTTGGTTGGTTGGCCGCCTTTGGTCTGTTATTGTCGGTGCCGATTTGGCAACAGGTCGTTGCGGTCAATGGCCTGCCGCTGATGATGGTTCTGGTCCTGGCCATGTTTCGTTTTTGGTGGCAGGTCGAGCAAGCTTTTGAAACCCGAGCCGCGCCTGCATGGGCTGCTTTGGTGGGACTTGGGACAGGTTGTGGATTGCTCTGGCTCACCGAATACTCGGCCGGAGCATTGCTGGTCGTGGTGTTGGGCTATCTGGTTTGGCGGACCAGGACCAAAATCCAATGGCCCATGCTGGCGACAGTCTTGGGCATGTTTGTTCTGGTGACCGGACCGTGGGTGGTTCGTAACATGGCGTTGACCGGTTACCCTACCGCTTTGGCTTGGCAAAATATGGCGCTGAAGGAGGGTGATCCCACCGCCTCACCCACCACGGTTCGAACCACTTTGTCGGCAGAATTACCGGAAGTTGATTTCAACAAACTCGGCAACAAAGTGCTGACCGCTTGGCAGCAGAATCTACAGTCCCGTCTTTGGTCGGGTGGGGCCATGTGGTTCATGGCACTGTTCGCGGTGGGTTGGCTGTATACGTTTCGGGCCAAGCCCACGGACCGCTTACGTTGGATGTTTGTCCTGTCGTTGCTCTTGTTGTTGATTACTCAGGCTACGGTCAATTCGGGAGAAAGTGAGCGTTTGGTGGCGGCTTATCTTTCTCCGTTGATCATTATTTTTGGCGCCGGGTTTTTCTTTGTCCTGATTGGCAGCAATTCAGTGCTTGGCCAATGGCCGGGAGTTTCCGCCGCGCTGTTGCTGACTTTGCAAGCATTGCCACTTTTGCACGATGTGCTGGAACCCCGGCGGCTGCATTTTCATTACCCGCCTTATTATCCGCGATTATTCATGGGTATGCGGGAGGAACTGGCGCTGCGTGATACGGCGGGCT
>DFDG01000163.1:0-371 GCA_002367815.1 Opitutaceae bacterium UBA3033 | reverse complement strand
CCGGCAGGTGTGGCCTGGTATAGTGGTCAAAGGGTTTGGGCTCAACCGGCTCGGTTGCGGGATTTCTATGTCATCACAATCGAACAATCCATTGGTGAACTGCTATTAACTCCCAGCACCTTGGATCGACCATTTTTCTCTGAACTCGCGGCGACGCGGGATGATGAATTGCGCACCGATATTGCTGGTATGCGCCGATTTGGCGAATGGGGCCGAATCTATGCCGGATTGATGACGGGCCGGTTGCCTCCAGAGTTCCCATTGCGGGTCCCCCAGCGACTGGCAGAAAACCTGTATGTTTTCATTAATCCCGCCCTTCCGCCTCCTAGGTAATAATAATTGCCTACGGCCTTTTATTCCACTTACGATCC
>DFDG01000161.1:31330-39788 GCA_002367815.1 Opitutaceae bacterium UBA3033 | reverse complement strand
ATCGCAGCCGCGGCCAGATCGCGGAACTCCTCATCGGAGATGTCCTTGCGACCAAATCCGACCAAGTGAAAATCCGTGGGCAATAAATTATCAACACCCAGATTGTAAACGGCCGGTATAAGCTTACGTGCAGTCAGGTCGCCTGATGCGCCAAAAATAACGACTACCGTCGGCGGAGCGCCACGGTGTTTACTGAGTCCGTGCAAAAACGGGTGACGATTTGAGTCGGCCATACCAACGCAACATCCTCAGAATCTGTTACACACGCAAGCAAGGGAATTGATAAGTTAAGGAAACCATTTGATGGCAAATTCAGGTTTGAACTAGGCGTCAGGTCGAAAACTTTTTGGAAAGAGCGGCACATTTTCAAAGTGCCGGATCACTGGTCCACCACTTGCTCCAGTTCTGGACATGGCAACTTCCACGATATCGAATCGCACGGTGTGGGGTTTTTGCTTCAAGCCGTGCAGATAGGCTCTCGCCGCCCTCTCAACTACCCGTTTCTTGCGCTTATTCACTGCATAGTATCCCGGCACCAATGCATCAGCCACGCGGGTTTTAACCTCCACAAAAACCAAGGTTTCACCATCCAGCGCGACCAAATCGAGTTCGTCACGGCGGTCTCGAGGATTGCGCCAATTCGCCGCCAATACGCGATAGCCAGCCTTCTCAATTAAATGACGCGCAGCCAGTTTTTCTCCCCGGTCACCCGACCCATTTGAAGTCATTTTATCGAGTATTGCTTTTATCCGGGCGAACATCAGGCAAAATTGCGTTCATTTCTCATTGCGACCTCCGACTTACCCTGCCAATCACAGAGTGTTCCGCACTAAAATCGGGAATTAAAAAATGGCCACTCCCAACGTCACAAATGCCCTCCGCCGCGCGCTATTGATTAAGGTCATATCGAAGCCAGCTCCAAGTCGGGAAGATTTAGACTCTATCATCGAGTTGACTTCTTCAAAGGTGGTCGAGGCACTGCAGGCCCAATCAATGACGTTTTACTTGGTCGAAGGTAACGACATCACCTTCAAGCACATCTATTACTCACCAACTCTCTGGGGGAAAGATCAGGGCGAGGAGGATAAATTCTCAGAAACACGCAACAAATTGCTGAGCTTAAAGCTGCCTTTGGGCACTGGCAACGTCGGCAAAGTGATCAAAACTGGTGAACCCCTATTTTTCACTAAAAGCGGCGCCGAAGCGGACAGCCTGATGTCAATGACCAAGAGCACCGGTTTTGAGGTTAGCTCAATGCTCACAGTCGCTCTGAAGACCAATATCGTCATCGGCGCTATCCAAGTTCTGAACAAAGAACCTGCTGCGGGCACTGATGGCCAGTTTACGGATAAGGATTTAGTGTTGTTGAAAGAAGTGGCCGAGTATTCCTCGATCCTGATCCAACGGATGATGGACCCCAAGTTCGAACTGGGGCCAGACGACACCGCTCGATTCATCGCCAAGCTCACTGATCTGCCGTTGGTGACTAAAGAGGAGGAAATCGAAATCGATGACAAACTCGTCGAGGTAATCGGTGACGCCATTATGAGGCGCGACGGCATTTTCCCGCACAAGCAACTGACCCCAAATTCGGTCGCTGTCTTGATGACCAATCCGCTGGATTTCGCCAAACGGGAGTCGTTTTCGCAGGCCACAGACATGTTTATCGAGGAAGTGAGTGTTGTCTCGGCCACTCTCTTTGACTCACTGATAAAAAAGTTTTTCAAGGATTCCAAGAAGGCAGCACCTGGTTCGGATGACGTGGATATCAGTTCGATCTCAGATGTCATAAGTTCGGCCTATGACGAAGGCAGCACCGGAGGTGATGTAAGAGCCACCGATTTGGAGAGTGAGGATTCCGCCCCTATCATCCAGTTGACCAATCGTATCATTGAGGATGCCTACGTTTGCGGCGCGTCCGATATTCACATCGAGCCGCAGGAAAAAGAACTGATAGTCCGTTACCGGATCGACGGGCTTTGTCAGGAAAAGCTTCGCCTGCCCAAGCAGGTATCCAACGCTCTGGTCACCCGTCTCAAGATCATGTGCAATCTCGATATTGCCGAGCGCCGGTTGCCTCAGGACGGACGTATCGTGTTCAAGAAATACACGAAGAAGAACATGGATATCGATTTGCGTGTCGCCACCGGTCCGATGAAGGACGGCGAAAAAGTGGTCATGCGTATTCTCGACAAATCCAAGTCCACCCTGCCTCTGACCGCCTTGGGGTTCTCGGACGAAAATCTAAAGCGATATCGCGAGTGTATCCAACAGCCCTACGGTATGATTCTGCACTGCGGGCCAACCGGCTCCGGCAAATCGATGACTCTTTACTCCGCGCTCGGTGAGGTAAATACGCCCGACGTTAATATCCAGACGGCTGAGGATCCAATCGAATACACGCTGACCGGCATCAATCAGATGCAGATGAGTCGCGCGATCGGTCTCACCTTTGCCCGCGCTCTGCGCTGTTATCTCCGGATGGATCCCGACATTATTCTCGTCGGTGAAATTCGTGACGAAGAAACTGCGCAGATCGCCGTTGAAGCGGCACTCACTGGTCACTTGTTGGTATCAACCTTGCACACCAACGATGCCCCATCGACCGTTAGTCGTATTGGTGAAATGGGCGTTGAGCCCTTCAATATCTCCGCTTCACTGGTTTGTGTATGTGCCCAGCGTTTGCTGCGCCGCGTCTGTAAAAACTGCAAACAGCCTTACAAACCCGAAGGTCGCGAAACCATGCTCTTGACCAACGCCATCGAATGGGAAGGTGAAATTTTCAAAGCGAACCCTCAAGGATGCCCGATGTGCAGTGGCACCGGCTACAAAGGACGCGTGGGCATCCATGAACTCATGACTGCCAGTGAAGAATTGACCGAAGGCATCAATAAGCGGGTGGAAGTCGCCGGATTGAAGCGCATCGCGATGAAGAACGGCATGAAGACACTCCACCAAGACTCCATGTTGAAAGTCAAAATGGGGCTGACCACGATCGAAGAAGCATTGGCCAACGTGCCTCCGGACATGATCAAGTAGTTTCGTTACGAGTGGAGCACGGGCATATCCTAGTGGTCGCATACAGCCTGTCGCCAACCCACGGGGCACGGTTCACTTAAGGTTAGCCAATCGGCCGACTCTACTGAATTGTTCGGGCTTCTACTTCGGGTTCCATCACCACGGTGGGATCGGTGGTCCACTCAACAATATACCGGTGCGCCAGAGTATGGCCTGGCATTTTGCGCACCACATCCCGCATCAAACGCACAGCCACAGCGGTCTCGCCCAAATTGTGCAGCTCCACCGCATAATCGACCACCATCTGTGATCGTGCCAACGTTCCATCCAATAACAGACGCGCGGCCAAGCTCATCTCTAGTAGCGCATTTGATCCGTGGGAAACCCGCATCTGCCTGGTCAAAACATCCACCTCCCGGCTATTCAACCATGATGGTTTGGCCTGTTGCAAATCGCGGATCATCATCCCCGCCTCGGTCCATTTCTTTTCGGCAATCGTCTGATCGATGCGCTCAAGAAATCCAGCCTCTACAAACATCGGCGCGGCTATTTTCATCTCCAAAATATTCGCTTCGTCCTTCTGGGCCGCAATGACGGCACTCGCTTCAGCCTTATAGGATTGGAGACCATGATTTCGGGAATAAAATCGCTCGCATTGAACAATAATTTCCAACGCCAAATCATAGCGCTGCGCCCGGATCAGAGTATCCACAATGGTGTGGTAATATTGGAAGACATAGCGATGCGTCTCGATGTGTTTGAGTAACGCCACCTGGGGTCCCTCGGTGGGATCGTTTGCCACATCCGCCAACAAACTGGCCAATTCTGCCGCATCCAATTCGCGCCGATTGCGGCCCATGATGCTCATGGTCCCAAGTCGCCGAGTGGTAACCTGAGCCGCGACCCATTCACCCCGTTTCAATTGCGCCTGAGCCTGCAAAAGCAATATCGGCCGCAAATCATAGCCTTGCTCTGTTGCCCTATCCAAACAGGTGCTCAGCAGGTCGGTGGCGCCGATTTCCGCCAAAGGTTGGGCGATCAACAAAGTGTTGGTGGCAAAACCACCAAAGCGAAAAAAATAATCCTTCAGCGAAGCCACGGCTTCATCATCTTGACCAACGAGTTTGCGCTGGATGACGGCAAACGCATAAGTGCGGGGATCCGACGGACTTTGCTGTCTTAGCTCCTCCAGTGCGGCGTTCATTTTATCTGCTTGGCCAGTCTCCCGAAAGGTTCGAACCTGCAGACGCAAAATCTGGGCTGTTGCCCCTGCCTTGGCTTGCCACAGGTCGAGATATTGCAACGCTTCCTCAAATCAGCCCAATTCGATCATTACCAGCACCCGTTGCTCATTGAGTATAAGGTTGTCGGGTTTTTTTTCCAGTAATTGAAGGGCCAGCTCAGCGGCCCCGTTTTTGATCAGGGCATTCAGTTTTTGCTGAAACAACCAGTCTGATTCCTTTTCAGATACCCCTGCCTTCTGTCCAGTCAAGTAGCGCTCACAGACATCCAATACGCTGCCATAATCATCACCTTGCAGAGCAATGGTGAAATAATTCGTCATGTAGCGCCGTCCCGGATAATCTGGCACCGCATCAAACCCCTCCTCCAGCACTTTCATGGCCTGCGAATTTCTTTGGGCGTAAAAGTAGAATTCCGCCAAAGCCAATCGTGCCGGCATCGCCTGGGGATACCGCACCAATCCGAGACGTAGTTTCATTTCCCCCTCCGCCCAACGCTGGGCCTTGAGGCTCCCAATACCCTCGTCGAGATAGGCCTGACCACGCTTGACCTGCACTTCATCCCAGCGCATCGGGCAATAGCAGAATATCCGTATAGGTGACGTAATTATGCTCCTTGCGATCCAACCATAGATATATCGCCGTGGTCCCGCCCAAGTAAGCCAGCATGGTCAGGACAAAACAAAGGATACTCACTCCACGCACACTGGTGGCCAAACCGGAATAGGGCAGTCCCTGCTTGCGTTCATAAAATCCCCAAAGGCCAAAACGCCAATTTGCCACCATAACCTTGGTGGCCGCCCAGATAAACTTGATACGTGTGGCGCGAAAAATCATCAATTTCGAACTCAACCCTGAGTGGCACTCACGGCATCGGCAATGTTCTGCGATTGCTCCTCGGGCACAGTGTCTTTGTGATTGAAGCGCATCGATACAGTTTTGGATACGCCGCGTTCTTCCATCGTCACTCCATAGATCGCATTGGCCGCGGCCACGGTGCGTTTGTTGTGGGTGATGATGATGAATTGCGACTCACCGACAAATTGCTTCAATAGATTCGTGAATCGCCCGATATTGGACTCGTCCAAAGGAGCATCCAATTCATCGAGTAAACAGAAAGGCGAGGGTTTGACCATGTAGAGGGCAAACAACAAGGCCACGGCCGTCAGCGTCTTTTGTCCGCCAGACAGCAGTGAAATGCTTTTCAATTTTGTGCCCGGAGGCTGGGCCACGATTTCAATACCGCTTTCCAGAATATCCTCAGCGACAATCAACTCCAGCGCCGCTTTACCTCCGCCAAATAGAGTTTCAAAGGTGTACTTAAAATTCTTCTGAATCTGCTCAAAGGTGATGGCGAATTGTTGCTGCGATGTCTGGTTTATTTCATCTATCGCACCAAGTAAATCGGCTCGGGCATTCGTCAGATCATCGCATTGGGTCTTAAGAAAATCGTGGCGCTGTTTCAGTTCGGCATATTCCTCGATCGCGACCAGATTGACCGCACCCATGCCGTTGAGACGCTGCCGCAGCGCATCAACATCTGCTTTGACCTGCGTCCAGTCTGTCGAATCGAGTTGGGCCAACTCATCCTCCGTGGGTTCACCCCTAAGCTCTTTCTTTTTCCGTTTTCGTTTGGTCGGTGCGGAAGTCGCGCTGGCTTCTGACTCGGCGAACACCGTTTCTCTGTCCGACTCTTCCGGAGGGGCCAAATCCGAATCGTCCTCATCCAGATCGAGCGCTTGAATACCCTCCGGTTCATCATCTGCCCGCCAAAGCAACTGCTTCCAATTAATACCGGAAATCTCGATTTGAAACTCACGCTGCACTTCCTCCTTGAGAAATTCTGCGCGTTGGCGGGTCTCGGCAAACCTCACCTCATGCTTGCTCAGATCATTATGAGCGGTTTCGGTCTGTTGGCGCAAAGCGGACTGACTGTTCTCGATGGCCGTGATCGCGCTTTCCAGTTTGATCAATTCGGTCCGGACAATCTCAACCTGCTGCTGAGCGACAACCAAAGTTTCCGCAATCTGGGCTGACCGAGCCTGCTCCCGGGTTGATTCCGCTTCGAGTTGGGTCATTTGCTCCGACCAGACTTCAATCTCCTGCTGACGTTGAACCAACAACTCACTCACCTGCATGCGACGGCGTTCCATTTCGTCCAAACCTCGGTCCAGCACTTCGACTTTCTGTCGATGTTCCGCCAATTCGAATCGCGCCAGAGCCAGTGATTCGCGCTTCTCGTCGCGGTCCGTCCGCACATTGCTCAATTGGGTTTCAAGATTGATAATTAATGCCCGTTTTCCGGCAGATGCAGTTTCAACTTCCTGCAAGCCACCTTGAGCCTTGATCCAGCGCTCGTGCGCCTCGTTGCGGACTTGCTCTAACGACACCAGTTCACGCTCCATCCGCTGCCGGCGTTGGGTGGTTTCTTCCACCGATTTATGCGCGTTGCGCTGTTCGGCCTGAACGGCCGCTACACTCTGGGTAATCGCCAGTATATCCACGCGTTTTTGTTCGAGGGTAGTCTCGGCGTTGGTCAGGCGTCCATTGATGACCTCAATCACCGCGCGTTGATCATCATGGGCCTTCTGCTCATCCGCCAGGGCGCGGGCGGTTTCCCGCATGTCGACTTCGCGCTGCACAATGCTGTTGGCAGACTTCTTGCTGCTATGATGACCACCGTAAATCAGTCCGCGACGATCAACCAGATCGCCCTGCCGGGTCGCCACCGCCAAAAAGCTGAATTGGGGATTCGCTTTCCAGTATTCCAGAAAGGCCGTGAGGTCATCAGTGATATAACAGGAGGAAAGGAGGCTGATCACCGGATGCGCACCATCCGCATGGGCCAGCGCACTCGTCGCCACCGATAGGAAAGCAGGCAGGTCGGACACCAGGGGAGCAGTGAAAGCAGTCTCGCCGACATGAAGCACCACCGAACCAATTTCATCGGATTCCAACTGAGCCAACAACCGTTGAGCCGTAGCCAGATCACTGACACTGATGGCCTCAGCCGCTGAGCCCAAAATAGCCTCCACGGCGTGGGCGAAATCGGCATGAACCTCAATCCCTTTGGTGATTGGGGCCGTTGACGCGCCCGCCAATGCTGTGTCCAACCGGCCTTGCAAAATCGCTTTTGCTCCTTCGCCGAAGCCTTCCCACTTCTCCTGCAATTGCTGTAGCAAACGCAGCCGTGCGGTGCGTTGGGCCAGAGCCCGATCAATATCCTGTTGCTTGCGTTGAGCCTCACGGAATTCAGATGTCAGATCGGCGATGGCCTGTTGCGCCGCCGTTGCCTCGTTGTGCGCACGGGATTTATCGGCCAAGGCCTCCTCCACGCGAACATCCAACTCACTGGTGAGCTGCACGGCCGTCGATAGTTGTTGGCAAACTAGCTCAAGTTCCAGCGCGAGTCCCTCGTGGCGATGAACACTGGTCTTCTGCTCCACTTCGTAACCGGAACAATCGGTGCGCAACTTTGCCACGGTGCTATCCAGCTGCAGCACTTGGAATTTCGACTGCTGCAACTCCTGCTCAATCTTGCTTAATTCGCCTTCGACGATCGCCAGATCACGATTGCGCTGCTGGAAACTGGCATCGCTGCTACCGAGCAACCCAAGTTGCAACTGCTTGTCTTGCGCCCCGGTATCGGCCTTGGCCGACAGCTCGTGCATTTGCATCTCCAGCTCGCCAAGATTACTCCGTGAGGACTCCAGTCTTTCCTCCAGGCCACTGCGTTTGATTTTCGCGAGACTAGCCTGATTGTCCGCTGCTTCCTTCTGCGAGCGCAAATCGTAGACTCCTTGCTGAGCGTCCTGCACCCTTTGATTATGTTGGCTGCGCTGGGCCTTCATCTCGTTCACCGAAGCTTGTTGGGCATCGAGTTCGACCCGATGTGTATGAGCCTCGGTGCGCAGCTTGCTCACGTTGCTTTCCAACTCTGCAAGCGTGGCGGACAAATTGGCGTGCTGATAGCCACTCCAAGCCAATGCGAGATGCCGCAACCGATGGTTGAGTCGTTTATAGCGCAGTGCCTTCGAGGCCTGCCGACGTAAACTGCCAATCTGACGCGATACCTCACCAATCACATCGGCCACCCGGGCCAGATTCTGCTCGGTGAGCGCCAGTTTGTTCATCGCCTCGCGGCGCTGGCTTTTGTATTTGGTGATACCGGCGGCCTCTTCAAATACCGCCCGACGTTT
>DFDG01000161.1:21090-31098 GCA_002367815.1 Opitutaceae bacterium UBA3033 | reverse complement strand
CCCGACGTTCCTCCGGTTTGGACGAGAGGATCTGATCAATCTGGCCCTGAGCCATGATCGAGTAACTCGTCCGGCCCACTCCGGTATCCATGAAAAGTTTATGGATATCCTTCAAACGACAGGCCTGGCCATTAAAGGTATATTCACTTTGTCCGTCCCGGTAAACCCGACGGCTGATTTCAATTTCGTGAAATTCACTACCGAGCTGCTTCTCACAATCGGTGAGTAGCATCGATACCTCACACATCTGCGATGCTTTACGGGTGTCCACACCCTCAAAGATGACATCCTGCATTTTCCCGCCGCGCAGGGCCTTGGCACTTTGTTCACCCAGCACCCAACGGATGCCATCAGCGATATTGGATTTACCACAACCATTGGGACCGACAATCGCGGTGACGCCGGGTTCGAATTGCAGGGTGGTGGAATCAGCGAAGGACTTGAAACCGTGGAGCTTGAGCGCCTTAAGATACATGAAAGTGGAAAAAGTGGGGTTACCCGTTTAAACGGGCAAAGGCTGAAAATCAGAGCACATTTTCGCAGCGTAAAGGACCAATTTCAGTCCGCGAGAAGTTCTTTCGCTATCAGGCACCTTTACGAGTCATTTTTGCCGAAATCGGGAAGGCTAAAAGCTATAACCAATACTTGGCATACCTCCGAACACTCGTCCAATAGCATTTAAAGAGGGATAAAATCCCCAAAACCCGGTCCGGCAACAGATCATTAGCAAGGGCAAGGTCAGTCTCTATCCCAGTCATATCCCGAGACTCATGCCGTCACGCGGCTGAAATCCCAAAGGCCGACAAAATGCGATGACGGCTGCACTACTGGTTCGCACTTGCTGATTTTTTTGAGCAACCCCGGTTCGAAATGACTTCTCGGCAGCGTCCATCCATTCACGGCCACGACCCGTTCGTTGCCATCCTGGTTTGACCACCAGATAATTTACCCACCAAAGGTGACTTTCTCAGCTAAACATCCCCGGATCAATGATGCTGTCACTTTCCTCTCCGATCAAAAACATCAGGTGGAACCAAGCCATGGACATCATGACACATCAGGAGTATACCCTCGCTTCACCAAATCGCATGAAATCCGAAATAACTCCCTGTCCATGGTCGCGCGTCCTGCGATCCTTTTTGCTGCTTGCGCTCGCACCCGCCCTCCTTGCGGCAGCAGCCTCACCGGCTTCTGACGACAATGATGTGCTCATCTCCCCGACCCCGATGCTGGTCGAAGCCGATGGTGATACCGGTGCGCACGGGCAACTCGTCGTCGCCCCGGAGATTCTCACCACCGAATTGGGCAACGACCTGGTCTATACCATCACGGCGGAGCCCTTGCATGGCCGGGTGGGACTGGCGGGGGGCGGTGATGAAGCAAATTTCTTCCTGACCAAGACTTCACGACTCGGCTATTTCGCATATCGACCGGAGGAAAATTTCACCGGGACGGACTCGTTCGCCTATACCGTGCGCAACGAAGCCAACGGCCTGGTGTTCAAAAATAAAGCCGAGATTACCGTAACCGCAGCACCAGCAATTCTGCTCGACGAGATGGAGGTGAGCGCCAGCCATCTGCGCCTCATCAACGTCCGCAGCGTTGCACTCACGACGCATCCGAATACACCAGTCACGCAGCAGTTGCCCAGCCACGAGGATTTCATGTCGCCGGCCGACCGCATTACTCTTGCCGAATCGAAGGTCGCCTACGTGCTCGACGACAAGGGAAAACCGCAACATGGCACGGCCAGACTGGATCGCTCCACCGGGCAGCTCACTTATGCGCCCGATCCAGACTTTATCGGCGAAGATAAATTCAAATATTACACGGTTGACGAAAACAACCCGCAGCTCGGCGTGGAGAATATCATCGCAGTCAGTGTCGAGCCGATCCGCCGCATCAAACACGTCACGGCAGACCGCTCGCGCAGTCGTGAGGTCGATCTCGTGTTTGTCATTAACAATTCGCGCTCGAT
Source organism: Opitutaceae bacterium UBA3033 (assembly GCA_002367815.1). GTDB lineage: Bacteria > Verrucomicrobiota > Verrucomicrobiia > Opitutales > Opitutaceae > Cephaloticoccus. The sequence goes on along the minus strand of DFDG01000161.1, from coordinate 29,120 downwards.
GGCTGAGCACCAGCAGCGGATTGCCACCAATTTGAACCGCTTCCGTCAGCTCTTTCACACTCGCGATCTCGACTACCGAATCGCGGTGTTGACGACCGATTTCGTGAACAGGAATCGCGGCGTCTCAAGCGATGAACAGCCATTCTACAAGAAAGTTCGTTCCATCCAACTTGATCAGGCGGGGCAACCGGTGCTTGATCACAAGGATCGTCCGAAAAAGATTACCAAGCGCGTGGCGAGCAACGGCAATCTCGTGTCACTTCCCGGCATGCCGCAACCCTGGGTCACACCCGAGACACCGGACGGCATCTTTGCCGAGCTCGTGAAAGTCGGCACCAACGGCGACAGCAACCGCACGGCGTTCACCTCCGTCTATAATTTCGTCTCAAATTACTACAACAAGAAGCACACATTTTTGCGGCCCGATGCCACCACCATCGTGGTGTTTTTCATGGACGAAGAGGAAACGCGAATGGCGTCATGGCAAGAACTTGAAGATGGTTCCCGCCAGGCCCAATGGGTCGAAAACGGCAAACTTCCCGACCTGATCAAGAAATACAACGCCGATAAGCCACGCCTTCGCCAGACCCTCGATGGCTACATCAATTACTGGGTGCTGCGCCCGTTCATCATCGCCAAGGGCAACCAGCGCGGAAAACTCGAGATCAATGCCGTCGTGTCACCGGACAATGTTTCGCACCGGCGCGCCGCTGAAATGACGGGCGGCACCGTGTTGAACATTGAAAGCGATTTTTCCGTGCCGCTGGCCGCGCTTGGCGACCGCATCGCCGACACCGTCGCCGTTGCGCTCGACCCGGTCGATCCCAGCGCGACCTTCTATCAAAAGAGCCTCCGCGTGCTGGTGGACGCACAGGAAATCAAACCGGACCCGACAAACGGCTATATTTACGATGCCCGCACCCATAGCATCCGATTCCAAGGCACCGCCAAGAAACAGGCCTTCCTCGCGAAAATAGACATCACTTACGAAGAGCACATGTGATTTATAACACTGAAGATTGGTGGGCCGTGCGCTCCGTCGCACGGTCTGACCGCAGCTCATCATTTCAACCCGACGCGCGCGGAGCGCCCGACCCACCCCCTGATCCCAACTCTGCGAATTCGTCCCGCTCCTCGAATCGTCATTTGTGATCCCATGGCAGATGGATATTCAGCCGGGGCTGCTTCCAGACTTCATAGATATTAAACATCTTGCCGGGGTTAAGGATGCCGTTGGGGTCCAACGCGTTTTTCACCGCCTGCATCGCTTTCACTTGTGCCGGGGAATGCTGAATGCGCAAAAAGGGCGTTTTCGCCAAACCGATGCCATGCTCGCCGGAGATCGCCCCGCCCATCACCACCACGGTTTCCATCAATTGCAGCACGGCCTTCTCGGCGACCTTTGATTCGATTGGATCGTCACGGTGATACATGATGTTCACGTGCAGATTGCCATCAGCCAGATGCCCGAATGTCGGCATGGGCAGTCCCGTGGTCTTTTTGAGCTTGGAAAGAAACGAAATGAATTTCGCATAACTGCCCATCGGCAGCACGATATCTTCATTGATCTTTGCATCACCGAGTTCGAACATCGCCCCGGAACACTTGCGGCGAACCTCCCACAACAGTTCGGCCTCATCGCGATTGCGTGCCGCACGATGCGCCATGGCGTGTTTCCGTGCCCAAGCCAGTAACACTTTTTGATCTTCCTTCACTTCGCTGACATTGCCGGCCATCTCCAAAAGGATAACCGCGCGATCTTTCTGCCCGACAAAAACCGGCCGACCCGACGCACTCTCAGCACAACGCACGCTCTCGCGATCAAGAAATTCGCATATGGCCGGTTGCACGCGCTGTTTGAACAAAGCCCGGACCGCGTCCACCGCTTGGGTTTCCGTTTTGAATGCGGTCAACAGCGTCCAGCGCGAAACCGGCTTCGGCACAAGTTTAAGCACCGCTCCGGTTACAACCCCAAGCATGCCTTCACTGCCTATCCATAGATCACGCAGGTTGAATCCCGCGGCGTATTTTTTCGTCGCGGTGCCCCATTGCACCATCTCTCCAGTGGGCAAAAAACCTCGTAGCGAAATTACAAAATCCCGCGTAACGCCGTATTTGCCCCCATGCATGCCACCGGCATTGCAGGCGATGTTGCCTCCGATGGTGCAATACTCCTTCGACGATGGGTCTGGCGGATAGAACCACTCGACCGCTTCGGCGGCGCGATGAATGTCCCCTGTTTTCGCTCCTGCTTGCACGTGGGCCATACCCGCCTCGTCATCAATGCGGATACGATTGAGTTTCAGCATGTCGATGACCCACCCCCCTTTGACCGGAGCGGCTGATCCCATTAAAGTGGTTCCCCTTCCCCTTACGGTCACCGGCACGCGATGCTTGTTGGCCAAGGTTAATACGACTCCAACATCAACTTCCTTGCGTGGCGTAATCACCGCACAGGGCAAGAAGGAGATTTTGCTACTATCAAATGATGCGGCCCAGCAGCCCCGCTCGGACGAATCTACGCAACGACCGAGTTGTCTTTTCAAGGCTCTGGTGGCTGTCGCGTGAGTTTGCACCCTGCATATTTCGCACAATCCGTTGCCATTCGCCAACCCCAGAATGATGCCCACGACAAATCAGCATGGTTGACCGCACCCACCCATATTGCTTTCAATTCCCGTCCCATAGTTTCAACGCCGGACCTATCCCATGAGCCTTAAGATCAAATCCGCCTCCGATTGCCAATTCGACCAAATCTCCCTTGGTGAAGTCATGCTTCGTCTCGATCCCGGTGAGGGTCGCATCCGCACCACCCGGCAATTCAAGGCCTGGGAAGGCGGCGGAGAATACAATACCTCCCGCGGTTTGAGAAAGTGTTTCAATCTGCGCACTGCCGTTTGTACCGCATTCGTCGACAACGAGGTGGGTCACTTGGTCGAGGATCTGATCATGCAAGGGGGCGTCTGCACCGATTTCATCAAATGGCGCGACGACGACGGCATGGGAAGAAGTGTGCGCAATGGATTGAATTTCACCGAACGAGGGTTTGGCGTGCGCGGAGCAGTCGGCGCATCGGATCGCGGCAATACCGCCGCCTCTCAGCTCAAACCTGGTGATTTTGACTGGGAGCATATCTTCGGAAAACTCGGCGTCCGCTGGTTTCATACCGGGGGTATCTTCGCTGCGCTGTCGGAATCAACCGCCGCCCTGACCACCGAGGCAGTCAAAGCGGCACACCAACACGGCACCATTGTCAGCTACGATCTCAATTACCGCCCTTCCCTCTGGAAAAGCATCGGCGGACAAAAGAAGGCCCGGGAAGTAAACCGCGAGATCGCCAGCTACGTGGACGTAATGATTGGCAACGAGGAAGACTTCACTGCTTCACTCGGGTTCGAAGTCGTGGGACAGGACGAAAACATCAGCCACATCGAACTTGATGCATTCAAGGCCATGATCAAAGCCGCCGTGACTGAATTCCCGAATTTCAAAGTTGCCGCCACCACTCTCCGCAAAGTCATCACCGCGACAAAAAATGACTGGAGCGCGATCTGCTTTCATGACAGACAGTTTCACGAAAGCCGGCAATATCCGGAGCTCGAAATCATGGATCGCGTCGGTGGAGGAGACAGTTTTGCTTCGGGTCTGGCATACGGGTTTCTCGCCCACAACGACGCTACCAAAGCCGTGAATTATGGCGCAGCCCACGGTGCGCTCGCCATGACCACTCCCGGTGATACCAGCATGGTGACCTGCAAGGAAGTGGAGAAACTCATGGGCGGCGGCAGTGCGCGGGTCGTGAGATAAATATTATTCCCTCATTCTCGGGGGGGGCATTTGATCGTTGTAAGGCGGCGCGAAATCATTCCCGATCTCGCGCGGTCGTGAATTCCTCCACCCCAATTTCACCTCACGCACTGGGCAACCGACGTGAATTATTCATTGATGATACGCTCATCGCCCAACTGACCGATGGTGCTTACCGGCAGATGCATCGGCCCCAACCCAAAGAAATTGCCCTCCGCCATGATGCACCTTGGGAAGGCACCGGCACCGGCTATCACAGTGTTTTCCAGGACGGGAGTCGCTACCGGATGTATTACAAAGGATTCGATATCAAAGTGACCCCGGGACAAATCGTCAGTGAAGACATCGATCACCGCTTCACTTGCTATGCTGAAAGCAGTGACGGGATTGATTGGCAAAAGCCCGAACTGGGCCTCCATAATTACGGCGATAACAAGGCCAACAACATCGTGGTCACCAGCGAGCCGATTGGTCAGTTGAAAATCGATGCGGCCCATTCCGCAATTTTCAAGGACTCCAATCCTGCCGTGACACCCGATGCGATCTACAAAGGTATTTTCCGCGTCTCCGAGCCTCGGGGTCTAGTTGTAATGAAATCACCCGATGGCATCCACTGGACACCGATGAGTGACGCACCGGTTATCACTGATGGGGCATTCGATTCGCAAAATCTGGCTTTTTGGGACGACGCCCGGAGTGAATATCGAGCCTATTGGCGCAGTTTTGAAATGCCCGGCATCCCGATGCAACATTCACACCCGGATGGGGTGCGCTGCATTCGCACCGCCACTTCTCCGGATCTGATCAATTGGTCTGAAGCGCGGAACGTCACCTACATTGGGCCAACCAAGCCCGAGGAACTCTACGTTAATCAGATAAAACCCTATCATCGCGCTCCGCACATCATGATTGGGTTCCCCGCCCGTTATATCGAACGCGATTGGGGTGATTCGATGAAGGCTTTACCGGATCCAGCTCATCGTGAATTTCGCGCCAGTGCACAAAAGCGTTATGGCAATGCGCTTAGTGAATCCCTCCTGATGTGCAGCCGCGATGGCGAGTCCTTCACTCGGTGGGCAGAGGGATTTCTCCGACCGGGTCCGGAGCGCGCTGGGACATGGAATTACGGGAATCAATATCTCGCATGGCATGTCGTTGAAACGGCATCAAGTCTCTCTCCTGATGCACCCAATGAGCTTTCGCTTTATGCCGTGGAAAATTACTGGCTGGGCCAAGGCAGCAATCTGCGACGCTACACCCTGCGATTGGATGGTTTCGTTTCGGTCAACGCGCCATTGAGCGGTGGAGAGTGCCTTACCGAGCTGATCACATATGAAGGTAATTTCCTGAGGCTCAACTTTGCCACTTCGGCCGCGGGTGACATTCGCGTCGAACTGCAAGATGAACGGGGTCTACCGCTGCCAGGCTTTGCGCTTGAGGACAGTGAACCTCTTTTTGGCGATTCCGTGGATCGAGAGGTCACATGGAACGAACACCCCGACCTCACCCAATATGCCGGCAAACCGGTGCGACTTCGCTTCGCTCTCCGTGATGCCGAGCTGTTCGCGTATCGTTTCACTGACAGTAAATAAAATGGGTCTAAGATGAAACCTGAACCCGCCGGACAAAGATTGCCTTGCGCGTTTGCCCATCTGCCGTGGGTTTTTTAAACCAAGAGTAAGTGACCAAAAAAGTATCGTCAGACAGTGCAAGCATCGACGTGTATCCACAGGAGTCATCCTGGTTCCCCGGACCTACAACTGGCACCAGCGGATAGCGTTCGCCCCAACTTTCCCCTCGACCATCCATCGAAAAGGACAGATCGGCCCCTGGACGACCAGTGCTCAATACGAGGACACCGTTACCCAGCCTGAGCAAACGCGGCAGAGCTCCGTTTTTCCTGATCACTCGCGGAGGGCTCCAGTCACTGCCTCCATTTGCGGAACGACTGAGATAGAGAGGTCCATCACCGTTCCCATCGGTCGTGCGCAATACCGCCACCATTTCCCCATCTGGCAGCAGTGCACAGGTTGGCTCCGTAAATCCATCGCGTTTCGCTGCCTGAGGATCAGCTGCCTCATCCGGTCGATAAAGCAATCGACCCTGCACCTGCCACGAGTGCCCGCTATCATTTGATCGATAGCAGGCAGAATGAATGTGTCTGAAATTGTCACCTTCAGTCCGGCATGGATAGACTACGGTCACCAAAGCATTATCCGACGTCAGGTGCACATCCCCCCAGCAGGTGACGGGGAAAACCCCTTCGGTTGAATAACGCAGCATCTCTGGATCGTCCAATCGGGCACGCTCCATATTCCACGTGTTCGCACCCTTTGGCATTCGCGCCGATGGCACTCCCTGCAGCTCTGCGGGTAATTCGTCGTGGCGATAGCACACGTAAGGTTGCTGTCCGTAACTGCCGATAACCGTGCCTCTTTCCCGCGGTAAAGCGTAGCCACTTATCTTGAGCGCTGGCGGCGTCACCGCTGGATCACCGACCAGCAACCGCTCTGCATTCGGTAACAATAGACCGGACACTGGATCACTCGACTCCACTCTCGCCCAGGTCACCCCACCATCGCTGGACACTCCGCGATTGGGTTCAAGTGCAGCTTTGCCGTATGCGGTGGCGCTATCAGCGTTGATATGAAACGTAACCGCAATACGGCCATCAAGCAATCGAGACAGTTGCGGAAATTGATAAAGTCCCCACCGGTCCACTCCGGTCTCGTTAAAAAAAGACGATTCGGCGATCAGCACAGGATCAGACAGAACAACATTCATTAAAAGTTTAATCAGCCGCTTCAAGCGCAACCTCTCGACACCCCTTGAGGTCAAGTTTGCCCGTGCCCAGGATGGGGATCATCTCCACTTGCTTGATGATCTTTGGCACCCAGAGACCGGGCATTCCGACGCTGAGTAATTTCTCCCTCACCTGATCAACAGTGATATCTTTTGTCGTTAACAGGACCAGCGCCTCGCCTTTGGTCGCATCGGGCACGCCCATCACAACCGCCGCATAACCATCTTCTTCATTCCATTCAAAAAGCTCAGCAATTCGCTGCTCGATCGTGCCATGGGGAATCATCTCACCACCTATCTTGGAAAAGCGCGACATCCGGCCTTCAATAAACAGAAACCCCTCGTCATCGAGTCGACCCAAGTCACCCGTCACAAACCAGCCATCCTGAAAAGCGGCACGAGTCTTTTCCCCGTCGTTGAGGTAGCCACCAAAAACATTGGCCCCTTTGAACCATACAATACCCGCTTCACCGGCCGGCATTTCGTCACCCGTCTCAGGATGCACAATTCGCACACTCATACCGGGTAACAAACGACCCACCGAACCCATCTTTTTGCCAATCTGGTGTTCCGCCGTAAAAGTTGTGACGGGGGGATGCGGCTGGTTAATATTACTGGCCGGAGTGGTTTCGGTAAGTCCGTAGCCTTGGAGAATTTCGAGATGAAAACGTTCGAGAAACGCGTGATAAAGATCATCCGGAAGTTTCTCCGCCCCGGTCACAACCAATTGCAGGGAACGCAACTCTCCCGGATGGGCCTTACGCAAAATGGGTCGCACAAAAGTGGGGGCTCCCAACAGACAGGTCGCCTTCTCCTCCTTGATTGCATCGATGATCTTTCGGGTGTCGAGCGGACTGGGCACCGTGACCACGTGGCATCCACGAATCATCGGATACCACAAAGTGATAGTAAAACCAAAGGAGTGAAATACGGGCAGACAGGCCAACAATGTCGTTTTCTGTGGCAAAATTGAGAGCGACGAAATCTGCGCACAATTGGCCAAAATATTGCGGTGCGATAATGCCACACCCTTGGGATCTCCAGAGCTGCCACTCGTAAACAATAACCCCGCTTCGGCCCGGTCGCCAATATGAGGCAAGCCCAATAGCGTAGGAATCAATTGATTGGGCAATAACCATGCCGCCAAAAACCAAGGCAGAATCGCTTTCTTTCCGCCCATGGCTTCAATTTCCTTTTTCAAATCCAAGGTCCGATCCGGCCAAGGGAAATTTGGCGCCTTCTCCCGCATCAAATCCGCCGAGATCACCGTTTTCACACCGCCGATTCGCATACTGGATTCGAGGGCAGCCCGACCTGAGGTGAAATTCAAATTAACCGGCACTTTGCCAGCGCATGCGATAGCAAGATTGGCAATAAAAGCCCCGGTCCCGGGTGGCAATACGACCCCCACCCGATACTCG
>DFDG01000161.1:4253-20929 GCA_002367815.1 Opitutaceae bacterium UBA3033 | reverse complement strand
CGACCCCCACCCGATACTCGGGTATGGTCCGTTTGATGTGCCGTGACAATGCGGCCGCCGCAGCCAGTAACTGCCCGGCTTTGACCGGGGTGCGCGCGCCAGTGCGATCGACCAACTGAATATGACCGGGATGCTTGGCCAGGGAGCGAACACATTCTCGTGCCAAATGCCGACGCAACATGGGACGCTGTTCAAACGCTTCCGCGCCCAGATCCAGCATAACCTTGCGCGCATAATTGGGCTCAACCTTTTCCGTCGGTAACGGTGCTCCAAAAGCCACAAACACATGGGTCGGCATAATACGGGGCGATTTCCACAGGTAGGAATTTTCCGCAAAGGAGAAAACCGAGCCCCAGATACCATCGATAAAAGCAGGCACCACCGGCACGTTGGTCTTACGGGCCAACACTTCAAATCCGCGCTTGATGGCCATCAATTGACCAGTGCGAGAAATATGACCTTCCGGAAAAACTGCGACGACCTCCCCGGCTTCCAGGGCGCGGATCGCCAGCCGGATGCCCTCCGATGCGCTACGACTAGTGATTCCGATCGCTCCGCTGCAACGGAAAGCCCAATCGAAAAACCAGTGCGTCCTCAATCCCTTGTGACCCATGAACCGGATGGGGCGCGGGCAAGCCAACTGCAACAGTATCGGATCCACATAGGAAAGATGATTGGCAATAATCAATACCCCACCCGTGGCGGGAATGTGCGTAACGCCCGAAGTCCGGACGCGATAAAGAGTCCGGGCTATGGCCGCCGCACCAATCTCAAGATAACGCGGCAGAAAGGATCGCTTGGGGTTAAGCAAAGAAAACATGAGACGACTCCATGCCGACAATAACGGAGGGACTTTTCAAAACTATTCGAGCCGTACCCGATTCAATTTTCATATCTAAAATCTCACTTTTTCCTCGCCTCCGACTACCAATCCCGCAAGTCCCGAGCCAGGGCCTTCCCGGCACATTCATATCAATGACAAAGGTCGGATTATTTACCGAGTAGACGGTTCAACAAGTCTCCCGCACCACTGTGTTCGATCGTGAGTTTTACTAATGAATAATTCAATTCCGAAGTATCCGGTGCCAGTAAACTGCCCCCAATGTGCAATGGGAGCACACAATCGGCGTAGCCCAGATCGTCCTTATCCGGAGACAAGATATTGAGGTAATTCATCACTTCGCCAGTGCGGCCACGCGCCTTCATTTGAAAAGTAAGAGACATCGGTTGCTGCAACCAATCGAGGTCAGTGCCACCAGTTAGTTGCCCCGCCCCAATCAACCGCACTTCAGGCGATATGAGAGTAAAGTCCTTGAAAACTATATTGAGTGAATCGTCGCGAGTAACGGACAAGTTCATCTGATCATACGCAATGGCGGAAAGGAGTTTGGAAACCTCCGCCACGGCCTGTACTTTGCTAGAGATACCCGTAGGTGATTTATTCTTGCTCAAAACATTACCCAGAAATGCTCCCACTGCGGCAACTTTGCCCACGGTTTCCACCCGCCCAGTGAGCTCGGAATAAATTAATCGAAACATCCCACCGGTGCTGGATATCTGCAAATCACCACCGGTTCGCGAAAATAGATCCATCGGGTTTCGTCCCTGCGATGTAATGCTAGAGGTCACGTTAAATTGGCCCTCAATTTGGGGAGGATTCGTGGGGTCGAACGCCCTGAACAATGGGGCCGTATCAAAATCACGCATCTTCAGTACCGCATTCAATCCATAGGGACGGGATGCTTGAGCATTATAGCCAACTTCCCCATCGAACTTGAGTTTACCTTCTGTCCCAACCCCTGACTCCAACTTTTCCATTTTCAGTTTTCCAGTCTCCATGCGGATGACTCCGGTAACATGGTTCATCTCAAACAGGTCGTTATAAAAGAGTTTGGTTAATTCCAAATCCAATGATCCGCTCAATCCGTCCCAAAATGGCCGAGCGTCCGTTTCGTTTACTAAATTGGATGCACCTTGGGTTTCCATGGGACTCGCCGCCAGTCCAGCGAATATTTCCAAATCCTCCACATACATCAGCCCACTTTGTAGCCTTCCCTCGATTTTATATCCCGCTAGAATGGGTTCGAGTAATCCACTGGCCGTCAAATCCGAGCTACGGTGCTGTTTTGCATTAGTTATGGTTAACGGGAGATTGAAAGTGATCCGACCCATCGCGCTTCTCGAAAAACGCGCATTGCTTTCAAAGGATGGAAAAACCGAACCGCTGGGAACAGCTAAATCCGTTACGTTAAGTTTCCCTTGGACTTCCTGGGAGGTCCCGATGCTCGCAACGAATTCGGCCAGCAATTTTCCGCGGCTCAGGTTCAAGCTGCGCCTTGCGATCGGCTGATGCGATAGACCGGCCAATGACGCCCGCAAAACGCCGGTAACCTTCAGCGGTTGATCGTTCCCCTGCAATTGCCCGATCTTAACATCCAACTTGAGCAATTCGGTGCCTGCACTGTAAACGGTCATCCCATTGATCAAAGCCTGCCATCCCTGCGGATTATAATCTGCCTGCAGATTCATCGAAATATCCAGCGCCTCCACCATTGGATTGCCGTTTATGTTTGCGGCCAGATTTTTAATTTTCAACGAATCCCGTGTATGTAGCGATACACCGCCATCCCGGGCACTAGCCACAATTTGCCCGTGGATACCCCCCCCCTTTAGGTCAAATTCCTGCGATAATGGACCAAGCAAGGCGATTGGGAAACCAAGCGTATCGATGGCCAGTAAATCAGCGTTCGGATCGGCAACCTTCAATTCACCAGTAACTGCATCGAATTCAAATGACTGGAGAGATTGGATGCTGAGCAAGGGATCGGGTCGCCCGATGTCCAACAGTAATTTATCCAGACGGGTAACCGTACCTCGTTGGGTAATATTAAACTCACTGGTAAGGGTAAGTGGCCCAATATTTCCCCCTGAAGGGAGCACGGCTTGCAAGCGATCCGCCGTGGATTTTATCCGGCCTGCCGTGTGCAGTTCAAGAAACATGGTGTCGGTCTCAAACATCCCTGCGCCGACCGCCTCAAAACTTGGCAAGGCATGACCCAAGGCAAAAGGGGCGACATCCGTATCGCGAATGTTCAGACGCCAGACACCGCCCAAGCGGGCTGAATTTTCCGGATAACTCGCCTGAATATCCAACAAGGTGCGACCCTCTGCTTGTAGAGATACGGTATAGTTTTCTCCCCCACTCACCCGCGCAGCCGATAATTCGGTGTTAATTTGCGCCCCTTGAGGAAACGCGTTTCCTGAGGCTTGCGTATTCATCATGGCCGCAATTTTAGAGAATGAACGCGGCGTATCCATGACGGCATTGATAGAGCAGACCAAACGCACCTCATTCACCGGTCCACCCTGATCAGCCAAGGCAAGACTTGCTTGCAAAGTAAACACTGCTTCTTGGTTCGATTTCAAACCTCCTCCTACCAGACTCACTTGCACGGCTGCGGGAGCAAGATTCCGTCCCATTGGCAGGATAACTGTGCCCTCCAGAATCGCCTCATCCAGTATAAGATCGATCGGCAGATGTAAATGAGCGAAAACCCCTTGAAATACGGCTTTGATCAGTGGTTCGGGATTTGCCGCATAGGCAGATGATAGCAAGGAGAACGATGCACTTGAAACCGGCACTTGGGCCGCAAATCCAGAGCTCGGTGCAAAATGCGTGAGATCCAGGGTCCAACCCCGTGCGACCAAATTGGCAATATTCAACTCCTGATGGAATACGGCTCGATTCATGGGAAGGGTCACCTCCAATTTGGGCAGGTTCATCAAGGCCCCGGATACATTAAACCGAGCATCCTGCACCACTATGTGATTCAACTCAACTTCAAGTCGCCCTAATTCAGCCTTCAACTCCGGTCTGTTGGCCAAGACCCGACGGGCTATCCAAGTCTGCACAGGCGAAAACATCGCCAGAGTCAATGCGAGCAGGCCCAAACCCATAATACAAACAACCACCGCAATCAGCTTTCGGGACACAGCCTTCATGTCAAAAATGACACCGCAAGCCGATGGGAGTTGCAGCAGTAATCATGTTTTCTGCGTCAAAGACGCTTTCAGGATCAATTATTGATGTATGGATCAGCCTCACCCATGGCTTTGCGCAACGCAGCCACCGCAACTTGGTATCTATAATAGGCCTGCAATTGATTTAAACGAGCCCGGGTAAGTTCCACTTGGCTGGTCAGCACATCAAGTTGCGTCGCGGTTCCGGCCGAATAACGAACCTTGGCCAGACGCAAGGCCTCATCAGCTTGTTCAACTACCTTTCCTGAAGCCGATACGAGTTCCCATGCCTCGGTCAGCGACGAGTGAGAGCGACGCACTTCTACATCAACTGCCAGCACGCTTTCCTCCACTGCAAGTTTAGTCTGCATGAGACGGGATTTCGCTTGGGCCACTTTCCCTTGGGAAGCCCGGCCATCAAATACACTCCATTGTGCCTGCAGTCCTGCGGTCCAACCATCCCGTTTGTCATTCCAGCCGGAACTGGGCCCTCCGCGCACCCAATCGTAACGACCAAATGCCGAAATCTGAGGCAAAGCACCGGAACGTGAAACCACGATCTGTTCTTCACCGGCCGCTTCCAATTTTGCCAGACGCTGCAATTCGGGCCGATTACTATGGGCACTATTCAGTGCATTCCGGAGATCAACATCTTCATGCTTATCCACTTTCAGTGAACCCACAAAAACTGGCAACTTCGCGAGGTTGTTACCGGTGACGTTGCTGAACCCCAGCACTTGTCGCACTTCCTCAATCGCCAGACGGTAATTATTGCGTGCCGTGATCAGATCAGGCTGGCCGTTGGCCAAAGCGACCCTGGCTCTCAATACTTCAAAATTTGATATCGAACCTGCTTCAAATCGGTTTTGGGCATCCTTGAGCTGCTCTTCTAGGAGTTTGATATTCTCTTCCTGAACCGTGACCAACTGTTTGGCGAGCAACACTCCGTAGAACATCGACCGCACGGCGAGTAACTGCTCATTTATCACGCCTCTCAATTCAAGCTCAGCTGCTTCCCGGGCCAGCGAAGCACTACGGCCCGAGGCTTGAATTCCACCACCCGCATATAGGGCTTGGGTCGCTTGCACCGAGATCCCCCAATCTCTGCGCTGGGCAAGTATGGAATTGGAAATATCAGTAGAATTACCTGAAACACTTCCTCCCATCGTTACGTTGGGAATTTGCAGGGACCGCACTTCGAGCACGATGCCTGCCCGTTCTCTAATACGCTCCCGGGCCTGGCGGATGGCGTGATTGTTATCGAGCGCGAAGGACAACGCGTAATTTAGATTTAGCTCCTCCGGAACTTCATATTTGGGATCAGGTTCCCCGTCGCGCTCAAATGGGACTGTCTGGGCAGACAATTGAACGCCGACGACAAAGAGGGCTGCGGATGCGATGATAATATGTGATGTTTTCATGGTCAGAACCGAAGGAATTATTTGGCGAATACAGGGTCCTGGGGAACAGCGACCGATTCGGTTTCTGTCGCCGGACTGATTGAATGATCCCGCGCCAAGAGCACATAGAAAGCTGGCACCACAAACAGGGTGCAAACCGAACCAATGGCCATGCCCACGACCAAAACCCAGCCGATACTGTTTCGGGCAGCTGCACCGGGACCAGTGACAAAAATGAGCATCATGTGACCAAACACCGTTGCTGCTGATGTCATCAATACCGGACGAAGTCGGGTAATAGCCGCCTGTCGAATGGCATCGATTTTGGCAACGCCCTTTTCCTGGAGGGTGTTGGCAAATTCCACAATTAATATGCCATTTTTGGCGATCAAACCCACCAAAGTGATAAGCCCGATCTGGGAATAAATATTCAATGAAGTCTTCCAAAGGAAGATCGGCAACATGGCGCCAAAAAAGGCCAATGGCACCGAACCTAGTAGTATAATAAATGGATCGCGGAAGCCGTTGAATTGTGCGGCCAAGACCAAAAAGATCAGCACCAAGGCCAGGCCCAAAGCCGGCAGCAAGCGGTCGCCTTCATTGCGCAATTGGCGCGATTGACCGCCGTAGTCAATTGAGTAGCCCGGCGGTAAAACTTCGGCGGCTTTGGCCTCAAGCTTCTTCAAGGCGGCATCTACGCCGGGGCCTACTCCGGTGATCTTAATCGAGTTCAATTGTTGGAATCGATTAAGAGTCCGCGGTTGCACCGTGTGTTTTAATGTGGCGATAGTAGACAACGATATCAGCTGACCTTGCGGGCCACGAATATGATAATCGAGCAATTGATCAGGATTTAAACGTTCACCACGTTCAACCTGAGGAATAACCCGATAGCTGCGGCCATCGTTGACAAACCGATTAACGTAACCTCCACCCAACATCGAACCCAAATCACGAGCCACCTCACTCAAACTGAGTCCCATTGAGGCCACCTTGTCCTTATCGATTTCAATTTCGACCTGAGGAAGATCATACTTTAGATCACTATCAGCAAAGTAGAAAGTGGGGGCACCTCCTCCGGCATTGGCCTCGGTGTTGGCATAAAGCACCAGCTGATTGGCGTATTCCACCATCTCTTTGTGTTCATCCGTGGAACGCAGCACAAATTCGATCGGGAAGGAACCCCCTGCGGGCAAAGGATCAGGCGTGGTCACGATCGCGTTGATACCAGCCACCGCCGAAGCCGGACCCTGCAATGATTGCTCGATTTCCAATGCCGTGCGCGAACGCTCTGACCAAGGCTTCAATATGATGCCGGAAAAACCGAAACTGGCCCCCGTAATTTGGAATGAATTTTCATATTCATCCACGTTCATAAACATATCCTGCACCTCGGCCGCATAGATGACGTTTTGATCAATCGTCGCGGTGGGCGAAGGCAGCATGATGCTGAACACGACTCCTTGGTCCTCTTTAGGAGCGAGTTCCTTTTGGGCAAACATGAAGAAAGGCACCAGCAGCAGCGTCAGCAATAACGCTGAAACCGTGATAATCGGGGCCCATAGTGGTTTGCCGCCAGCTTTTCGATCGGAAGTAAACATCACCGGATAGATCGAACCGGCCACGGCACCCGCAGCCAGCTTGACCCAGAGATGCTCGGCGCCAAATACCCCAGCGATGACAAAGCCAAGAGAACCCGAAATGAGGGTAAATACAAACACGAGCAGCCAATTGACATTCCGTGTTTCCAGCAGACTGCCGAGGCTTCGGTCATAAACACGACGCAAACGGTCAAATTCATGATTGATTCTCCCGGTCAGTCCCTTCTCTTCGGCTTCGGCTCCACCGAGTAGCTGGGCGCACATCATGGGTGACAGAGTAAGTGCCACAAAGCCTGAGACGGTGACCGCGCCGGCTAGTGTAAATGCAAACTCACGGAATAACGCACCGGTCAATCCTCCTTGAAATCCGATGGGCGCATAGACTACCGCCAGCGTAATCGTCATTGAAATAACCGGTCCCACTAGTTCACGTGCACCTAATATTGCTGCATCAAACGGAGTTTGCCCTTCCCGGATATGTCGCTCGATGTTTTCCACCACGACAATCGCATCGTCGACTACAATTCCCACCGCCAAAACGATCGCGAGTAACGTAAGTAAATTGATGGTAAAGCCCATCACCAGCATGACAAAAAGAGCGCCAATCAATGACAGAGGCATGGCTACCAGAGGGATTAGAACAGATCTGACCGAGCCCAAAAACAGAAAGATAACGACCGCAACGATCAGGAGTGTTTCCGTTAGCGTTTTAACAATTTCGCTTAACGCATCGTCGATGTATTTGGTCGCATCATAGGCGATCTTGCCCTTCAAACCAGCCGGCAAAGCGACTTGGATGCCAGGCATGGCATTACGAACTCTCTCGATAACTTCCACCGTGCTTTCCGTCGGCAAGACCCATATTCCCATGAAAGTGGCGGTTTGTCCACCGAAGCGGACCTCCTCGTCATAGCTCTCCGCGCCAAGCACCACTTCAGCCACATCCGAGAGCCGGATAATTGTCCCGTTTTTCTCTGCCACCACCAACTGTTTAAATTCTTCAACATTCTGCAGGTCGGTATCAGCCACCAGATTGACACTGATCATCGAACCCTTGGTTGAGCCTACTGCGGAGAGCGCATTATTACTCGCCAATGCCCCGCGAACTTCGGCGGGACTTATCCCACGGGCCGCTAGCTCATCAGGCTTCAGCCAGATACGCATCGCAAAAACCCGGCCACCCAGAATATCCGCCCTTTGCACGCCCTTGATAGCCGACAATTGCGGCTGGACCATGCGGTTCAAGTAATCGGTGATTTGGTTCTGATCCAACTCGTCCGAGTAGAAACTCAGATACATCGACGCAAACTGGTTGTCGCTGGTTTCAACATTAATGGTGGGCGCTTCTGATTCCGGCGGCAGTTCATTGCGCACTTGATCAATCTTGGAACTGATTTGGGTCAGGGCGGCATTGGTATCATAATTGAGCCGTAGATAAACCCGGATGGAACTAAAGCCCGATCGACTTTCTGATTCAATGTAATCGATGCCGTCGGCACTTGAAATTACCCGCTCCAATTGAGTGGTAATGTAGCCCCGCACGGTATCAGCACTTGCCCCATAATAAATAGTGCTCACGTTGACCACCGCACTGTCACTACGAGGGTATTGCCGGGTGTTGAGTTGGAAATAGGCTACTACGCCCAGCACCAAGATCACGATATTGACGACTAGCGCGATGACCGGCTTGCGGACAAAGAGATCGGTAAAACTTTTCTTTATCATTTGGAAGTCCCGTTACGGTTGATCAGGTGTTTTCCGGTGTAGGATTTGCGCTGCTGGTTGGTTGCACCGCATTATTAACCTGAACGGTAACACCGTTGCGGAGCTTGAAGGCACCGGAAGCGACGACTTGTTCGCCCGGCTTCACCCCTTCGATAATTGCTACGAGGTCTCCCCGGGTAGCCCCCAGTTTCACAAACTGCTGACGTGCGCCGAGGTATTCCTTCCCATCCGCGTCTTTCATATTTTCCACGATATAGACCGAGTTTCCGTAGGAAGCATAAATTATCGCGGTGGATGGCACCGCCACCATGGTTCCCATCGATGGCAGTTCCACTTCAACCTTCACAAACATACCAGATCTTAGCTTCTCATCAGGATTCAGCATGGTGGCCTGCACTCCGATATTACGCGTCGAGGCATCTACCTGCGAATTGATCGCCGACACATTGGCCATAAATTTCTGCCCGGCGAAAGTATCGACAGTTACGCCAACACTTTGTCCCGTGCTCAGCGCCGAAAGTTGACGCTGGGGAATGTCGAAATTAACAAAGATCGGATCCAACTTTTGTAGAGGCATCAAAGGCGCTCCACGAGCTACAAACTGACCGGCGTTAATTTGGCGGATACCAATTCGTCCTGAGAAAGGTGCCCGGACTTGCTTTTTCGCTATCAAGGCCTTGAGGGCCGCCACTTCAGCCAGTGCCTGATCAAGTTGTGCGATGGCCTTATCGGCTTCTGCTTGGCTGATCGTATTCTTGCCGAGGAGGTCAGTTGCCCGATTGCTCTGCAGGTGCGCCAATTCAGCGCGAGCTTCAGCCGCAGCTAATTGAGCCACTTCCACACTGGTGTCGAATGTCACAATCAGATCACCTTGATTTACGGTGGTACCACTATCAGCGACAATTTCCTCAATCGTGCCATCGGCGTCTGCACTCAACATGATACCCTCGACCGGGGCCAAGCTGCCAATGGCATGAATGGACGGACTCCAATTGACTTCACTGGCCGCCATAGTGCTAACAGTCACGGCTGGCATGGAATGGGGAGCCGATGACATTTCTTTCAATTGAGCTGCCTTGTAGACTCCCAAAGAGACGACAATCAGGACAAAGCCTCCAAGTGCGATGAGGATTTTCTTAAGCATAATATTGGTCAGTTTAGATTAATAAAAAATTCAGGATGAAACTGGTTCCAGAATGGTAGTTGAACAAGTGGACGCGTGACGGAGTATTTTGTTCAAGAGACCGACCATGGTTTTCCGCTCATCTTCTGATAATGGCTGCATGAGCGTGGCCATAAGTCGAAAGTGGCCGGGAACAATCTGCCGAATAAATGCTTCTCCCTCGTTGGTGAGATGCACCGACATCATCCGTCGGTCGATTGGGTCTGGTTGGCGTCTGACCAAACCATCGCGCTCCAAAGTGTCGATCAGACCAGTCATGGTAGCCCGCGTAACCCCGGTTGCTTCGGCCAATTCTGCCGGAGTTCGTGGTCCGATAGGGCAACTCTCAGCATTTTCCTCACACGCGATTCGACTACCGGAAGAACGCCAAAGCTGCATCAATACACCGAACCGACCTTGGGAAATGTGATGTTCACTTAAAAACTTCTCCACCACCGCAATCACCTCATCACCCGTGCGCAATAGATTCAAGTAGGCTTCGCACGCTGAAGGATCAAGTTCCGGGAACTCTTTTGCCACCTCCAATAGGCATTCGTAACGAGGAAGATCTTTGAGCAGTAAAAAAGGCATATTAGTCCAAGCAAGTAATCGTGAGGGCGCTAATAGTCAGGAGGCTAACTATAAAAGCAAGTAGTTGCTGCGAAATTATCTCCACGCTCATTTCCTGTGCGCTCTCAAACTCGAACTTCAGAGGATAAGCTCTCCTCGTATGGATTATAACGAGCGGGCCGCGGATAATATCGCGTCCACCGTTATACCCAATTCCTTAAATACAACTGGACCCGGGGCGCTCAAACCGAACCGATCAATACCAATAATTTTACCATTTGGACCCACATATTGATGCCAAAGCGCAGTAACTCCGGCCTCAATGGCGATCCGACGCTGGCATGCAAAGGGCAGGACATTCTCCCTGTATTCCACTGCTTGACGGTTGAAACGTTCGAATGAGGGCAACGATACCACTCGCACTCCTGACCCAAGCTCCTTGGCAGCAGCCACGGCAAGGTGCAGTTCGCTACCGGTAGCAAGCAAGATGAGAGTGAGAGAGGTAGACTCCTGGACTGCGACATAACCACCTTTCAGCACACCTGCTCGACGAACCGCGACCGGTATCGCACTCAAAAGAGGAACAGCTTGACGGCTCAGAGCAATCAGGGTCGGCCCGTCATTGCGTTCCAACGCAGCAGCATATGCACCAACAACTTCCTCGGCATCACCCGGGCGGATAACATCAAAATTCGGTATCACGCGAAGCGATGAAATAGTCTCAACTGGTTGATGCGTAGGTCCGTCCTCACCCACCCCGATGGAATCATGGGTGTAGATATAGATCACCGGCAATTTCGCCAATGCGGCCAATCGCATGGATGGCCGGGAATAGTCGGCAAAGACCAGAAACGTCGCCACGCTGGGGCGAAACATTCCATCATAGGCCATCCCATTGGCGATTGCTGCCATGGCATGTTCACGGATGCCAAAGCGGATGTTGCGACCACCCCGGTTGCCGGCCTCGAAATCCTGCGCATCTGTGATATAATTCAGGGTTGAACCATAGAGGTCGGCACTGCCACCAATGAGTAAGGGTAGCTCAGACGCGAGTAGCTGCAACACATCGCGACCCGCCGCGCGGGTGCCACCATGCTTCACATCGGCAGGGAATGCAGGAATCTTGGCGCAGAGCTCAGCCGCAATCGGATTGGCCGAGGCCGAATCGAGTAACACAGCCTTATCAACATTGGCCGTCCGCCACGCCTTGTAAGTCTTGTTCCATTTGTTGGTCGCGCGGATCAAACGCTTTTTGTGTCCACTGAAATAGGTCCGCACCTCTTCACTGACAAAAAAGTGTTCGTCAGCAGGCAGCCCCAGGCCCGCCCGAGCCCCATCGGCAAACTTTGCTCCACCTTCACCGTGGCCTTTGGCCGTGCCGGCGACTTCCGGAATCCCCCGGGCAATTTCGGTGCGGGCAATGATCAACTGCGGTTTACCACTTTGGGTTTTATGGGCTTTCTTGTAGGATTTGAGAAACGCTACCATGTCGTGACCGTCTACCGTCTGCACATCCCAACCAATCGCCTTGAATCTCGCGGCAGTGTTTTCGCTCTGGGTTTTGTCCGCCATCGCGTCGAGCGTAACGTCGTTGGAATCATAGATGAGGATCAGATTGTCGAGCTGTTGATGGCCGGCAAACTCAACCGCCTCCATGGCGACACCTTCCTGCATACAACCATCACCGGCCAAACAAACCACGCGATAATTGATGATCTCATGCTGGGGCGTATTGAAATGCTTTGCCGCCATTTTACCGGCGACCGCCATGCCCACAGCATTGCCAATCCCTTGGCCAAGTGGACCGGTGGTGGCTTCCACGCCGGGGGTTTCACGAAATTCAGGATGACCCGGAGTCTTCGAATGCAACTGACGGAATGCCTTGAGGTCATCGCGCGAAAGGTCGTAGCCGCTCAGGTGCAGACACGCATAAAGGAACATCGAGCCGTGGCCGGCGGATAATACAAAGCGGTCACGATTTAACCAACGCGGCTGATCAGGATTGTGACTGAGGGCATGGCCGTAAAGCACGGCACCCATCTCCGCGCATCCCAGTGCGAGCCCCAGATGCCCGATTCCGGCTTTGTGCACTGCATCGATGGCAAGCCCGCGGGCTTGGTTGGCGGCCTGTGATAGAATGTCGGTCTGTAATGTCATGATAAAAGTCCGTAGAGATTAATCATACCATCGCAGACGGGGAAGCAGAATCTCGCAACAAAAAGGCGAACCCGATCGGGTTCGCCTTTTAAAAGTGGACTTTATGGTGCGATTATTTCGCCGCGCGCTTGTCGGCCCGCAATTCTTTGATTGCCATAGCTGCCTTACCCTTGCGACCACGCAGATAATAAAGACGCGAACGCATTGGCACGGATTGACGGTCAACCTCGATCTTAGCCACGTTGGGCGATTGCACGGGGAATACTTTCTCGACGCCTTCGCCGTAGCTGATGCGGCGAACCGTGAAGGTTTCCTGCATGCCTGCTCCCTTGCGGGCGATAACAATGCCGGCAAAAATCTGCACGCGCTCTTTATCACCTTCACGCACTTTGACGTGCACTTTGACACCGTCGCCAACGCGGAACGAAGGAACGTCCTGCTTGATATGTGCAGCTGTGATTTCTTTTATAATCGGGTTCATGGCTATGAGTTTATTTAAATAAATCTGGTCTAACTTTACGGGTTTTCTCCTCCTGCTGCGCGGTTCGCCACTTCTCTATCTCAGTATGATTTCCGGAAAGAAGAATCTCCGGAACAGACATACCTCGATATTCCGCGGGACGCGTGTATTGAGGAAAGTCGAGCAACTTGCGGCTGAAGCTTTCGTGCGTCAATGACTTTTCCTCACCCAAAAACCCGGGGATAAAACGCGCCATGGCATCCACCACCACTGCCGCCGCCAAAGTGCCGTTGGTGAGGACGTAATCCCCGATGCTGATCTCCTCATCTATGACCGTATCACGAATGCGTTGGTCAATTCCTTCGTAGTGGCCACTCAAGAGAACAATATGCTGCAGTTTGGAGAGTTCTTCAGCTCTGGCCGCAGTAAATGGCACCCCATCAGGGGTTAAGTATATCCTGCGACAACCGGCAGTCTGAACGGCTTCAATCGCCGCAACTACAGGCTCACACTTCATGACCATGCCGGGGCCACCACCAAAAGGACGATCGTCGGTGGTGTGGTGCTTGTCCGTCGACCAATCGCGGATATTTCGGACATTGATCTCCAACAATTTCGCCTCGCAGGCGCGACCGAGCATACTTTCGGATAAAAATCCGTCGAGCATTGCAGGAAACAGCGTGAGAATATCAATACGCACAGGAGAAAATTACATTCAATTCGGGTCGTTCGCCAAGGTCGGAAATAAAAAGGCTCCGGGTTAATCCGGAGCCGAAAGCTTCAACCGATAAGACCTCAGATGATGGATTAGCTTGCTGGAACTTCTGCCGCTGGGGCCGCCGCTGCCGACTTGCGAGCCTTCTTGATCATCGAGTTAAGGGTGTCCGTGGGCTTGGCACCCTTGCTGATCCAGTAGTCAACCCGGGCCAAATCAAGTTTGATCTGCTCACCTTTATTACGAGGAGCATATGTGCCGAGAAGTTCAACGGCAGCGCCATCGCGGCGGGAACGAGCTTCGGCAACCACGACCCGATAATGAGGGTTGTGAATCGCGCCAACGCGGGTAAGACGAATTTTGAGTGCCATAGCAGAAGGTTAACAGAGCGTTACTTGATTGGAAAAGCTGGAAAGCACACCGCTCGATAAATGGCTTGTCAAGCACCGACTCCCCAGCCTCCCTCTGACCACTTATGAAAGCCGGAATCGTCGGTCTGCCCAATGTTGGTAAGTCCACTCTCTTCAACGCCCTCACCCGTTCACGCAAGG
Source organism: Opitutaceae bacterium UBA3033 (assembly GCA_002367815.1). Classification (GTDB taxonomy): domain Bacteria; phylum Verrucomicrobiota; class Verrucomicrobiia; order Opitutales; family Opitutaceae; genus Cephaloticoccus. The sequence continues at coordinate 6,568 of DFDG01000161.1, read as the reverse complement.
CTGAGGCCGCCAATTACCCTTTTTGCACGATCGATCCCAATGTCGGGGTGGTGACCGTCCCGGACGATCGGCTGGCGATACTCCAAGCGATTGCCAAAACCAAGGTGGTCATTCCGGCGGTCATTGAATTCGTTGATATTGCCGGTCTGGTCGCAGGCGCCAGTAAGGGCGAAGGTCTCGGCAACCAATTTCTCGCCAACATCCGCGAAGTGGACGCCATTTTACAGGTTGTGCGCTGTTTTGAAGACTCGGATGTCATTCATACCATGGGTGGTGTCGATCCTGTGCGGGATATTGAAGTCGTGACCACTGAGCTCGTGTTGTCCGATCTCGAAGCAGTAGCCAAGCGTATCGACAAGACCCAAAAGAAAGCCAAAAGCGGCGACAAAGAGGCTATCGCAGAGCTGGCCCTGTTGGAAAAGCTTTCCCCTCACCTCAACGAAGGCAAAACAGCCAACACGATTGAACTCACGCCAGAGGAAAAAATTGTCATGAAGCCTTTCCAGCTTTTGACTGCCAAGCCCGTATTGTTTGCCTGTAATGTTGCGGAAGGCGATCTGGCCACCGCCGAGGCCAATCCATTCGTGCAGAAGGTCGCGGAGTATGTGCGCACCCATCACGACGCCGCCTATGTGCCAATCAGTGCCAAGATAGAATCCGAACTCATTGATCTCACCCCAGAGGAAGCCAAGGAATTCCTTCAGGATCTGGGGGTTTCCGATTCAGGAGTATCGAATTTGATTCGCGCCAGTTATTCTTTGTTGGGCCTGCAAACCTATTTCACCGCCGGAGAAAAAGAAGTGCGGGCGTGGACCATAGAGAAGGGCTGGAAAGCTCCTCAAGCGGCGGGTGTGATTCACACAGATTTCGAAGCAAACTTCATCAAAGCCGAGGTCGTTTCCTATCAGGATCTAAGCACGCTCGGCAGTGTTTCCGCTGCCCGAGATGCCGGTAAATATCGGCTTGAGGGCAAGGATTACGTATTTCGTGACGGTGATGTCGCGGTATTCAGATTCGGCAAATAGTTAACTATTTCGCTACAGTATTCATATTTTATCCGAGCCATCACCTGAACCAGGATGCAGTGGTGTTAAGATGATTTTCAGACTGCGGACTAAGATCCATAACCGAAAAAAGGGGGGTATCCACTAGATGGGCTTAGGTAATGAACCTCATATGCATTCCCTTGCCCCAAAAGGAGTGGAGCCAATGGTCATAGCGTGTTCAGAAAAAGACACCGAACTACTTTAGTTTTTAGCACAATATTGTGTTCGCTGAGTGTCTCCGGAGCCGAAGCTGCACCAAAGTCCAGGGAAAGTTATATCTCGGGTAACTACGTCGTAGGGTCACCGATGGCTGAGTTCCACTCGGCGACCCAAGCACATCAACGAGCGAGTCGATTGGCTCAGATATTCCCGGGTGGATTTGTACTGCAGGGCAAAGGCAATTCAATGTTACCCCTCTACAGCAGTGGCACGTTACTGGTGGTAAAACCGATACCTTTCGAGCAACTGAGTCGAGGCATGTCGGTCGTTTTCACCAAGGACAATCATACCGTTACACATGTGCTGGTGGCCAAGGCCAAGGACGGCTGGCGCACGACTGGCCTCAACAATCGTCGCCATGATTACGTGACGGTGAATGCGAGTAATATTCGTGGTGTGGTAGTGGCGGCATTCACTCCGGTTGTGGGCCAGACTCTGGCGATGCGCTGATCTTCCGGACAAGAGTAAATCTCTATGTCCCCACCGCACTGATGTTGATTCCCTGTTGGTTCAGGGTGTAGCGCAATGCCTGCAACAACGCCAAGGGATCAGCGCCGTCACCATGCACACATAACGTATCCGCAACAATTGGTAAGCACGTCCCATTCAGCGCAATTACATCCCCGCATTTTAGCATCCGCACCACGCGATGGACGGCGGCAGTTACATCCTTAATCAATGCTAGGGGATGGTTGCGTAAAATCAGCTGACCGTCCCCACCATAGTTTCGATCAGCGAAAACTTCTTGGGCCACTTTTAGACCTCGTTGCATGCCGGCTGCGATCAATTGACTTCCTGCAGGACCGAACAAGATCAATTGGCCATCCATCGATTTGACGGCGCGGGCTATGGCATCGGCCAAAGACGGATCGCGGGCCGCCTGATTATAAAGTGCACCGTGAGGCTTCACATGTGAAATGCTGGCACCAGCTGATGACGCGATCTTGCGCAGATGCTCAACTTGCGTGCATACGAGGGAAAAGACCTCGTCTGGAGTTATCGGCAATTCGCGACGACCAAAAAATTCGCGATCCATAAAACCGGGATGGG
>DFDG01000161.1:0-4034 GCA_002367815.1 Opitutaceae bacterium UBA3033 | reverse complement strand
GGATGGGCTCCGACCGCCACTCCGTGCTTCTGCGCAAGAACTACGGCTTGGCGCATGCTTTGTTCGTCACCGGCATGCCCGCCACATGCTATATTGGCCGAAGTAATCAGGGACATCAACATCTCGTCGGAACCAATCCCTTCGCCCAAATCACAATTAAGATCGATGGGCATCATCGAAATTTACCCCTTAATCCTTCGCGCAAAAAGCCAATGTCTTTTTGCCGGTCCCGGCTCAACCGATGAGCCTCGGCCAGAGTAACAATATCAAATCGAACCATGTCCCCCGGTCGTAATTGCGCAATAAGCGGCAAATCGACCTGAATTACTTGGGCTATGCGTGGATAACCACCAATGGTCTGGGCATCAGCCATCAGGATGATCGGCGACCCATCTGGTGGCACTTGCACCGTGCCAGTTCCCACCGCAGTTGAGATCATTTCCTTGCTGGATTTACGGGCAAGTTTATCCCCCGACAACCGCAGGCCCATACGATCGGAATCCTTGCTGACGACAAAATTACATTGATTGATATCTTGAGTAAAATCCGTGGCCTCCGGGCCAATGATAACCCGCACACTGGCGCCGGCGTGATAAGCCGGTAATATTCTGGGGTCAACGGACCAACGCCCGACAATCTCCCGCTTAACATCGTTCACGGTCAAGAAATCACCCGCACGCAGTGCTCTGCCTTCGTGTCCACCCAAACCAGTGCGCAAATCTGTTCCTTTGCCGCCCAAAACACTGGGCGCATTAAAGCCACCGGATATTGCCACGTAGGTTCGGCATCCAGCCTTGGTCGGACCGAACTTCAAACGTTCACCAGCCCTGACAAAATGCGGTCTGCCCGTTTCCAGGCCGCTCATTTTCGCACCAGTGACAGCAACCAGGGCGTCGGAGGAAAACTCCATTTCTGCACCAGTCATGGTCATCTCCAAGCCAACTGCCTTTTCTTCATTTCCTATCAGCATATTAGCAAGTCGCAGGGCAAACACGTCCATGGCCCCACCAGTGGCAAGTCCGGTGTGCCGAAATCCCACCCGACCGAGATCTTGCAAGGTCGTAAGCATTCCCGGACTTAACACATTTATTTCCATGCCAGAAACTCCTCAGCTGTGATTGGTTTGAATTTGACTTGATCACCCACGCTCAATCGAGCCGGCTCAGGATCGTCCGCGCAAAACATAAGGAGAGGCGTGCGACCTATCAAATTCCACCCTCCCGGTGAACTGAATGGATATACCCCCGTCTGAGCACCTCCGATCCCAAGGCTTCCCGCCGGGACCCGTGTTCGGGGTGTCTCCAGTCTCGGGGCATGGAGCTTCTTTGCCAAACCTCCCAAATAGGCAAAGCCCGGGGAAAAACCCACGGCATGCACCAAATAAAGCCCGCGACTGTGCAAAGCTATGGCTGCGTTCTCGGTGAGATTGGCGCGCTTTGCTATCATCGCCAAATCCGGCCCGTATTCACCACCATAACATACCGGAATAGATACAGTACGCTGCTTCCCGATTTTCACAGATTTTGCCCGACGCAATCCAAGCATCAAATCCGCGCAAAAGGCCTCTAAATCCTTGATTAGTTGTAAGTCGTAAAAAACAGTTATGGTGTTGTAAGCAGGCACAATATCCAAAGTGCCTGCCGGTGGATTGCTCATCAGCGTCGCCGACCATGCCTGCACCCTTTCCAAGGTGGCCGTTTTGATCACATCGCCCAATTTGATTACAATAGCGGAATCGCCCATTGGCATGATTTGCATGGCTTCCAGCTTCCCCGTTCACGCGGTCGATGCAAGTATCCACTAATTCCCAAAACAATCCCCGCTGATACTTGTCCGGATTGGGTTGAAGTTTTCCCGCAATGCCGGATTACTTTCACCCCAATGTGTATTCGTTACGCCAGTTTATTTGCCCTTGGCAGCCTGCTGTTATTCACCGCATGCCGTGAAGCCAAGGTGACATCATATCGGGTGCCCAAAGAGGAATCGACCCAACCGGTCCCATCAGCGACCGAAGGATCAGATATGGCGTCGACCGCTGTGCCAACAGCCCATGGCGAAGGTTTGAGCTGGAGCGCACCCACCAGTTGGGAAACCATGGCTCCAACGTCCATGCGTAAAGGGAGCTACCTGATCAAAGGGCCGGATGGAGCCACGGCTGATTTATCCATTACTGCTTTCCCGGGAGATGTGGGAGGAGATCTGGCCAACATCAATCGTTGGCGAGGTCAAATCAAACTAGAGCCCATCACGGCAGAATCCCTGTCCTCTCAGGTCACATCCATCAACGCCCAAGGCCTGACATTAAAGTCCATCGAAATGGCCAATCTGGAAATACCCGAACCGCAACGTGTCCTCGGCGCCATAGTTGGCTTTGAAGGGAATACCTGGTTCTTCAAACTCACGGGACCGGAGGCACTCGTCGCAAATGAGAAATCTTCGTTCATTGCCTTTCTTGAAACCATCAAAGGTCACAGCCACTAAGCCATGCGTGAAATCTGGAAAGCCTTCGTAGATTTCTTTGTTTCATTGCGACTCACCGTCGTTTTGTTGGCCCTCTCTATCATATTGATTTTCTGGGCGACCTTGGCCCAGGTTCAACTCGGCGTTTGGGGAGTGCAGGAGCATTTTTTCCGCACGTTCATCGTCTTGAGCAAAATTCCGGGAACCCAGATTCCGGTGCCGGTTTTTCCCGGGGGATATTTTATCGGCGGGCTGTTGCTTATCAATCTCATCGCCGCCCATATCAAACGCTTCCAATTCACTTGGCAGAAATCAGGCATCCAACTGATACACACCGGACTAATCCTGTTGTTGGTCGGCGAATTACTCACCGGTTTGTGGCAGGAGGAGTATCAAATGCGGCTGGATGAAGGCCAAACCAAGAATTACTCGGAAAGCTACCGGGAAAATGAATTGGTGATTATCAACACGAGCGATTCGGATTTCGACGATGTCGTTGCCGTGCCAGAAAATATTCTGGCTGGTCGTCAGGAAGTGCAGCATCCCAAACTCCCCTTCCGCGTAATCGTGCGCGACTACTATCCCAACGCAGCTCTGCAAATGCGCAATCAGGTCCAGGAGGCCCCGGTCTCACCGGCCACCGTGGGCATTGGACCAAGGGTTGTCACCACTCCCTTGGCGCTCACTTACAAACCAGATGAGCGCAATCTTGCGGCCGCATTCGTTGAATTGATCGGACCGGAGGGATCGATTGGCACCTGGTTGGTCTCCACCCAATTACTCATGCCCCAAACATTTGAGTATGCCAGTCAAACTTTCGCTGTCTCACTCCGCTTTGAACGCAATTACAAACCCTACTCTCTCAAGCTGCTCGACTTCACTCACGACGTTTATGCCGGCACGGAAATCCCCAAAAACTTTTCCAGCCGCATCAAATTGACAACACCTGATGGCTTGGATGATCGTGAAGTGTTGATCTACATGAACAACCCTATGCGTTATGCGGGGCTGACTTTTTACCAGGCAGGCTTCGACAACGATGACCGCACCACGGTTTTGCAGGTTGTGCATAATCCCAGCTGGATGCTGCCCTATATTTCCTGCGTCCTGATGATGCTCGGACTTCTGATTCAATTTTCATTCTCTCTGGTTCGATTCAGCCATCAACGCCTCGCCACCGCATGAAAAAGTATATTCCATTATTGGTTTTACTGCTGGGTGCGGTTTGGGTGGCAAGCACATTGGTTTCCCGTAAACCTGCCACCGCGTTTGATGTCATGGAATTCGGTAAATTACCGGTACTGACCAATGGCCGAATCAAACCCATGGATACCGTGGCCCGTAGCTCGCTACTGATGCTGCAGGAAAAGCAGACCGTGATGACGCCCGCGGGTGAAGCTCTCGGTTCGTGGGAGCTTAAGCGTGAACTCATACTCCATCCCGAGAGTAAGACTGACTACCTGCTGGATCCGATTCTTTGGTTGCTCGACGTGCTGTATAACGCCGAGAAAGCCGATACATACCGCATGTTTCGGGTGGATAACCCAGATGTACTTACCCTCTTTAATCTCATC
>DFDG01000176.1 GCA_002367815.1 Opitutaceae bacterium UBA3033 | reverse complement strand
CCGTTGGGGACAACGGCCCCTACCCGAAAACCAGTTCATTGCCGCGATCATCCGTGTAATCAGCGCCGGAATGAATCGAGACCTGTTTGGCTCCGTGCCTTTGCGTCTCCGTGGCCAAGCAGAGAAAGAGTAATGATAAAGAGGAAAGATAAAGATCCTGAGACTGAAGCTGAGCGTTGCGCTGGGAGCAGAGTGAACCTTACTGGATTTCATGAAATACCGCGCACTCGGCACCAGTGACATCAAGGTTTCGGAAGTCAGCCTCGGCTGCTGGACGATGGGTGGGTTGAATTGGGTCAATGGCTCCCCCAACGGTTGGGCCAACGTCAACGAGGACGAGGTCACCGCAGCCATCAAGCTGGCGGTGGATGCCGGGGTGAACCACTTCGACAACGCCGATGTTTACGGCAACGGCAAGGCGGAGCTGATGCTCGCACGGGTGCTTAAACGCCTCGGGTTGAAAACCACCGACTTCGTGATTGCGACCAAGATCGGGCACTTCCCCGGCACGGCGGAGCACGCTTTCGATCCGCTACATATTCGGCACCAATGCGAGCAGTCACTGCAAAATCTTGGCCGCGACTACATCGATCTGTATTACCTGCATCACGGTGATTTCGGGCCGAAGGGTGAATTCTTGCAGGGCGCGGCCGACACGCTCAATGCCTTGGTGGCCGAGGGAAAAATCCGACTCAAGGGACAAAGCGCCTACAGCGACGAACACTTTGCGCGGGCGGTGCCGATCGTGAAACCGATGGTGCTGCAATCATGGGCCAATGCGCTGCAACCAAATTTCCTTACGGCAGGTGGCGTAGTGCCCGGATTATTGGCGGAATATCAGATGTCCTACGTGGCCTTCAGTCCGCTGGCACAAGGCCTGATGCTCGACAAGTTTGATGCGGAGAACCCACCAAAGTTTGAAGCCGGGGACCATCGCAAGGACAGCGTGAAGTTTTCGACCGAGACGCTGCGCAAACTCAAACCCAAGATGGGAAAACTCAAAGCCCGTTTTGGCGATACGATCGAGGATCTTTCTGCGGTGGCGCAGCGCTACATTCTCAATCATCCGAATGTCGCGTGTGCGATTCCCGGTTTTCGCAATGAGCGGCAGGTGGCTTGTAATCTGGCGGCGGCGGACCGCGAATTGAGTGCGGAAGATATGGAATTTATCGAGCAGACGCTGGGATGAGAGGATTCTTTTAAATCCAAAACCTTAACCACGAATGAACGCTAATAGTTTAAATCCGAACCGGTGAATACCACGGATAGACACGAATTGTAGAGGGGCTCGTTATCCTTCACGGGCCTTGGAGAGGGGGGATCAAACTCAGGGCGGTTGGGCCGTTTGACAGGCTCAGGTCCCGAGCTAGTCGAGGTGGACAACCGCCCCCACCCTCACATCATATTAATTCCGCGTTCATCCATGTAATCCGCGGTTATTAAGCAGGCGGGATCGGCCCCTTCGGTGCACTTAGGGCAGGCGATCCCGCCCTACAAAAACAATCTCTGCGCCTCAGTGTTTCCGCGGCAAAACCGTTTTTAGTGACGCCAAGGCAACGGTGATCGAGACGGTCTGGCGTTTTCGATCGAGGAAGAAATTAATCTCGGAGTAACCCGCAGTCTGTAACGCGTGCATGGCATCTTCATAACCTTCGGAGACTCGCTCCGGGATGTGAGCATCGGCCCCTAACACCACCGGGATGCCACGGGCGTGCATCAACTTGAGGATGGTTGGGCTGGGATTGAACTCGGAAATGGTTTTTTGGCGACCGCTGGTGTTGAGCTCCATCGCTACTCCCGAAGCAGCGATGCGATCCAGCGCGCTTTCGATGTAAGGCTGGATGCGCGCGAAGTTCCACTCATGGGGGGCTTCATTTTTTATGAGATCGGGATGCGCGAGGGTGTCGTAAAGACCCGTTTCCGCGGCCTTGGCCAGATGATCGAAATAAACCTGCTGATAGGCGAACCAGTCTCCCTTGAAATAGTGTTTTCGATAATCCTGCACCTGGGGGTGCACCGATCCGAGCACGTGATGCAGCGGATATCGGGCGTGCAGTTTTTCCAGCCACGGTTCGACGCCGGGATAGTAATCGCTCTCCAATCCGAGCCGCACATCGACGCGACCGGCATATTCCTCGCGGGCGGCGGCCACCATTTCGGCGTAAGTTTCATACTCTTCCGGCCTCATGCGCACATTGGCGGAAAAGCCATCGGGCAACGGACAATGACAGGTGAAGATGATGCCAAGCAGTCCCCGGGCCATGGCTTGGGCCGCATATTCGACGGGTTCACCGTAGGCGTGATTGCACAGCGGGGTGTGGCAGTGGGACTCGTAAAGTATCGGAACAGACATTCACCCACCACAGCAGAGGCAGTGCCATGAGGCAACCCATGGGTGACGTTCACATTATATGACTGATTTGGCCGGAGTTTTTTTTACCCGCGGATTACAGATGATCACAGATGATCACTGATGGTTGGTGGGGGCCGTTATCCCTAACTGCCCTCATATATTGCGAATCAAACTCAGGGCGGTTGGGCCGTTCGACAGGCTCAGGCCCCGAGCTAGTCGAGGGGGACAACCGCCGCTGCCTACAAATCAAGAATAAATGGGTTCGTATCCGCGACCATCCGTTTAATCCGCGGTAAAATAAAAAGGCGGGGTTTGGAAACCCCGCCCTACAATATTCTCTACCGGTTCCTCAGAAGAAGTTGTGATATTCGCCGCCGCCCATTCGTTGGATGAGGAGTGCGAGTTCCATCGCATGATAATCACCCCACATGGAGGACTCGCCGCAGGGAACCTTGCGTCCCTTGGGGGTGTGATCCCAACCGTTAGGGCGGTGATAGATGCTGTGGAGAATCAGGCCCTGATGTTTCGGGTCGGTCGAGAGATACGGTTCGTCGAAGATCGTGTTGGCGATGGTGAGCCCGGCCTGGGTGTATTTCTTACCCGCCGCGGCTGAATCTTTTTCGGTGAGATATTTGCCGAGCCGGAGGAAACCTTGCGCGGCAATGGCGGCGGCGGAACTATCGACCGGCTCGTGATCGTTGAATGGATCGGCGTTCTGCTTGGTGAAGTTGCCGAGCTTGTGGGTATTGAGCGCGCAGCTGTCCCAATACGGCACGCCGTCCTTGGCGGAGTAGCCATCGATGTAGAAATCGCTGGCGGCCTTGGCGGTTTCGAGGAAGAGGTTGGTCACCGCTTTGCGCCCACCAACGGCCTTGAGTTCGCGATCATCGATGGTGTCGAGGAACTCAAGTTGCTCGGGATAGCCACAGATGATCCAGGCCGCACCGCGCGTCCAAGTGCTGAAGGCGGAGTAGCCTTGTTGGGTGCTCGAGCAACGGAATTGGCCGTCGTTGCGGTTGAAGATGGATTCGTGGGCGACGCGACCGCGGATGTCGTAGATATCGCGACCTTGGCCGAAGAATACGTTGTAGCGCGAGGTGGTCGCGGCGTGCGTGATGGAGCGGTGCAGGAGATTAATGGGTTTGTCGCCCTCGCCCATCAGCACATGGCCGAGTTGATGCGCGACTGAGAGCGAGCGCATGGAACGGACGGTGTCGGAAAAGAGGGATTGCGGGCCGTTGAAGGAGTAGATGTAACCGCCGGGCACCACCCCGGGGGAGCCTTTTACTGGTGACCAAGGGGTGGTCTGATTGGTCGAGGCATAACGGGCGGCCTGCACTGCGCCGGAGACCTTTAGCGCGATCTCGGCATAATCGAGCTCGTGTTGATTGAAGGGAATCGCGCCTTCGAGCATCAACCGACGGAGATTACCATAGGTGGAAACATTGTTGAACCCGTGATCATGCACGCCGATGTGGGAGACGTGCGACGCCATGTGCTTAAGGGTCTTGGCGCGACCGAGTTCCAGATATTCCTCCTCGCCAGTGGCGTCGTATTGCAGGAATTGCATGCCGAACTGGAAACCCTGGGTCCACTCGGTCCAACCCTTGGAAGTATATTTACCCTGCTCGGTAAAGACGGGGGTACCCTTGGATGAATCCCACGATTTGTTGATCAGGTGGATCTTCTGGCCGGCGAGGTCGAAGAGCCGGTCCACTTTCTTTTGGAGTTTCTGGGGCGTAAGTTTGGCGTCGATTTTCATAAAAATGAAAGAGCAACCTAGCGGTGTTCATCACCTCGAAACAAGGGTGAAAAACGACCCGGACGTCCGGCCTAAGGCATATGATTTCGGCGAACCGTTGACCTGCCTTGGTTCATTGGGTATTCATGTAAGGCTATTCGATCGAAATCATCGAAAGAGCACACGTTCAACCATTACCACCATGTAAATCATCCATCCGCAGCCAACTCGAACGTGATATTTTACGCGATGACTCAGAACCAAAAGCAAACTCAACCAATTTTTTCGGGATTAGTTCCCGGCCAATCTATCAATAATGTCCCATCGCCACCACATTCAGTTTCCATCCACCCAAGAACACGATCTCAGTCAATCTGAGGCCTATTTCCATATTATCGAAGACGGTCAGCGCGTGAAGCTGCTCTTTCACGATTATGATGCCATTTTTACCCGGCCGGGACTCTATGAGCAGCTTTTTTACGACCGCCTCATGTGCACTTCACCGCAGAAGGTGACCGAGCTGCTTCAACGCAGTCTGGCAGCGGAAATGAAGAGTTGCAGCGAACTGCGGGTGCTGGATCTGGGCGCGGGCAACGGGATCATGGCGGAAATGATTCGCAAGGTGGGAGCGGCCCGGGTGGTGGGCGTGGACATTATCCCGGAGGCCCGGACCGCGGCCTACCGCGACCGACCCATGGTTTACGATGATTACTGGGTGGCGGATTTTACCGCTCTGACCGACGATCAGAAACAGGAACTGAAGGAGTGGAACTTCGATTGCCTGACCTCGGTGGCGGCGCTCGGGTTCGGCGATATTCCTCCCGGAGCTTTTTTCGAGGCTTTGCGCCTGATCCCAACCGGCGGCTGGGTGGCGTTTAACATCAAGGAAACCTTCCTCGATCATACCGACCAGACCGGGTTTTCACGATTTGTGCGTGAACTGATTTTTCCCAAATACCTGCGGGTTTATCAGTTGGAACGCTATGTTCACCGCGTGTCGATGGAAGGGGTTCCCCTGCAGTATTACGCTCTGGTGGGCCGAGTGACGGCGCCGATTCCTGCCGACTTCCTGACCAACGCGGACATCGACTCAACGGATGCCCGGTGATAACAACCCCGCCGCGCGCCCTTCAGGTTGGCGCCGGGGGCTCGTGCTACTCGCCCTGGTGTCGGCGGGAGAATCCATCTTTTTCCTCCCGTTTGTGCTGGCCCGAATCTTTCGGCCCACGCTGCTGGAAGTCTTTAGCCTGACCAACGTGCAGTTGGGGGCGGCGTTCTCCTTTTACGGGATCGTGGCCATGGTGGCATATTTTTTAGGCGGACCGCTGGCGGATCGCTTTGCGCCCCGCGCGTTACTGGCTGTGGCCTTGGTCACGACGGCGGCGGGAGGCTTGCTTTTGGTGGCGATTCCTTCGCTGGCATCGCTGAAGTTGTTGTTCGCCTACTGGGGTTTTACAACCATCGCCCTGTTTTGGTCGGCCTTGATCAAGGCCACCCGGGAATGGGGCGGTGAATCGTTGCAGGGCGCGGCGTTCGGATTGCTCGACGGAGGTCGCGGGCTGCTCACAGCGGTGATCGGGTCATTGCTGGTTGGCATCTATGCCGGGTTGCTGCCGACCGATATTGTTTCGGCCAGCCTCGAGCAACGCACGGCAGCCTTCCAGCAGATCATTATGGTGGTAATCGCCATTACTTGCGGGGCTGCGATCCTGATCTGGTTTGCCCTGCCCCCGCATCCCAACCGGCAAAAAAGTGATGCGCCGGTGTTCGATATGGACGGGATGAAACATGCGGTGCGCTTGCCGACCGTGTGGTTGCAGGCCTTCATTGTGATCTGCGCTTACGTGGGTTTCAAGGCGACGGACGATTTCTCGCTGTATGCCAAGGAGGTCCTCGGGCTCAACGAAGTGGCGGCCGCCAAGGTGGGCCTGGTATCGCTATGGATGCGTCCGGTGGCGGCGATTGGGGCTGGGTTTTTGGCCGACCGGTTTGGCTCGGTCAAGATGACCTTGGCGAGCTTTGCGCTAATTGTCGCCGGTAGTCTTGTGCTGGCCTCCGGTCTGATCGAAGAGGGGGTGTGGTGGATTTATTTGCTATCAATTTCGACGGCGAGTCTAGGGATCTTTGCCCTGCGCGGATTGTATTTTGCGATCATGGGCGAAGGGTCCATTCCCCTCGCCTTCACCGGCAGTGCGGTCGGCTTGGTTTCGGTCATCGGATACACGCCCGACGTCTTCATGGGTCCAATCATGGGACTGCTGCTTGACGGAACTCCCGGTGCGGGCGGGCACCAACAGGTCTTTGCCGTCGTGGCGGGGTTTGCCTTGGCGGGACTGATCGCCAGTTGGGTCTTCGCGCGGCTCTCCCGCGCGTCGGCTTCTGGAGGTTCAACGGCCGACGCCGCTTTCTGAGCTGCTTGCCAGATGACCTTGGGTCGGTGATGTTGCCGGGATGTTGGAGCATTTTATCCAGGCGTTCATCCCGTTGTTTGTGGCCATCGACCCGATCGGTTTGGTGGCGATCTTTTTGGCGCTCGGGCGGGGCACACCGCCGGCCACCAAGCGGCGGATAACGCGCCAGGCGACCTTGACCGGTGGTGGCGTGGCCCTGTTGTTTCTCTTTCTCGGTCAAAGCATGTTTGGTGCCTTGGGGATTACGGTGAGTGACTTCCAAATCGCGGGTGGCTTGATCCTGTTTATTTTGGCGGCGCAGGATTTGATCCATTCGGCGGCGGAAGAACCCGCTCCATTGGTGGAAGGTTTTGGCGTGGTGCCATTGGGGATGCCGCTGATCGCAGGCCCGGCCACCATCACCACCCTGCTCTTGCTCGCGAATACGGTGGGGGTTTGGCAGACGTTGGCCGCACTGGTGGTGAACCTTGGAATTGTCGCCCTCGCCTTTGGCTACAGTGATTGGCTTGGTCGCAAGATCGGCCCGACAGGACTGCGCGCGATCTCAAAAATCATCTCCATGCTGTTGGCAGCCATCGCGATCAATATGATCCGTCGCGGTTTCGCGGGGTGATTATTCTTTTACCACAAAGAGCGCCAAGAACACCAAGATCGATCTGGAATCTGGCTTCGGGCGCTTGGTGGGCTTCGTGTTTAATTACATTTCTAACCGGCGAAGGTGGTGAGCAGGTCGGCGTAGATTTTTGCAGAGCGGAGTAGCTCCTTGATGCGGGCACGTTCGTCGATGGCGTGGATATCATCGCCACCGGGGCCGTAACCGAGCGTCGGGATTTTCAGTTGATGCGAAAAGAAATGCATGTCGTTGAATCCGGACGAGACCTGATAAGTGGAGGATTTTTTTCGCACCCGCTTCAGCGTTTCGGCCATGGCGGTGAAGAACGGATGCGTGGGCGGGTTAAAGCACGGATGGTTGTCGGAAATCTTCGTGATGCTTATTTTGCACTGCGGAATCTTTTTGGCGGCGGTCGCGAGAAACCTGCGCAGTTCGCTTTCGACTTTGGCCACGGTCTCCACGGCGAGCACCCGGCGGTCGAGGGTGAACTGGGCGAGTGCGGGCACGGTGTTGATCTTGCCCCCTTCGCCGGAGGAAAACATGCCGCCGACATTGATGGTGGGGCGCATAATGGTGCCATCGGGCGCTTTGAAAACCCGGCGCGCGAGCGTCTTTTTGTGGTCGGCCAACGCGATCACAAGCGCAGACATTTTTTCGAGTGCGTTGATGCCGTGCGCAGGAGTTGAGCCGTGGGCGGCCTGGCCGTGAACGGTGACTTCGAGCCAGACGACGCCGTTATGGCCACAACAGATCTGATCGAGTTCGGCGCCTTCCATCACGATGGCGTAGTCGGGCTTGATGGGCGCGTTTTCGACGAGCCAACCGGCGCCGAGTAAAGAGTCCGTTTCCTCGTCGGCCGTAAATGATACTTCGACGTTCATTTTTGGCGTGGTCTTGGTGGCCTTGAGGGCTTGCAGCGCGAGTAGTAAACTGGCGATGGAGCCTTTCATATCGGCGGTGCCGCGACCGTAAATCCAATCACCGTCAACGGTGGCGCTAAATGGACTGCCGTGTTTCCACTTACCCGACACCGGCACGACATCGTAGTGGGCGTTGAAGTGGATGGTCTTCTTGGCCCCGCGCGCCGCCAGTTTACCCAGCACGTTGTAGCGTGGGTATGCGTGCTGTTCGGGCGGCAGGACTTTTTTGAGTTGGGCGGTGGGGATGGTGAGCCGGCGGGCTTTCAGGCCGACGGCGTTGAGTTCGTCCACCAGATAGGAAGTGATGGCGGTGTAGTTTTCGCCGGGTGGATTTACGGTGGAAGTGCCGACGAGTTTTTTTAAGCGACTGATCAGGTCGGCGGAATGGGAATCGATGTATGCGGCGGGAGTAATAGGCATGGAATTTATGTAGTAGAAAAGTATAGTTCAGGGCGTCGTGAGAGTCAGATAGATCAGGCGACCGAGGGTGAGTGTAACCATGATCAAGAAGACCGGTCGCACAAATAGGGCCCCACGTTTGATGACAAGACCGGAGCCCAGTTTGGCCCCGATAATCTGGCCCGCGCCCATGGTTAGGCCCGCGCCGAGATGCACACTGCCGTGCAACAGGAACACCGCGAGGGAGGCGAGATTGCTCGTGGCGTTCATCATCTTGGTATGGCCGGTGGCTTTGACGAAATTCTGGCCTTGGACAGCGACGAATGCGATGGCCCAGAATGCACCGGTGCCGGGCCCAAAGAAACCATCGTAAAATCCAAGCCCGAGGCCAAATGCGGTGAAGAACCACGGCCAGCGCATTAGAGGGGGATGATCCTGATGGCCCACGTTGGGTCGAAATATCGTGTAGAGCAAAATCGCGCCAAGGAGCCAGGGGATGATTTTTTCAAGTAGATCTGCATTAAGCAGTTCCACGGTAACTGCACCGAGAGTGGCGCCGATCAACGTCATGACGATGCCCAGGTGGCATTCGTTGAATTTAACCACTCCCTGGCGCGAATAATGCCAAGCGGCGGAGACGCTGCCGAAAGACGATTGCAGTTTGTTGGTGCCCAGAGCGACGTTCACCGGCAGCCCGAGGTTGAGCAGCACCGGAACCGTGATGATGCCTCCCCCACCCGCCATGGAATCGACCAGTCCAGCGATGATGCCGGTAAGAAAAAGCAAGGGGTAGTGCCAGGGTGACATGGAGAACAAGGCCTGTTGATATGGGCGCAATTGGACGAGGTGGAAAGACTCATTGCTAAACTTGGGTTGTGACCTTTGCCGATCGGGGGCGGCTATTTTCGGCAGACATGGTCAGGGATCAGGAGGAATTTATGCCGGGGGATCGATCCAGGCTGAAAGCAAGATTTCCCGCTGCGAGTTTGGAGATCGATCTTCTCATCAGATGATTTTTGACAGGTGCACAGCAACGGCTCACGTTACATCCACACCATGCTCTTGGCCGATCTCAGAAAAGAATACAGTCTTGCCGGACTGAAGGAAAAGGATCTTGCGAAGGATCCATTTCGCCAATTCGACAAATGGTTTCAAGAGGCCGAGGCCGCAAAAATTTCCGAACCCAATGCGATGACGCTGGCGACAGCGACCCGCGATGGGCGACCATCGGCCCGCACGGTATTACTCAAAGGAGTGGATGGCCGGGGTTTTGTTTTCTACACGAACTACGAAAGCCGCAAAGGCCGCGAAATTGATGGCAATCCCCGTGCTGCCTTGGTTTTCCCCTGGGTCAGTCTTGAACGACAGGTGATGGTGAACGGCACCGTAATCAAGGTGTCGCGGGAAGAGGCCGAGGCTTATTTTCACAGTCGACCATTGGCGAGTCAGCTCGGCGCATGGGCATCCGCGCAGAGCTCGATTATTGCTGGGCGCAGCGGCTTGGAAGAAAACATGAAAGCGGTGGAGAAAAAATATGCAGGCCAGATCGTGCCGCTGCCGCCGTTTTGGGGTGGCTTTCGTGTTGTGCCCGAAACCGTTGAATTCTGGCAAGGTCGGCGCAGCCGTTTGCATGATCGCTTGCGCTATCGTCGTGAAACGGATGGCAGTTGGATTATCGAACGTCTTTCCCCTTGAAAAAATCGGTCAAGAAGTCCGGCGGGGTTAAAAAATCGCCCCGCGGAACCAAGGCCACGTCCATGGTTCCGCTGGAATTACTCGCCTCCGCGATCCATGCCCAGGGCGATGGAGTCGTGGTGTCGGAGATGCAAACGGATCCACTCAATCTGAAGATCATCTTCGCCAACGATACCTTCCTTCGCATGACGGGTCGCAGTCTGGCCGAGTTGGCCCCCCGCACCCAATGCGCACTTCACGCCGACAAGGATGACCTGGTAAAATTTGACCATTGGCAGAAAAGTGCCCGCCCGGGCCGCCCGTTTTTGGGCGAAGGCTTTTTGCTCCGCAAAAACGGGACGGCGCTCTATGCAGCCTGGTCTTTCAATGTGATCCCGAATCGACGTGGTCGTCCTACCCATCTGGTCGCCACTTACCGTGATACCACAGAAAAACGCAATTTGGAGCAAAGACATGGCCACGCGCAACGATTGGAGGCCGTGGGCCGGCTGGCCGGTGGGGTTGCGCATGACTTCAACAATCTCATCTCGGTGATCAATGGCTATTGCGAGATGCTGGCGGTGGAACTTGTGGGCATGCCACAGGCATTGCATGAAGTGACGGAAATCCACAACGCGGGTCGCAAAGCGGCTCATCTCACCCGGCAGTTGCTCGCGTTTGGCCGACGTCAGTCCATGGATAGCCGCGTGATCAACCTCAACCGATTCATTCGGGAAAATGCGGAAATTCTGACCCGCCTGCTTGGCGACAGTGGTAAGTTGGAGCTCGAGCTGGAAGAAAAGTTGGGCAATGTGCGGACCGACCCGGTTCAGTTTCAGCAAGCCTTGCTCAACCTGACCCTCAATGCCCGTGATGCTTTGCGTGATCGTGGCCGGGTGACCATTAGCACAAGTCATCGCGTTATCAAAGCGGGACTCAACCGACGTCTGACCAATCCACCTCCCGGCAACTATCTGGTGCTTGCTTTCTCCGACAATGGCACGGGTATCGACAAGGTCACGTTGGAACGACTATTTGAGCCGTTCTATACCACCAAGCTGGAAGGCAAGGGTTCCGGTTTGGGTTTGTCTTTGGTGTATGGCGTGGTGCAACAAAGCGGCGGGTTTATTTCGGTGCAAAGTGAGCTACTCGTCGGTTCCACGTTTGAAATCATACTGCCCGAAGTGAAGGATATGGCCGAGCCCACGCCGGCGGCGGCGACCATTCCGGTGCTGCCGATAACCAAGGGGCATGAGGTGGTGTTGGTGATCGAAGAGGATGAAGTTCTGTGTAAAATGGTGGCGGGCATTTTAACGGCTGATGGCTACCAAGTGATTAATGCCCGCACGCCCGTCGAGGGCTTGAAACGGGCCGTAAGTTTTAACAAGCCCGTGCAGTTGCTCGTGACCAATTTATCGATTGAAGGTGAAAAACTAGCGCAAACCCTGTACAGAAAAGAGTCCGGTTTACGGGTGCTCAATGCGTGCAACCAAAATGCCCAACACACCCTCAACTGGCTCTCGTCGACGCATCAGATTTCGCTAACCAAACCTTTCGCCCTGAGTGAATTGCTGCGGGCCGCGCGCAAACTGCTCGATGCCTGATCCCCGGTGCCGCTGGTAGATGGATTGCCAATCATGACCCTGCACGTGCTTTCAACCCGTTCCGCCGGTGCATCGGAAAACATGGCAACGGATTTTTTATTGCTGCAACGTTACCCGGCGGTGGCTGCGCGATTCCGGCACTACGACTGGCACCGGCCGGCGTTTACATTTGGTTACAGTCAGAAAATTGAATTGGTGCGGGCGCAACTTCCGGCAGGGGAAACCTTTGATCTTTGCCGTCGACCCACCGGTGGCGGAATTGTGGATCATCGTGATGACTGGACTTATGCTCTCGTGATTCCCCGGGGTCATCCCCTGGAGGAATTAAGTGCCACGCAGAGTTACCGGACGGTGCACGAAGCCTTGGCCCTTGCATTGCAAAGCCAGCAAATACCGGCGGTCGTGAAGTTGGCGTGCGATCCTGCCAGCGAAGGCCAGACCTGTGGTGCCAGCGGGGTATGTTTTCAGCGCGCCGAACTCTACGATGTCGTCAATGCCACGAGCGAAATGAAAATTGCCGGGGCCGCGCAAAAGCGAAACAAACGCGGACTGCTATTTCAGGGTTCCATCTCACGATTGGCGTCGGGCAGTGCGGTGGATTGGGATTTGTTTCATGAAGAGTTTGTCCGTGCTTTGGCGGCCGCGCTCCAAATCGAGGCAGTGCCCACACCTTGGCCAGAATTTGCCGAAGGGGAAATGGACGGACTCATCGAACAATATTCATCCACCGAGTGGATCGACTATCGGTGAGTTTTTGTAACCAGGGACGGATCGGTAATCCCGCCTGAAAATAAGCGGTGTTCGTTGGCGGGATCAGACGATCCCACCCTGGAATTTAACTTATTTTGCGGGTGCCGGTGAGATCACGACGGCGGGGGCTGGTTCAACGACGATTATTTTTGGCTTTGGCTGCCAGAAATAATGTCCACGATTCACGCTATCGAGTCGGATGGCCACGGCGGCGAGACCCAGAGCAACTATAACCAGCAGCCAAGTGCGCAGGGGATGCTTTTTCGTGGCGTAAGGATCGCCCATGATGCGCACGGAATTTTTTGGCAACGCGGCTTGGTCGGTCAGCGCGGTCCCAAAGGGCACGGAAATCTTAACGCGCCCGTTAATGGCCCAGCCATTGGCATCCAAAATGGGGCCGAGGTTCCGTTGGCGAAGTTTTAGCCATGCAATGAGCATCGAGGGACCGGAGATCAGCAAAATTATACCGATAATGCCCACCGGCATGAAAAATCCGAGGCCGAGGAATCCGGCAACGAATCCACCCATCAACGTGCCGATGGCGCCGAGTCCGACGCCCAGTGCGGCTACCGTGCCCACTTCGAACTTGGGTTTGGGTGCAGGTCCAGCGGTGGTCTTGCCGGCCGCTGCCGTATCCGCCGTTTTTAACGCGGCCGTTTCCAGCTTGCTGGTGGCGTCCGAATCGGCGGCGGCGGCCCGCTTGGCCACTTGTTCTTCAATGAAGCGCACCACCTTTTTGTAGGGAGCCCAAAAGGCTTGGCGCACACTGATGGGATTATCGATCAACTTGACGATCTTGGCGTCCCAATCGCGACCCTTACGGTCGTAGAAAATACCATAACGCCCGACGAAGAGGTAATCGCTGTCTCCCTGCGTGAAGCAGGCAGCGATATTTATCTTCTCGTTATCGGGGCGAGTGCACTCGACATAAGCGATGTAAGCTTTGCTCATGGCGGCCAAGCCGGAGTGGGCGGCGGGATTGTCCACCCGCACGCATAGATTGCAGGAACGGCTATCCAGAAACAGGGTGCCGGCTTGAAACACCGCGAGTTTGTCGCGCGCAAAAAAGTCCGCGAAATTCACGAAGTTGTGCAGGAGTTCGCGCAGGTCACGATTATAACGGGCGAGACGTTCAACATCGCTGATTGCCTTGAACTCAGGCTCCAGGGCTTGGTCTTTTTCAACCAGTTTGGCCAGCGCTTCACGCCCATTTGCGGCAAGAATTTCCTTGGCGCGGGTCAGGCCGAGTTTTTCCACCGCGGAACCGGCTTTGCCGCCAAGCCAGGTTTCATAGGCGGCGAATTTTTCATTGAGCGCCATCCACTCCTCGGCATTCAGGCTGGACTTTTCCGCCCCGAAAATCGGCGTAACCGCAGTTTCGTGCAAGTTTTTGAGGGCGGCAGTCCACGCCGGATTGACGCCCTCGAGCAAGGGCAGTTGTTGACTCGATTCCACTCGGGCCAGAGGAAATTCCGCAACTTCTTCAGCGGAGAGTTTCAGGTCCTTGGCTGCGATCGCGAGGTATTCGGATTCACTGCGATTGAGTGCAGCGATGGCGCGGGGATCAAAGGCGGCCATGCGACACCGGGCAAAGTAATCCTCGACCTTGGTGCGCACTGCTTTGATGGCACTGCAAGCCGCCGCCGTGGCATCACCCAGCACCGCGATGTCCTTGGTGCCGCTTTGCTCAACCCACCTGCTGTAGGCGGTGAGATCGGCAAAGAAAGTAGCTACCTGTTCGGCGGTCACGCCGAGGGAACCGGATCGGGATGCGGTGCCACCGGCACAGGTGATGATGTCTTTAATCAGGGTCTGAACGTCCGGGTCTTCGGTGGCTTCGGGTGTAATGATCCCAGAGCCATTGAGCACGCTTGCGGAAAAGATGGCGGCCGTGTTGGCAGCATCAGCGGTGGTCAACACTCCGCCTTCTTCCTTGCCCAGGCTTCTTAAAATTTGTTTGGCCGAGGCCTGCAGCACGCTGCCTCCCAGCGTGCTCGTATTGATGGAAGATATGGCCAGTCGGTCAAATCCAGCCAGCAGTTCACTGGGATTGTTTAAATGGGCGGCGGCCCATTTTACCGCGGCGAGCAGTTCAGGCACCCGGATGCGGCCATCCCCATCCGCGTCAATCAACGCCAGGGTTTTTTCATCAATTTCGAGACCCTTCACGGGACAGCTCAACGCGACCCAGAGTTTTTGATCGAGGTGCTCCAGGTTGACGAGATCGGCCCCGGAGTTGAGGGCGACTTGATCGATCCCGCCAGTGCGGAAGAAAGTCCAAATATGGGATGAAGAAGAGAAATTAGCCATGGGATTATGGGCACGACATCATGCCATTTTTTAGCATATGGCAATCCTTACAGCCGTTCCATTCTTTGGGGGCGTGGGTCAATTTTCGATTTGTAGGCCGCCTGTTTGCTGGCTCAAAACGGCAACATGCGCTAGCCAGTGGCGGACAGTCGCTGTGCACGAAACGCCGGCCTACGATCATTCTGACTTTGCCAACGTGATCACACACTCCAGATGCCGGGTCTGCGGGAACAGGTCGAAAGGCTGCACGGCACTGAGCGTATAACCGGCGGCGAGAAAGCCTACCAAGTCGCGCATCTGGGTGGCCGGATCACAGGAAACATAGACCACCGTGCGCGGACCATAGGCGATGAGCTGTTCCACGAAAGCCGGGTCGCAGCCCTTGCGGGGTGGATCGATAATCACGGCAGTATCACTGGCGGGAAATTCGAGATCGGCAAAGATCGCCGTCGCATCGCTTGCGAGAAAAGTAGCGTTGTTGATGCCGTTGGCGGTGGCGTTTTCCTTGGCGAATACAATGGAGCTTTCACTGATCTCCACCCCGGCGACGCGCTCGAATGAACGGGCGGCGCTCAAAGCAAAGAGGCCGCTGCCACAATAGGCATCGACGAGAAACTTGGCCCCACGGGCCGACGCTTGGGCGCCGACATATTGGGTGAACGCGGGCAGGATGAACGGGTTATTCTGAAAAAAATCACGGGCCAGAAAGCGTAGTTTCAAATCGCCCACGGTCTCGGTAACAATGGTATCGAATGCGGTGGTGACGTCGCCGCCGGCATCGCGGAGCAGCAGGGTCGAACCCCGATGGTAAGAGTCGCGTTTGGCGTGCACCTCGGCCCGGGCGGTGGTGAGCCGCGCGTTGATGGCATCGGTCGCGATGTCACATCGCTTCACATCGACCAAATCGAAGCGCGTGCCCTGGCGAAGAAAACCGATGGGCATTTCACCGTCGGCGCGCGGTGGATTGAAATGTGGGGTGATCTTGGAACGGTAGCCAAATTCCATGGGCGAACCGACCACGGGAGCGACGGGGAAGGACACCCCGGCCATGTGTTGCAATAGTTCCTCGACCTGCTGGCGCTTCCAGCCCAATTGTTCGGTATAGCTCAGGTGCTGATATTGACAACCACCGCAACGCCCGAACAAAGAGCAGCGCGGCGCCACCCGATGAGGTGAAGGGGTGAGAACTTTGACCAGATCGCCTTCCGAGAAATTCTTGTGGTTTCGGAAAATCCGCACCTGCACCCGCTCACCCGGCAAAGTGAAAGGCACCATCACCACCCAGCCCGCTTCGCTCTGTTCAGCAGGGCTTCGCAGGTCAGGTCCTTCGCTTCGCTCTGCGGTATTTCGCAGGGCGAGCCCAGCTGCTTCCGTTGGCCCGGTAGCTTTCAGCGCTACGCGACCCAGCCCCACCCCACGGTTGGTCAGGGTGGATATATCCAACTCCAGCTCGTGATGGTAGGGGAAAGGATGGTCTTTGAATTTCGTTTTTGCCACGGAGACACCGAGAACACAGTGAATCTTCGACAAGCGAAAGCTGAAAGTCTGCTGAGATTCTCCGTGCGCTTCGGGTCTCCTTGGCTAGAAACAAGGCAGATGGCCGTCGAAAAAATCACCAGTTTGCAGAATCCGCGGATCAAACAGCTCGTGAAGCTGCGTGATCGTCGGCCCCGCGATGAGGCCGGGGTTTTTCTGGTCGA
The DNA here is from genome assembly GCA_002367815.1 of Opitutaceae bacterium UBA3033. Taxonomy (GTDB): domain Bacteria; phylum Verrucomicrobiota; class Verrucomicrobiia; order Opitutales; family Opitutaceae; genus Cephaloticoccus. The sequence continues at coordinate 13,174 of DFDG01000176.1, read as the reverse complement.
AGGTTACCGGCAAATCCGCCGGGCCCTGGAAAAGAACATTCAGCTGCACGAACTCTATGTTTGCCCGGAATGGTTTTTGGGAGAAAATGAACCCGCCCTGATAGAGCAAGCGGTGGCCGCCGGGGCCTTGGTGGTGGAATTGTCCAAGGAGGCCTTTGCCAAAGTCGCCTATCGGGAACGCCCGGATGGGTTATTAGCCATGGCCCCGCAATGGAAACGCTCACTCGATGATCTTACCTTGAGTGCCGAGCCCTTTCTTCTGGTGGTCGAGGCGATTGAAAAACCCGGTAATCTGGGCACCATCCTGCGCAGTGCCGATGCTGCCGGTTGCGAGGCTGTGATCGTGTGCGATCCCGTGACGGATATTTTTAATCCCAATGTGGTGCGCGCGTCCACCGGCGTGCTGTTTTCCGTGCCGTTGGTGGTGGCGGAGAGTACTGCGGTGCATGCGTGGCTGAAATCCAAGGGGGTCCGCATGGTGGCGACCACGCCCGCGGCCGAGAAGCTCTACACCGAGGCCGACCTGCGCGGTCCCCTCGCCGTCATCATGGGTAGCGAGCAATACGGTCTCAGCGACTTTTGGTTGAAAAATGCCGACCTACCCGTGCGGATCCCGATGGCAGGTCAGGCCGATTCACTCAACGTGGCGGTGGCCACGATTATCACCCTGTTCGAGGCGGTCCGTCAGCGGACATGAGGAAGTTTATGTTTTAACCAGCCGATTGATCAACAGTCGGTAGGCCGGCAGAAGCGCCGCAGCCATGATTAGTTTTACCGCGAGGTCGCCGACCGCGAGATGCAGCCAGCTGATGCTGGTGCCGGCAAAGGCCAGACTAAAAAATATGCCCGTATCGACAACGGAGGCGGCGGAGGAACCAAGGAACGGTGCTTTCCACCAGCTTTGCTGACGCAGGCGGTTGAAGATTGCGACGTCGAGAAGTTGCGAAACGATAAACGCAGTGCCCGATGCGATGGCGATGCGCACGGGGGCCAATAGCGCTGAGCTTGTCAAACCGATGGCAAATCCGATCCAAGCTACTCGTCGTGCGAGTTGGGCGCCGACAACGCGGTTGCACACATCGGTTACCAAGTAGGCGACCGGATAAGAAAAGGCGCCCCAAGTCAGCCATGCGTTCAAGGGGTATTGAACGAGCACGTTGGAGAGCAACACGATGGCGGCCATCGCCAGCGCCGGCAGGAGAATTTGGCGGAGGTTCATTTTTTGAACTTGGCCTTGGACAAATATGAAGCGACCAACTCTGCCGTGCCGTTTGCCATACTCATTCGCGGCGCATAGTTGAGGTCGCGCTTGGCCGCTGAAATATCAAACCAGTGATCGGTGGCGAGTTCCTTGGCGATGAAGCGGGTCATGGGCGGCTCGGATTTTAAACTCAGGGTTTTCCAGACGGTTTCGCACGTGGCGCCGATGGCGGTGGCAGCGCCGACAGAGATTTTTTTGGTCACTCGTGGTTCGCCGAGAGCGGTTAGCAACCCATTGATCCAATCCCAAAGCAGGACCGGATCGTCGTTGGTGATGAAGTAGGCGCGCCCTGCTCCCGGGGCGACGCGGCGTTTAAGCGCTTGCTCGGCCAATAGGTGCGCATCGACGGCGTTGCTCACGTGCACCATGTCCACCCGATTCTGTCCGTGCCCGATAATGCGCAGTTTTCCGGCGCGGGCCTTCGTCAACACCCGCGGAACGAGGTGCGGGTCCCCCACGCCCCAGATCAAATGCGGGCGGAGGGCGACCGTGCGCAGCTCGGCGGAATTTGCCTCAAGGACATCACGCTCGGCGATGGCCTTGGTGAGCGGATACGGACTTGGGCAATTGGTGGTAAGCGGGAGCGATTCATCGCTGCCAGCATGACCGTGGCCGTTGTAAACCACACTCGGGGTGCTGGTGTAGACGAGGCGTTTCACGCCATGTTGGTGGCAGCCCTTCAGCAAGGCACGCGTGCCAAGTACGTTGGTGCGAAAAAAATCATCGTAACGGCCCCATACCCCGACGCGGGCGGCGACATGGAACACGGTTTTGATCCCCTCGCATGCGGCCATGGTGGCGGTGGCATCGTCAAGAGACGCCCGGATAAAGCGCACCCCTCTTCGCTCCAGTTCAGGTGAGGCCGTGCGACCGAGCACCGTGATCGTGCGCCCCTCGCGCAGCAGTCGCTCGACGAGATTGCTTCCGAGAAAACCGGTACCGCCTGTGACCAGTGTGCTCATCGGTGGTGGTCGCTTTCGTAGCCTTTGGCGGTGGTGGCCCACTGGGCCAGCGACAGCCGGTGAATCTTGGCGTTGTGTCGCACATCAACCGGCAGTCGTTCAATAAAGAAGAACAGGTTGATGGCGGTGGTGTCAGGATGACCAAGGGCGAGTTGGTGCAATTCCCGGGCCAGTCGCCGTTTCTCCGCGGTGTTTCTTGGCACTGCTTCAACGACGAGGGCCGGCATTTGTTGGCCGGGAGAGCCCAACCCGATCAAGGCACAGCGGGTAATCTTGGGGTGGGCGCGAAAGACCTGTTCGCAAGGTTCGGTGAACAGAGTTCCCGTGGTCGTTTGCACCCGTTCGATTTTGCGCCCGACAAACCAGAGTTGGCCACTTGCATCGAGATATCCACAATCGCCCATCCGATGCCAGGTGATGTTGCCGTCCGTGATTTTGGCGGCGGCGGTGGCTTGGGGGAGTGAATCGTAGGTTTTGGTAACGACGGGACCGTGCACTATGATTTCGCCAATTTCACCCCGGGGAACGTCGCTTATGGCAGCATCGGACGAAGTGAGTGAAATGATCTTTACCTCCATGCCTGAAAGTGGGCGCCCCACACAGGCTCCGCGGAGGTTGTTCGGTTCAATCTCGATTGCGGAGATGGAGCTAACGGGGAGTGATTCAGTGGCACCGTAGGGACTATGCAAGGTGCCATTAGGCAACCAGCGCCGGGGATCTTGCCACAATTCGGCCGGGACGGGCGCACCCGCACAGAGCACCCGACGCAAACTCGGCAGCTGAATATTGTGGTTCAGGCAATGCTGTTGGATTTTTAGCCAAAGCGTGGGCGATCCAAATGAGGTGGTGACGCTCTCCTGTATGATCGCCTGCACGATTTTTGCCGGATCGACTTCGGCCGGTCGGCGGGGATCAATCTCGGGCACCACGGTGGTCATGCCGAGGGCGGGATTGAAAAGCGCAAAGATGGGCAGCATAGGTAGATCAACTTCGCCCGGTTTAATATCGTAGTGATCGCGGATCATTCGCACCTGCGCTTCGAACATGCCGTGTTCGTAGCATACGCCCTTGGGCGCACCGGTGGAACCACTGGTGAAAAGAATCGCTGCAAGTTCATTGGCTGCAACCGTTACCGGAGTAAAGTAATCCAATGGGTTACTTTGCCCGGAAAGGGATAGCTGTTTGGTGGGAGAGTTGCTGGCGGCAATGCGAATTTTTACGGTGGAAAAAGTGCGGGAGAATACGCGGCTGATAATGCGCGCCAGCGGGATGCCCAAAATTACGCGGGGTTTGGACCGCGCGACACATTGCAGAAAACTTTTCAACCCCATGCCGGGATCAATCACAATGGGCACGGCGCCGAGTTTGAACAACGCGAAGACCGCCGCTATGAGGGGCAGCCCCTGCTTGACCATGATCAAGGTGCGGTCGCCGCGGCGTACGCCGGATTTCTGCAGAGGGGCGCACCATGCGTCCACTTCGCGATCAAGTTCGGCGAAGGTGAGCGAAAGATAATCAATCGAGCCGTCAGGGGCGCGCCCTCGCGGAACTTTCAACGCCGGGTGGGCAGGTTGCTGGGCAGCCATGAGCGGTAGGTGGCGCGCGATATTGGCGGAATCCGACATGAACGATAACGCTTCAGGCCTGTTTGAGTGAAGGCTCGTGCCTCAGTAGATCAGCCTGCCATGGCAGGAGAATTTCATTAATGAGCTTGGGCTGCCGGGCGATGCGGGCCAGTTGGGTGCGGTTGGCAATGAGCGTGGCTTCGAGGGAGAGTATTTGGGCCACCCGATCGCGGTCGAGTTTGATCCGGTCCTGCAAGGCAACTTCGCTCTGGGTAAGCGGTGCGGTGTTGGGGTCGCGTTTGCGACTGCGGCGCGGCAAAGACTGGGGATCACGTTTAAGGCCGGCTTTCACGGCTGCGGTCAGTGATGGCAACAGCCGTTCATGCCGTTTTCCCATGTGCATACTGGCGAGAATGGTTTCGATGGATTCGCCGTTTTCGGCGGCTCCGGCTAGTCTTAGCAAGCGGTCGTTATTGCAGACCTTGAAAGGGGGCGCATCGATTTTCTCGGCAGTTTGTTCCCGCCAATGCCACACGGCATGAAGGACGCCAAGGCCACTGCCGCGCAGGCGTTCACTGTGGCCAATGCGCCAAGCGTGTTCGTCCCGCGGGGCAAACCCCAGTAGACCGGATTCGATTTGCGCTTGGCATTGTTGCGCGAGCCAAGGCATGCGTTTCAGGCGCTTGAGTTCGCGAGTGAGAATATCGCGCAGGGCCGGCAAGTGCCAAACATCGAGAGCGGCGTAATCGAGCATCTTCTGCGTCAGGGGGCGTTTCGACCAGTTGGCCTTTTGCGACTCCTTGGAGAGTTTTACCCCGAAATGATCCTCCAGCAGAGAAGCGAGGCCTACGCGCGGGCGATTCAACAGCTGGGCGGCCAGCATGGTGTCGAACATATCCTTGGGCCGGAACTCACAGAAATCATACAGGAGGCGGATATCAAAATCACTCCCGTGCATGAGGAGATGTTTTTTTGCGAGACGGGACCAAAGGCCATCGAGTTTGAGTGGGGCCAGCACATCGACCATGAAGACCTCTTTGCCCACCAAGAATTGGAGCAAGCAGACGCGGGTTTTGTAGTGAAACATGTTGTCCGCTTCCGTATCGAGGGCGACCTCATCGACTTTATCGAGCGCCTTGAGCAAGGGGTCGAGTTGCGACTGTTGATCGATGAAAAGGTAGGCGGGCGTAGGTGTGGTCACTTTGATATTTAACATACGGCGCAAAGGCGCCGGGAGATAACGCGAAATCATGTCAGGCCCAGGTGCTTAAAAAAGCGTCGGTTAATTGAGGAAGATCCTGACTGTAACCACCCTCCAAAACAGCTGCGGTGGGGATACTCCCGGCGTTTAGCCAGGAGCCAAGGGTGGCAAAATCATCTTTTTCCAAGGTCATCTCTGTAATGGGATCGTGCGCATAGGCATCGAAGCCCGCAGATACGAGCACGAGTTCGGGCTCGAAAGCGAGCACGGCTTCCCATGATTTGGTCAAAGCAGCCATATGCACTTCCCGTGGAGCATAGGGGGCGACCGGCCAATTGCGGCAGTTTTCAAAACTCTCCGTGCCGGTGCCGGGATACCCCGGATATTGATGCACGGAGGCAAACAAGATGCCCTCGCGGCCGTGGATGATGGCTTCGGTGCCGTTGCCGTGGTGCGCATCGAAGTCCCAGATGGCGATGCGTTTAACTCCCCTCGCTTGGGCCGCCAGAGCAGATAGGGCGATCTGGTTGAGGTAGCAGAAACCCATCGCTTGACCGCTGGTCGCATGGTGACCCGGAGGTCGCATGAGGGAGAATGCTTTTTTCCCCGCCAAGGCGGCGTTCATGGCGGCCAGGGCTGACCCCACTCCGCGACGGGCATGATCAAAGATGCCTTCAAACCATGGGGTATCAGGGTCGAAATCCCGTTCCCGGTGGAATCGCTGAAGATGGGCCGAAGTATGGGCGAGTAGTAGATCAGCCTCAATGGCAGCAGGGGCCACCTGCCAGACCCAATCCGGATGTGCCGTCCGCAGGTGCTCTGCCGTGCGCAACGTGCGAGCCGGTTGCTCCGGACGCATGGCGGAGCCGTATTCGGCACATTGAGGATCGTGAAAGATGAGCATTGAGTAAATGGCCGCAAAAAGGCGCGGAAGTCGCAAGAATCGAAGACTAACCAGCGAGGATCAAGTTGGAGTGTTTTTAGTTTTTGCGCTTTATGCGCCTTTTTGCGGCTATCACACCTGATGAAAGTTGTCGTGCTATGTTCCGGGGGGATGGATTCTGTGACTGCGCTCCATTGGGCGCAGCGCGAACACGTGGTGACGGCGGTCTTGAGTTTCAATTATGGCGCCAAGCACAACGACCGAGAATTGCCGTTTGCCGCGGAACATGCGGCGCAACTCGGGCTGAGGCACGAAGCGATTGGCTTGGATTTCGTCAACCGGCTGTTTGCCTCCAATCTGCTCAAAAGCGGGGGTGCAATACCCGAGGGCCACTACGAAGCCGAGAACATGAAACAGACGGTGGTGCCGTTTAGAAATGCGATCATGTTGTCCATCGCCGGCGGTTTTGCGGAGAGCGTCGGCGCCGAAGGGTTGGTGATCGCAGCGCATGGCGGGGACCACGCGATTTATCCGGACTGCCGCGAGGAGTTCATGGCGGCGATGAGCGACGCGATGAAGTGTGGCACTTATGCTGGAATCAAACTACTGCGCCCGTTCATCTCGAAGACCAAGGGAGAGATCGTAATCGCGGGGGCCAGCCTCGGGGTGGAATATGCTCGCACTTGGTCGTGCTACAAAGGCGGCGAAATTCATTGCGGCAAATGCGGCACCTGCGTGGAGCGGCGCGAGGCGTTTATAGATGCCGGGGTGGCCGACCCGACCGAGTATGCCAGTTACGATCCATTGCCCGAAAAGCCTCAATCCACTTAACCGCGGATTCCACGGATGAACTCGGAAAAAGAAATATTTTTGGCGAATCCCTTGCCTGGCATGCTTCGTATTATTGTAGGGCGGGGTCTCCGCCCCCCCCTAAGGCTTCCGTTATGTTTATCAACGGCGGGGTTTAGAAACCCCGCCCTACAACTCCAAACATGGGATCAAACACCGCCATGCTGATTTCCGAGATATTCCATTCTTTACAAGGAGAAGGCGAACTGACCGGAGTGTCTTCGGTGTTTGTGCGGACGAGTGGCTGCAACCTGCGCTGCAATTGGTGCGACACGCCTTATGCGTCGTGGAATCCGGTAGGGAAAGACATGAGTGTCGTCGAGATCGTCAGTGCGGTGCAGTCGTTTCCGGCGAAGCATGTGGTTCTGACCGGCGGTGAACCGATGGTCGCGAAAGCAATGCCGGAGTTGGCGAGGACGTTGAAGCAACTGGGTTATCACCTCACGATTGAAACGGCGGCGACGGTGTTGCCGGAAGGGATTGTCTGCGATTTTGCCTCGCTTTCGCCGAAACTCTCCAACTCGGCGCCGGATAAACGACTGAGTGATGGTTGGCGGGAAAAGCACGAAACATTGCGCTGGCAACCGGAAGTCGTGCAGACTTGGGTTGAGGGCTATGACTATCAGTTTAAGTTTGTCGTGGCGCAGCCCGAGGACGTGGACGAAGTCGAGGCACTGCTTGCTGACCTGCCGAGTGAGATCCCTCGACATAGAGTGCTGTTGATGCCGGAAGGCATCTCGATGGATGCTTTGCGGGAGCGGGCCACTTGGTTGCCCGAGTTGTGCAAGGCGCGCGGTTATCGTTATGCGCACCGGTTGCACATCGAGTTGTTTGGCAACACGCGTGGCACATGAAACCCCGCCTGCCCAGGCTTCTCCCAAATGTTACGCCTCCACGTAAACTTTCCGAGGAGCTGACTGACCTGCGCACGAGGTTGGGTACGCGGCCGGTGACCCTGCGCGAAGTGATCTATGTGCTCCGGGGCCGGGCCTATACCTTGCTGCTCATTTTGCTCGCCCTGCCCTTCACCACGCCGATTCCCCTACCCGGTTTGTCCACTCCGTTTGGATTAGCGATCGCCTTCATTGCGTTGCGCTTGGCGCTGGGCCAAAGGCCATGGCTGCCGATGAAGCTGCAGCGCAAGCAATTGCCGGCGGGATTTTTCGACAAGGTCTTTGCGGGGGCGGGTCGGGTGATTCGGATATTGGAATCATTTTTGCGACCTCGGTTGGCGGTGATCAGTGCGAGCGGCGCAGTGCTGCAGGTGCATGCGCTTTTCATTCTAATATCCGCGCTGGTATTGCTCCTGCCGTTGCCGATTCCGTTCAGCAATACTTTCCCGGCTTGGACGATATTGCTACTCGCCGCCGGGATGCTGGAGCGGGATGGTCTTTTTATCCTGCTCGGCTATGTGACCTTTGTCTTGGGCACGGCTTATTTCATTCTTCTGGGCGAAGCGGCCGAACAGATGATGAAGGTGATCATGCAATGGGTGTCGGCTGGCTAAAACATTGTTTTGTCACGAGTGGCGGACGAAATTAGAATGCTACGCTGAGATGACCCAACTGACCAAACGTCCGCCGAACATCCTCATGGTTGTGGCCGACGATCATCGGCACGACTGCCTGCATGGTGATCGGATCAATGGTCCTGCGACCCCGACGCTTGATGCGTTGGCAAAACGGGGAACGAAATTCTGTGGGGCGCGGATAATGGGTGGCGACACTGGAGCGGTGTGCGTGCCGAGTCGGGCTGCGTTGCAGACCGGATGTGGTTCACGTCGGGCTTTGGCTAATCCGTTGTCGGACATTGTGAGTGAGCGGCACCGAATAAACGCCGACCGCACGCTGTTGGGTGAAGCATTTAAGGCGGCGGGATATCGCACGCATGCGGTAGGCAAGTGGCATAATGATCCTGCCTCACTCAATCGCGGATTTGAATCCGGATCGGCCTTGTTTCTGGGCGGGATGAGCCAGCATGAAAATCCGCCGCTGCATGAATATGATTCCAGGGGCGAATACCCTGCGACCAACGCGGTGAACACACCGGGATTTTCGACGGAATTGTTTGCAGACGCCTCGATCAAGTTCATCGAAGAATCAAACCACGGAACCGCACCTTTTTTGCTCTATTGTGCATTTACTTCGCCCCATGATCCTCGCACTCCACCGAACGATTTTCGGCAACGCTATCGAGATCAGGATATAAAATTGCCGGAAAATTTTATGCGGAGTCATCCCTTCGACAATGGTGAACTAGATGGTCGTGACGAACAGTTAGCTCTCTTGCCACGTGATCCTGATGTGACCCGGCGGCATCGGGGTGATTACTATGGGATGATTGAACACCATGATCATCATTTCGGTCGGATGGTGCTCGCACTGGAACGCACGGGGCAGTTGGAGAATACGGTTATCGTCTATGTGTCCGATCATGGTCTCGCCTTGGGGTCGCATGGACTGATGGGAAAACAAAATCTCTATGAGCACAGCGTGCGCGTGCCTTTAATTATGAGCGGTCCAAGAATTCCGACGGGTAGAATTGTTGCCGACGACGTGTATTCCTTCCGGCTTTTTGCGACGCTATGTGACTTGGCCAACGTGCCGACGCCTGTAAGTGTGGAGGAGCCTGGCTTGGTTCCTTTATGGGAGGAGGAGGAAGATGTCGCTCACGCGCCTCAATACCACTTTACGCACTACTGTGATTTTCAACGGGCGGTGAAGGATCAGCGGTGGAAGCTGATCACTTACCAGGTCAACGGAACCGTCAGGGAGCAGCTCTTCGATTTAATCAAGGATCCCCATGAGCTAAACGACCTTTCAGGCCATCCGGCATTTGCCGCCCACCAGCTTCGTCTGGCCGAGGTGTTGGAAAATTGGGAGATTGCGGTTTCCCTATAAGCGGGCGCTTCAGAATTTACCGGGACGGAGCACGCGCACTTCCGATTCGAAGGCAATCATAGCATAAGGAGCAAAAAGTTCGTCGGAAAGTTTTTCCAGCAACTGTGCAGAGACTTCCGGAGGCACGATCACTTCGATCTGGATGTTGGCGGATTCCTGAATGTCGGCGAATCGTTTACCATGGGATCCCTCCCCTTCGACAGGAAACAGCGTCCATCCATTAGCCCCTACGATGCGTAATAATTGAGTCACGGGTTCTCTGGCGTAGGATTCGCAGACAATGGTAACAAGTTTCATCGCATGTAGATTCATGATTAGGAATATAGATATTGAGCGACCGCCAGGCAGTAGGGAATTCCGATGGTGATGTTGAACGGAAAAGTAATGGCGAGAGATGCGGTTAAGTAGAGGGTGGGATTGGCGTCAGGGAGGGAAAGGCGAATGGCGGCCGGAGCTGCGATGTAGGAGGAGCTGGCGGCCAGAATACCCAGCAAGGTAGCCCCACCAATTGACAGGCCGGTAGCCTGACCGAGCAGAACTCCGACGGCACCGTTGACCAAGGGAGCCAGGATGCCAAACCCGACCAGAAATCCGCCGACCTTTTTAAGATCCTCAAACCTGCGACCTGCGACAATGCCCATCTCCAAAAGAAAGAGCGCCAGCACGCCTTGAAACGGACTTACAAAGAAAGGGGCCACTTTCTCCATCCCCGCTTCACCGCAGGCGCTACCGACGAGGAGGGCTCCCACCAGCAGCACAACACTGCGACCCAACAAGGCTTCATGGGCCGCACTCTTCATGGCGCTAAGCATGTTATCGCCCTGGCGACGGGTGGCTAGTTTGCCAAGGACGATACCCACGAGGATGGCCGGTGACTCCATTATGGCGAGGAAGGCGGATGAGTAATCTTCAAACGGCTGATCGACGGCTTGGAGATAATTGGTTGCGGCAATAAAAGTCACCGCGCTGACCGATCCGTAATGGGCAGCGATAGCCGCAGCATCGACCGAGGGTAACTTGCCACCGAATTTCAAAACCGGGTAAGTCCACAGAGGAATCAGGGCGCCGAGGACGACGGCGGCGAGGCCCGGGAGCCAGATTTCTTCCAGTCCGGCGGCGGAGATGGCGACTCCGCCCTTAAAGCCGATGGCTACCAGCAAATAGATGGTGAGACCCGTATAAAGCGGTTCGGGGAATTTGAGGTCACTCTTGACCAAGGCAGCAAAAACGCCGAGGGCGAAGAACAACACTGCCGGCGACAGCAGGTTGGCACGGATCGTTTCGAATAATTCCATATTTTAGCGGAGCACTATGCGCCGCTCGCAGCCTTTTCGGGGCTTCTCCAAAGGGAAGCAAGGATAGAACATATGCTCGGTGTAGCGATAATACCAAGGGAGCCGCATACGGGTGCAATACATTTTGCGTATTACCGTGACCAACATGTAGTCTCAGGCGGCGGACTCGACAAATGATGCGATACGGGTAGGGGTTTTTCGCATGTCTGAAAACACTACCCCGTCCCTGGGAGAGCTTGATCAAATAGCCTTTGTCGTTAGTGATTTGGATCGTGCTGTAATATTTTTACGTGATCAGGTTGGCTTGAAATTGCTGTTTCAGCTTCCGCCCGGGTTGGCATTTTTCCAGTGTGGGAGCGTTAGGTTGATGGTGACCCAGCCGGAAGGGGAAAGAGCAGCCGGGGCAAACTCCACTCTGTATTTCAAGGTGGCTGATATTGATGCCGAATTTGCGGCGATGCAGGCCCGTGGAATTACTTTTGAAGATGAGCCGCACATGATTGCGAATATGCCGGACCACGAATTGTGGATGGTATTTTTCCGCGACCCGGATGGCAGTTTGCTCGGGCTGATGTGCGAGAAACGGTGAGCGAAGACTGTCCCCGAAAGTGCCGTTGGGGACAACGGCCCCTACCGGCGTTGCCACGCCAAGGAATGGGTGGTGGGGTTGAGTTGGCGATTTGAAATCCTGACCGACAACTCTCAGAATTCGTCGTAAGCGATCTGAGTTGGAGGAACGCCGAGGTCGGCCAGCATCTTGGTGCAGGCCTTGATCATCAACGGTGGTCCACACAGATAGTATTCCACCGTCCTTGGATTGATGTGATCACGGAGATAATTTTCCAGCACCACTTCGTGAATGAAACCGGTAGGCCCCGTCCAGGTGTCTTCAGGCAGAGGGGAAGAGAGCGCGAGGTGGAAGGCGAAATTGGAGTGTGCCGCGGCAAGGGCGGCGAAGTAATCGTCGTAGAAAATCTCCTGCTTGGAACGCGCGCCATACCAGTAGCTGATCTTGCGGTGGGAGTTTTCGGTTTCCAGCAAGTGGGTGAGATGGGCCCGGAGCGGGGCCATCCCGGCGCCACCGCCGATGTAGACCGCTTCCTTTTGCGTGGGTTTGAGATGAAAATCACCGAAGGGACCGATTGCGGTGACGGTGTCGCCCGGTTTTAAACTGAAGACGTAAGCGGAGCCGATCCCGGGAGGGCAATCCTGGCCGGGCGGCGGCGTGGCGATACGCACGTTGAAACGCAGGGTGCGCTCGTTGGTGGCATTGCTGGCAAAGGAATAATTGTTGCGCCGGTCAGCGGTCGGATTGGTCGCGACGAGATCAAAAACATGCTGGGCTGCCCAGACACTCGCGTAGGGTTCGGGAATATCGAAATCACGAAACTTGATTTTGTCGTAAACAGGAATGTCGAGTTGCAGGTAATCGCCGGGGGTGAACGGAAAATTTTCTTTTGCTTCGATCGACTCAAGCACGAGCTCCTTGATGAAGGTGGCCACGCTGCGATTGGACACGACGCGAAGCGTACAGGTCTTCTGTTCGCGGGCCCCGGCTCCACCAGCGTGGCGCAGATTCAGGTAGAGACGGCCGCTGCGGTCCTCCAATGGATAGGTGGCGAGGCCGCGGCAAACGGGCGAGCGCGCCGGTGATCCATCGGCGAGATTATACCGCCCGTTATGTTTCGGGCATTCGATGATTTTACCTTTCACCAATCCGTCAGCGAGATGCGTGTTGCCGTGCGTGCAGACCCCATCGGTGGCGTAGAGTTGCCCATCGGCATCGCGATAGAGGGCGAAGGTTTTATTACCGTGATCGAAACGAATCACATCGGCCGGACGGAGGTCCGCCGCCGCACAGATCTCAAGCCAACCCTCGTGGTCTGGCTGGGCGTCACGGTGGTGAGTAGCCGGGTTGCTCGTGCGCTTGGTGGGCTCGGGCAACTTGCGCTTGATGTGATAGGCGGGGTCTTTGACTTGGCGCAGAACAGTGGGGATGATTTCGCGAAATGCCTCAAGAATACTGCCATAGGGAGTTGGGGTGTCGGCTTTGACCAAGGCATGCAGGCGCGGGAGAGCGTGATACGGCACGAGGGGAAACATATGATGCTCCACGTGGTAGTTCATGTTCCAGTAGAAATACCGGTGGATCGGATTCATGTAGACCGTCCGGCAGTTGAGCCGGTGATCGAGGACGTTCTCGGCCAGGCCGGCGTGTTGGGTGTAACCGTAGATCAACATCAACCATGTGCCGAAGA
>DFDG01000134.1 GCA_002367815.1 Opitutaceae bacterium UBA3033 | reverse complement strand
CCGTGGGGTGACGGATTCGAGCCAAATTGTAGCCTACGATGATGTGGGTGGGCAGTATGCCTCTCGGCTTTGGTGGATGGCCCGATGGATCGGATTGACGAACGTGTCGGTGCTTGATGGCGGGCTGCCGAAGTGGATTACCGGGGGGCATCCGATGAGGACAACTGACCCGACGCCACGTGCGACGGGCCATTTTGTCGTCAAATCCAAATCGATGGCGCTACGAAATACCGATGAGGTTGCTCATGGTATTGCTGAGGCTGAATCTCTGGTGGTCGATGCACGTGCTCCAGAGCGGTTTCGAGGTGAAGTAGAACCCATCGATAAGGTTGCCGGTCATATCCCCACCGCCGTGAATCGTTGCTATAAGGAGAATCTTTATCCGGATATGACGATGCGTTCGGTGGCCGAGTTGCGTCAGGATTTTTTGTCGATTATAGGCGCATGGCGACCCGATCAAGTGATTCATCAATGCGGCTCGGGCGTGACGGCGTGCGTCAACCTTTTCGCGATGGAGTATGCCGGACTCACGGGTTCCGCGCTATATGCCGGCTCCTGGAGTGAGTGGATCTCGGATCCGACGAGAGCAATTGTCCGGGCTTGACCGGTCAATTATTCGGCTGCGGCACCAGCTTCAGAGGGGTGGGGTCAATTCCTTTTTCATCAAGTTGGCGCAGAATCGAAGTATAGGTTGATTCGGGTAGTTGGCGTTCGCGGGCCAGCACCCAGAGCAAACCAGCATCCTTGGTGCCAACCACGGCCCAGCGATAGTCCTGATCCAGAGCAAATATCTTGTAGGTGACGGAAAATGGCCAAACAAAGCTGACCTTCCAGGTTGCATTGGTCGAGGTATCGATGACCTGCGCGGTGCCATGCCAGGTCTTCTCCGGACCATTCACTGTGTCCCTGCGAAAGGTGAAATCATTGGTCAACTTTCCGTCCGGCCGAAACGCGTAGGTGTCATAGCTGGCAACCTTGCCGTGTTCCAAGAAATAGGGGATGTTACTGATGACATACCAGCGGCCCAGGTAGCGGTCGAGGTCGACAGAAGTGACGGTGTTTGGCCGGGATTTCTGGGTCATGACGCATCCACTTAACCCCAGGCTGGCCAGAGCCATGATAATTGAGCAACGGATCGAAAGAGGCATGGAATAAGGAAGACGGGATTGCGCGAAACGCAAAATCCTCCGCCACTATTTTGCGTCACCCCGATTGCCGTTGCTGCAATTGCGCCAAAAGTGCCGGCCGGGCTGCCGGCAGGGGTGAACTGGCAAGAAAATCCTCCGCCATCTTGATTGCTCCACGGGATCGCAAACCGGCATAGACGTGCAACTCAAACTGTAATCGCAATAGGGCTTCCTCCTGCTTCAGTTCGAAGGTGGCCAGTAACACGAGAAGCGCTTCGATGGTGGAGTAGCTTTCCTCGCCTTGTTGTTTGCGCAACCAATACCGACTCGGATCCTTCATCGGCAATCTGACCAATCGGCCCCAAGGCGCCACGGTTTGCGTCATACGGGCCGCTTCCCGCCAACTCCCATCAAGTAATAGAACCTGCAGATTGGCTGGTGCGATGGATGCAACCACATTTTCACCGCGGGGATGCAAAATCCATAAGATGCGATCGTTGGACACCACCGAATCCCGGCTGGGCGGATGTTCAGCGGCGAAGAGGTGGCCTCGCGATGAGGGGATGATACGATTGATCAATCGGCCGGTGCTGGTGGGGCGATATTGCTCCCGTTTGTGCATGAGCACATCGATTTGAATGGGGCAATCGAGCGATTGAAATCCGGCACAAATACACCACCTGGGCACAAAACTGCAATGTGAACATCGCGGGGTTTTGGTAAGGACTACACTTCGGGCCATGAAATTTGATAGGACGTCGGTCAAAGTGCTGCCATCCTCAATTGCAACGTTTACTACTATGGAGATAAGGACACAATGAGTGCACCCCCCTTACAACCATGGCGTCCATGGTTTTCGCCCCATGCCTTCCCATCAATATGACCTGATCGTTATTGGCTCGGGTCCCGCCGGCGAAAAAGGAGCGGCCCAGGCGGCTTATTTCAGTAAAAAAGTGGCCTTGATTGAGTGTGAAAAAGGATTGGGTGGCGCGGCGGCCAATACCGGCACCTTGCCTTCCAAAACTCTGCGTGAGACTGCCCTCTATTTATCAGGATTTCGTCAGCGCGGTTTGTTTGGGGTAAACATGACATTCAAGGAAAGTGTCACGGCACGTGACTTTTTGTTTCGAGAAAAATTGGTGCAGGAAACCGAGAACCGGCGCATTGAAGGCAATCTGGATCGACATAAAGTGACGGTGTTCCACGGCATGGCGTCATTGGTGGATCAACATACCGTGCGATTGGAAAAACAGGAGGGTGGGAGTGAGTTACTCGCAGCAAAAGTGTTGTTAATAGCTACTGGATCGCGGCCATTTCGTCCGGCTGTATTTCCATTTGATGATTCCCGAGTGTATGATTCGGACACAATTCTTAATCTACATGACATTCCTCAGGAGATGTTAGTTGTCGGTGGCGGGGTTATTGGATGCGAATACGCCTGCATGTTTGCGGCTCTGGGAATTCGGGTGACCTTACTCGAAGGTCGTGCGCAATTGCTGACATTTCTTGATCCAGAAGTGGCGGATTTGCTCACGAGAAACATGATCGAAATGGGGGTTAATATTCGTTTCAGTGAAACGGTAACATCGGTGCAACCGGGACCAGAGCAGATACAGGCTACCCTGGCATCCGGGTCACGACTATCCGTGGACACGATATTGGTTGCTGCGGGTCGAAGCGGTAATACGGACAAACTTAATCTTTCCTTCGTAGGGCTTTCCGCAAACAAACGCGGGGTCATTGAGGTTAACGAACACTATCAGACTGCGGTGCCAAATATCTATGCGGCTGGTGATGTTATCGGATTTCCCGCTTTGGCCGCCACATCAATGGAACAGGCCCGCGTAGCCATGGTGCACGCCTTTGATCTCAAATATAAGTCCCGGGTTGCGCCATTTCTACCCTATGGGATATACACTATTCCGGAGTGCTCCATGGCGGGTGCCACAGAAGAATCGTTGACCAAGGAATCAGTTTCTTTCGTGGCGGGCAAAGCGCAGTATAGTGCCAATGCGCGAGGGCAAATCATTGGCGCACGAAATGGTTTTCTTAAGCTCTTGTTCGCCGCCGACAGCATGAAACTGCTAGGGGTTCATGCCATTGGCGAACAGGCCACAGAGCTGGTGCATATCGGTTTGATTGCACTGCAGACCAATGCGACCGCAGATCTGTTTATCGAAACCTGCTTCAATTACCCAACGCTCGGGGAACTCTACAAATACGCCACTTATGATGCGCTTGGTCGGCGCGCGAAATTACGGGGCGAATCCGAATCACCTTTCTGAAAGTTGACGGATGACCTCTCATACGGCTGGCGAAACTTGCGTGAGCCAAGTTTGCATTCGAGGAAATAATGCCTGAGTTACAGGTTTATGCCCAAAGACAATCTTTACTCATCCGTTTCACTCGGTGCTCTCAATTTGCCCAATCGCATCATCATGGCGCCGTTGACGCGTTCCCGGGCTGATGCGGATCATGTGCCCACCGCTATCATGGCCGAATACTACGCCCAACGTGCCAGTGCAGGTTTAATCGTGGCCGAGGCCACCATGGCGATCGAAGGAAATTCGGCCTTTGGCGGACGTGAACCGGGAATCTATGCTGAAGCCCAGGTGGCTGCATGGCAACAAGTCACCGCCGCGGTGCACGCCAAGGGCGGGCAAATTGTTTTGCAAATCTGGCACGGTGGTCGCGCCTGTCATTCTTTGCTGAACAACGGAGCCCAGCCGGTGGCCCCCAGTGCGCTTCCCATTCGGAACGACACGACGCATACACCCAAGGGTAAAATGCCCTACGAAACGCCGCGTGAACTGCGGGATGATGAACTGCCGGATGTTGTCAACGGCTTCAGGCTGGCGGCCATCAATGCCAAGGCGGCCGGCTTTGACGGTGTGGAAGTGCACGGAGCGAATGGCTATTTGCTCGATGAATTTTTGAGGGATGGCAGCAACCAACGCAGCGGTTCTTACGGCGGTTCGATTGTAAACCGCGCCCGACTCCTACTGGAGGTGGTTGATGCGACCAGCTTGGTATGGGGGGCTGACCGGGTCGGCGTGCGTATATCGCCACTCAATAGTTTTAATGACATGCTCGATAGTGATCCAGTTGCCCTGACGGCATATGTGGCGGAGCAACTGGACCAAAGGAAGATTGCTTATCTGCATCTTATGAGGGGCGACTTTTTTGGGGTGCAAAAAGCCGATGTGGTTACTCCGGCCCGCGTGGGGTTTAAAGGGGCCTTGGTTGGTAATATGGGTTATACGCCGGCCGAAGCAGCGGCATCGGTTCAGGCAGGCACGCTTGCGGCCGTGGCCTTCGGGCACCATTACGTGAGCAATCCTGATCTCGTTGAGCGGATCCAAGCGGATGTTGCTCTGGTGGAACCGGATCAAAGCACACTCTACAGTCCGGGCCCGCGTGGATACACGGATTATCCGACAATGACCGTGGCATAAGCCTTCTGACATAGGGTTGTCAGGGTCGTGTGATAGGGTGATTCGTGCCATGACGAGTAATTCCCGATAGGAGAGTGAAACGCACCTCGAGTTGAAACGACTCGCCCTTAAATGGGCGGCGGAGCACCGATTGACACCGGTGGTTTTTGAGGTCCGGCTGCCGCGATCGCATTATCGCGCAGATGCGGCGGCAACCACGCTTCATTGCCTGTCCGACAGGGCTTGGACTGCGGTGTTTGAGTGCAAGGCCTCGCGGTGGATTACTTAAGGTACGGTGCCCCGGAATTGCCCACGGCGGAGACCTTGGGCCGTTTGAGCACACGCCTGTCTGCCCTCCTCCAGTTGATCGGAGTCCACCGACCCGATCTGCGACGGGGCGAGGAATTATTTC
This sequence comes from Opitutaceae bacterium UBA3033, assembly GCA_002367815.1. Taxonomy (GTDB): domain Bacteria; phylum Verrucomicrobiota; class Verrucomicrobiia; order Opitutales; family Opitutaceae; genus Cephaloticoccus. Next base: position 1,184 of record DFDG01000134.1, on the reverse strand, counting down.
CGGAATATGATGGATATGATCTGCGAGACTTGCGCCACGCTACGCATGACAAATTGACCGCAGCATTGCGGATTGCCCAACGCAAGCTGGAGGACGGCACCAAATTCGCCAAATTGTGCCGTTGGCGAGCCGCGAGTCTGCTTTATGTGGTGGCTGGCCAGACTTGCTTGCCCGGCACGAAATACCTGACGGCTGGGGGTTGCTGGTGCGCAGGAAGGATGCCCTGGAATTGCTGGTGAAGCCATGCCTTAATCCCACGACCCCCGAGGAAAGAGTCGCATTGTTGGAACGGATTGCCGCAGACACGACCAGACAGAGACAGTGAATCGAGCCGAATCTTGATCTTACGATAAATATCCCGAACTGGTCCGGGTAAGTTTCACTTCGTGCGGGTTGCCATTGCCTCTTACACTCGAGCCGGTTTTGTTGCTCAAGTTTCCCCAATTTGTGAGTGCCCCGCTAATCAATTTAAACCGAGATGAATGTCGTGATGCCCAGAGTATTCAGGCTGCACTTGATCAACTGGGGGTTTCCGGCGGTGTCGTGCAATTGCCCGAACTTGATTTGACCCTGGACCGGGGATTGGAGCTGCATACCGGGATCGAATTGCGGGGCTGCGGAGCGCGCACCATCCTGCGCAAGGGAACTGGGCGAGCCTATGCCTTCAGTGGTTATCATAATTATGGCATGAGGGATGTGCCCTTGATCAACGCTGCTGGTCTGGCCGTGGGCATGACGGTGACGATCTTCGACGAAAAGAAGCGGGGGTTCGATGCAACGTTTGCACGCATCACTTGGATTGAGGGAAATTGGGTGGGATTGGACCGTGGCGTCGAGTCGGATTACTGCGCCGAAGACCAGCCACAACTGGTCACAAATTATCCACTGATATTTGGACGGGCCATCCGTCGAGCCGCCGTAAGAAATCTGACGTTGGACGGCAATCTGGCCGATAATCCCCAGATGATTGACGGGTGTCGCAATGGCGCGGTTTACTTCGACCATTGTCACGAAATTGAAATCACCGACATTGCAGAGACGAAGTTCAATGGGGAAGGCCTGAGTTTCCAACTGTGTTCGCAGATGCTGATCCGCGACTGCACCTTCAGTCACAACGCGGGCAACGGTCTGCATCCGGGGGCGGGCAGCACAAACGTGCTTTTTGAACAGTGCCGCAGTGCTGG
>DFDG01000062.1 GCA_002367815.1 Opitutaceae bacterium UBA3033 | reverse complement strand
GCAGCCATCACTTCCACCACATGGGTGGTCAGATCGCCATTGCACCGAAACTTGCGACGGCGACGCAACAGTGAGTAAGCCATATCGGCGACTCCGGTGCCACGCAGTCGTTGGTCGGAATGGGTCAGAGGATGATCGGTGAAATCTGCTTCCCCGACCCGTCTGATCTGGACCGGCCCGACGAAAGTGTTGGGGTCCGGCACGAGCATAGTGCCTTCACTGCCATAAAGAGCGATGCGGGGCAGGGGTGGGCCGGGCCAGACATCAAAGCTCATGATGATGGTGATGATGGTGCCGTTGGCGAAATCCATGGTGCCGGCGTAATGCGTGGGCACTTCTACTTTAACTTTTTTTCCGGCCAGAGGCTTGCTGGTAATGGTTCGGCTGGGGAATGAGGCGCGGGTCGAGCCGCTAACCCGTTTCACGGGGCCCAGCAGATTTACGAGTNNCGTGCGGTGCGAGAACGAGGCGCGGGTGGAACCGCTGACGCGTTTGACGGGACCGAGGAGGTTGACCAACGCGGTGATGTAGTAGGGGCCCATGTCGAACATGGGGCCACCGCCCGGTTTGTAATAAAATTCGGGGGCGGGATGCCATGATTCATGGCCGTGGGACATTACATAGGCGGTTCCGGCGATGGGGGTGCCAATCAATCCGTCGTCGAGCAGTTGCCGGGCAGTCTGGATGCCTCCCCCCAAAAATGTGTCCGGGGCTCCACCGACGAGCAGGTTGCGCCGCTTGGCCAAGCTGAGCACCCGACGAACTTCCTTCAGGTTGAGACCGAATGGTTTTTCGACATAAGCGTGTTTTCCGGCGCGAAGAATGCGTTCGTTGATCGGCGCATGGGCCTGGGGAATGGTGAGGTTGATGACAATTTCGATTGCCGGATCGGCCAGCAACTCATCCACGGTGCAACCGCGCACGCCGTGCTTGGCGGCCTTTTCCCTGGCCCGGGCCAAATCGATGTCGGCACATGCCACCAGATCGAGGATGTCGTAGCGTTTGCAGCCGGCAAAATAGGCTTCACTGATGTTACCGCAGCCGATGAGGCCGATTTTTACTTTTCGAGGCATAATGTGAATGGGTTGCTTATGATTTCTTCGACGGGAAATTATTTAGCGGGGATCGGTCCAAAATGGGCGGAGAACGATGCGTAGGCGGTGCAGTCTGCCAACATGCTATCGATGGTAGCGACCAGTGGTTCGATTTTTCCGAGTCCGGAAAACACCGCTTTGTCACCGATGGTATCAGTGATGATAAACGCAGGCCGTTGATTTATCTTATGTGCGTGAAACGCGGTAGTGCTGGCCTCAACCCGCTGACGCACGGCTTTCGATTCAGCCGCAGCGCGCAGTTTACTCGTATTCAGTTTGAATTTTTGGGCGACGAGCGAAACCGCTGTGTCCGGTTCGCCGATCTTTCGACCATCCCGAAGGGCGGAGGTAGTAAGAAAACGCCGGAGCCGATCGTCGGTGAAACCAAAATCGCGTCCCGCTTCGGCCACGAGATTGGCCGCTTCGTAATTGCCCTTTAGTTTGGCATCAAACCAACCTGAACTGAGCATCTGGGGTTGTTGAGAGATGGGGCCACTACGCCGGTAAAACCAATCGCATTGGGCCTGTGATACCGGGAAGTCGCCCGGCAGCATCAGGGCAAGTTTCCACTCAAACTCAACCTTTCCATGGTAGCGCTCCTGCAGGCTGGTCCAAACGGGTTCGGCGTAATGGCACCATGAGGAAAGGACTTCCAAATAATAGGTGACTTTAACTTGGTGCATGGGGTCGGGGAATGGGAATGTGGACACAAGAAACTGGCCGGTCAATGCGGGGGTGATCAAGTTGCGCAAACTTGCATCTGACCAAAAAGTTTGGAGTATCCCCTTCGGGATGCATGCCGGTCTAATTTTTTTAGCCAAGACGATGCCAAGTGATTCGGCGCTGTTTTTTGCCGGTGCGTGGTTCACTGCACTTATTGTCACCGTGATACTCGCCTGCGTCCTTTGGTTGCGTTTGAATGATCGCACCTACCCTGTATTACGGAGCCTACGTCGGCATGATCGCGGTCATGAGTCTGGTGGATCACTTGCTGGCCCAATGGTTTCATGTGCTCATGGGGGAGTCATTTTTTTATTTAAATAATTTTCTCCATCTGCCCTATGCGATTTTCTACCTCTATTTCGTAATTTATTATTTCAATGTCCGGAAAAATGACCCGGGTTGGTGCCGATATTACAGCTATTTGATTGGAGCCTACGTCGTGACGTCGGGCTGGTTGGCCTGGGATATTTTGAGTCGTTCATCCACTGGTAGTGAATGGGCTATACTTACCTGTAATCTGGTGAACTTTCTATCCAGTTTGGTGCTGGCAGGTATTACGACGCATGAAGATCGACCCGGGGCGCGCGAATTTTTGTTCGCGAGTCTGCCCCTGACGGTGAGCGGTCTGGTGCTGGTTGCCCAGTTTTTTTCTGGTGCAGCGCTCGAGGCAGGACCCGGCATGATGGCCTTCCGCAGCGGGTTCATCCTGCATGTGATGGTTTTCCTGACCGCACTGAGTGCCCGATACCGGAATTTACGCCGATACGCCCAATAGATCAGTTATTTGAGTCGCGTGACGCATTATTTTCCGAACAGTTTTTTGATGCCTGCGCCAGTTTTCTTGGCCGCATTCCCCACGGCTTCGGTGGTGGAGGCTCCAACGGTTTTCCCTACTTCAGCGGCGGCTTTACCCGTGGCGGATACGATGCCCCCGAGCACGTTTTTCATCACTGCGCCCACCAGTTGATCCGGGGTGCTGCCGCCTTCTGCCACGCCCAAATCGTCCATTAAGATCAGAGAGAGCGGCAGGGGAATGGCGGCAGCACCGACGCCAAGTTTGGCAATGCCGTTGGTCATCCGGAATTTTTTAACCACGAACTTGATGGGTTTTCCGCTCTTGGTCGCTGGCTCCTCTCCTCCGGAACCGGTGAAAGATTCGATGTTCTTCAGCAGGTCCTTGATGTTGCTGGCTATAATTTTGGTTTCATAAAGCAACTCCGGCTGGTCGATGATGATCACATTAATTACGATATGGTCGCCAAAGATGGAGAATGGTTGCACCGCAAAGTGAATTTTTCCGAGAGTAATGGCGTTGTTATCGCTCCATCCCTCAGGGTTGCCAACCGTAAGCCCGTAAGCGATCCGGAACCGCTGAATGGTGAGATGCGGGCGGCCTTGAGCCCCACTTGGGTTTGGGTGAGGCTGGGCGCAAATGAGTTGACGCCGACTTTTACAATATGGCCGAGGAATAAGCTGAGACCAAAATAAGCTATAATAAAATTACCGCCAATGCCGCCAAGAGTTATGAGGGATTTCTTTTTCATGAGGTTGAGGGGAGGCTAATAGGTGACCGGGTGGGGCAAGACTCGGCGGAGGAGTTTTTGTCGTCGGTATTTTGAGGCCTTTGCACGGACATTTTTTGCCATAACCGTAATTTCGCTTGTCTTGGAGCGCCGCCGCCAAACCTTTAGCTATCAAGTTCCTTCATGGCCAACGCATATACCGAAGCTAGCATCAAGACCCTTTCCTCCACGGAGCACATCCGCCTGCGCCCGGGAATGTATATCGGTCGCCTCGGCAACGGCGCCCATGCCGAAGATGGTATTTATGTGCTGATCAAGGAGACGATCGACAATTCCATCGACGAATTCGCGATGGGCAATGGCAAGCGGATCGAAATTGAAGTGCAGGACAGATTGGTCCGTGTCCGTGATTATGGACGGGGTATTCCACTGGGAAAACTCACCGAATGTGTCTCGATCATCAATACCGGGGCCAAATACGACAGTAACACGTTCCAAAAAGCGGTGGGCTTGAATGGGGTGGGGCAGAAAGCCGTCAATGCCTTGTCACTGGAATATTGTGCGCAATCGGTGCGTGACGGACAGACCAAGCTGGTGGAATTTGTGCAAGGCAAGCTGGTCAAGGACCATAAAGTCACCAAAAGCACGGAGCGGAATGGCACGATCATCGTGTTTGTCCCGGATGATTCTTTGTTTGGAAAAGATTTCCGGTTCCGCACCGAATTTATTGAGGACATGTTGTGGAACTACGCGTTTCTCAACCGCGGCCTTACGCTCACCCTCAACGGGCAAGCTTACAAATCAGCCAACGGCCTCAAGGATCTGCTCGAGAAAAACCTGACGGGTGAAACACTTTATCCCATCATCCATCTGGAGGGGGAAGACATCGAGATCGCGCTGACGCACGGCGCACATTACGGCGAGGAATATTTCTCTTTCGTCAATGGTCAGCACACCACAATGGGTGGCACGCACCAACTCGCTTTCCGCGAAGCGTTGGTCAACACAGTCCGCAATTTCTACAAAAAGGAATTTGAAGCCGCCGATGTGCGTCAGTCCATAGTGGCGGCCATTTCGGTGCGAGTGCAGGAACC
>DFDG01000146.1 GCA_002367815.1 Opitutaceae bacterium UBA3033 | reverse complement strand
CCATCACGCTCAACGCGTGTCCGTTCTATCGGGGCAAACCCAATCAAAATCATCGATGGACCACGTTTGGCGCGTGGCTCAGCATCTTTCTAGGCAGTATTGTCCTTTCGTTTCAAATGCTCCGCTCGGACGAAATTAAGTCAGGTCTAATTCTACTCGGACCAGTGGTTTTATATCTACTGTCACATCAACTCATTCATCGGCGCCATCCCTTGCGAGTGCCCAAGGAGCTCTGCGTCGCTCTGCTGTTCGCGGCGGGAATCTCGATCTTCAGCTTTGCCCAAACAGCCGTGGGTTTCCATCACGGTGGAGTCCTGTTGATATTGTTCGGTCTGCTTTGTTTCGCCGATTGTGCGCTGATTTCCATATGGGAGGACGAGGTTGATCGTCTCCACGGGCAAACCTCGCTCGCCCTGCAGTATCCGGGCGGTCATTGGCTGGTGCGTTTACTCCCGTGGACCATCGCATTGATTGCTTTGGGATTCATCGTGCAGGCTCATGGTATATTTCGAATCGCACTTTGCTGCACCATCAGCAGCGCCCTGCTTCTGGCGATAATCGATCAACTCCACCACCGCCAAGGACGTCAGTGGGCCCGGGTGCTGGCGGACATCGCCCTGCTCACCCCATTGATTCCCTGGCTGTTGATGCAATGAGTAAATCCGGACCAGATTTCGACCGTATCGCCGTCAGCTATCGCATGCTGGAATACCTCTCCTTTGGTCGAGACCTCGAACGCGCGCGATTCTCTCTGTTACCGCATCTGAAAGATTGTCGACGCATTCTTGTCCTCGGTGAAGGTGATGGACGTTGCCTCGAGCAGCTGGTCTCAGTCACTCCTGAAGCAGAAATCGACTGCCTCGATCTCAGCCCAAAGATGTTGGCCCTTGCACAGGGTCGATTGGGAAATTCCGCCGTTTCCATACATTTTAGGCAGGCTGACATCCTAACAACTAACCTTCCCTCCCGGCATTACGACGCCGTCATCACCTGTTTCTTTCTCGACTGCTTCGATCCTGAGCAAGTCCATCACATCGTCACCCGTGTTACCGCAAGTCTACAACCCGGAGCCCTGTGGCTTTGGGCTGATTTCGCCTTACCTGCAAAAGGTCCGGCCCGTTGGCGGGCCAAGCTGTGGATTGCCGGTCTCTATGCCTTCTTCCATTGGCAGACCGGCCTGAAGAACCGATCACTCCCTCCGAGCGAGCTACTCCTCAAGAATGCCGGCTTTCAGCCCAAAACTCATTTTGACTTCCAAGTTGGGCTATTGCGATGTGTCTTTTTTAGATCTGACTTGAGCATGCTATTGCCCGCAACCTAACTTCTAACAACGTCACTTGATCAGACTGACCAAATTTCCCCAACATATGAAACTCACCCTATCATACCTTACGTTCTCCGTATTCACCGTTTCCACTTTGGCCCACACCGATGGGTCTCTCCATGTGCATGCAGAAAACACCGCAGCCCCTTTACCGGTAGTTCTCGCCGTGATAGGAATAATTGGCACGGTGCTCGTCTCCTACAGAATCCTCCGCAAGAGACCTCAAACATTGTAAATGATCGAATCGCTGATCAATCGGCTAGAGGCTTGGTTCCAACCTGTCGAAGGCACGCTCACCGCATTTTCAGGCGGGGTTGATTCCGCTTTGGTCTTATATCTATCGAAACATTTTCTCGGCGACAAAGGGATCGGCGTGATCGCTGATTCTCCCAGCCTGAAACGCAGCGATTTTCAGTTGGCCAAAAACTTTTGTGCCGAATTTTCCATTCAACTGAAGGAGATCAACACCAATGAGCTCGAAAAAGAAGCTTACGCGTCGAACCCCATCAACCGGTGTTTCCACTGCAAGGATACGCTCTATTCGATGTTGGTCGATTTACAGCGAAGCTATCCCAATTACTACCTTTTGAACGGCACCAACCGGGACGATCAAGGCGATTATCGGCCCGGCCTTAAAGCGGCATCAAATCACCATGTGCATGCCCCCCTCGCCGATTGTGGGCTTGGCAAAGCCGATGTTCGAATGCTGGCCAAACACTTTGATCTCCCTCTCTGGGACAAGCCGGCCAGCCCTTGCCTCAGTTCCCGAATTCCTTACGGCAATCAAGTCACCCTTGAAAAGCTCCAGCAAATCGAAGCCGCCGAGAAGGTTCTAAATTCCCACGGGTTCATTGAGGTGCGCGTGCGCCATTTCAATACAGAGGCCAGGATTGAAGTTCCCCGCCATGCACAGGCTAAAATAAAATTACTCCTCGCAGAAATTGAACCCGCCATCCTTGAACTTGGCTTCGCAGAAGTGACCTTGGATGAAGAAGGCCTGATCTCGGGGAAATTGAATAGGAGTCTTTCAAACCATGGCTGAGTTCAATCTGGATCATGACCGGAGTAGCCGACTTGGGTTTCCGGAAGTCATTTATGGCGGCGCCAAACCTGTCGGATTGTTGGTAGACATTCTGACCGAATACCAATCCAAGGGACAAAACGCCCTTATCACCAAACTCCAAGCGGACAAGGGCGAAACGCTCCTCAAACAGTTCCCCTCTGCCTTCTTTGACGTTATTTCGGGGTGTTTTCTCCTGCAGTTGAATATAGATAAACCCGAGGCTAAAAAAGTAGCCATTCTCTCTGCCGGCAGTTCAGACCAATATGTCGTCAATGAAGCATACTACACTTTCAATCTGCTCAAAGAACCCGCGACACGTTTCACCGATATCGGGGTCGCCGGCATCCATCGCCTCATGGCGCGACTCGATGAGATTAAAGAATACAAAGTGATCATTGTAGTGGCTGGTTTTGAAGGCGCTTTGCCCAGCGTGGTGGGTGGCTTGTTGAATCGGCCCATCATCGCCGTGCCAACGAGCACGGGTTACGGGGTTGCAGCGGGAGGACACACCGCACTTCATGGCATGCTATCGAGCTGTGCGAATGGGATCACGGTGACAAACATTGACAATGGTTATGGTGCCGCGATGGCGGCCTACAGAATCCTTCAGCTCTTAAAATTCGCTTAATGAATACTCTATACGTTGAACCTTTTTCCGGTCTTTCAGGCGACATGTTCCTGGGCGCACTCGCCGGACTGACGGATAGTTACGTGGATTTGGTCGATCTTCCCGGCAAGATGCATCTGCCCGATGGAAAAATCGTAGTCCATGAGGTCAATAAAAACGGCATCCTGTGCAAACACGTGAAAGTCATCGACCTCAACGAGGCAAAGTCCGAGCACGCGCACTCACATGATGGGCATCATCATGACCACGGTGACGATGCGCACAGTCATTCCTATGAAGCCAGTGACCACCATCACCCCCACAGGGCCCATCGCCACTTGAGTGATATCCTGCACCTCATCGAGCATGCGCACATTCCCGCTGGAGCCAAGGCCATCGCCACGGAGATTTTCCAGCTTATCGGACAAGCCGAATCTACGATCCACAACATCCCGATCGAGCAGATCCACTTCCACGAAATCAGTGGAGTGGACTCGTTGCTTGATATCGTTGGTTGTGCCGTATTGCTCGATAAACTCAAGATTTCGAAGACATTCTCCGACCCCATTTGCACCGGTTACGGGATGGTGAAAACGCAACATGGTCTTCTGCCAATTCCCGCTCCCGCCACCGCGGAACTGCTGAAAGGATTACCTGTTTTCAAGGGGAATGAAGAAGGCGAAAGAGTGACGCCTACCGGAGCTGCCATCCTTCGTTACCTGCGGCCGGATTTCCATCCACCAGCCATGACCTTAAGCAAGATCGCCTACGGTCCAGGTCAGAAGGATTTTACCGGTCCCAATGTGCTGCGTCTCTCACTGGTTAAAGTCCAAGCCGACCTCAAAGATGCGCTACACGTTGTTGAAACCCAGCTGGACGACTGCCCCGGTGAACTTCTGGGCCAGCACTTTCAAGAGGGTCTCATCAGGACCGGAGCAATTGATTTCACCCTGTCATCCGTGATCATGAAGAAAGGGCGACCCGGATTCCTCCTTTCCTGTCTAACGGGGCAGGATAATCTCGATGCCGTATGTGACTTCATTCTTGAGCAGACCCCAACTGTCGGAGTCCGTCATTATCCTGTCTCTCGAAAGATTCTCTCACGGGAGATTATCACTCTCAAGGGCAGGCACGGTGGTGTCTCGGCCAAGAAAGTCATTACGCCAACCGGCAACATCCGGATAAAGGCGGAGTTTGAAGGCCTTAAGAAACTTTCCATCGAAACCGGTATTCCCATTGTCCAATTAAAAGCGGAATACGAATCAGTTGAAGCACATACAGACCCAGCGACGGAGTAGATCAAGTCGATCAGTTTTCAGGTGTAACCATGTCACTACTGCTACCCATGAAGGAGTCGCCGATAACGCACGCCCATCGCTTCCCCGATGAGCTGTCCCTTCATTACATCGCCTTTCGCGGTCTCACTTATGTCCCGAAAATTGGATCAAGAAGAGAATCCCAGCCACCCCTTATCCTGGCAAAACCATCGCATAGGTCACCATCGGTTTTTTAGCCACAGGTCAGGAGACGCTCATACCGGAATGGAATATTGAATTGCGGGAGCCATTAACCAAACCCACGCTTTCATCCTAAACATCGACCCATGTCTCTGCAAATTGTTCATTAC
>DFDG01000097.1 GCA_002367815.1 Opitutaceae bacterium UBA3033 | reverse complement strand
GGCAATCTGCCCCAACGCTGGGCCGCTTTGCCCTTGTTGGCCGGGGAAATCAATGCCCCTGCGTGGGAAGGAAAAGTTTGGGCGAATGCAGATGTTTGGTGGTTCGGGCGGGAGATATTTTTCCATGCTCACAATGATGTTCAAGCCCTCCTCCTAAAAAGCAGGGGCATGATTTTACTGTTCGGTATTGCTCTGGTCGCGGTGGTCTATTGCTGGTCACGAGCATTATTTGGCGCTACCGGTGGTTTGCTGTCGTTGGGCTTCGCCGTATTCTGCCCTCATCTGCTCGCGCACAGCGCACTGATTACTTCCGACATCGCCGTAACACTTGGTTTTATGCTGGCATTGGCAACTTGGTGGCGGCTTTGCCATCGCCTCACCGTGGGCCGGGTAATCGCCGCCGGTTTTGCCATGGGGTTCTTGGCGCTCGCGAAATTCTCGGCGGCGCTATTCGCTCCGATCGCGCTATTGATTCTGATCGTAAGATGTCTGCGCCCCACCCCCTTGCGCTGGCAATTCGGCCGCCATCGCGGACGACTCGTGGGGACCCGATGTTTTCCAGCCATACTGGGTAGCGGGATTGCAGCCGCAGCCCTGTCTATCGGACTAATCTGGGCTGCTTTTGGTTTCCGCTATAGCGCGAGCCTGGACCCAGACCAAAGTTTTTCCAGACCATGGTCCGTGGTGATGCTCGAGCAACCTCGTGAAGTCACTTCAAACCCCGACGGTGTAGCGTCTCCCGCAACCGAACAATTTCATGCCGGTCCGGTGCAGAAATTCGTGGGCTGGGCCCGGAACCATGAACTGCTGCCCGAAGCTTATCTCTACGGTCTCGCTTTCACGGATTATCACTCCCGGGGCCGGTCAGCCTATTTCGGTGGTGAATATCGCATGACCGGATGGTGGGAATTTTTTCCCGTGGCATTCATGCTCAAAACCACTTTGCCCGCGCTCCTGTTGTTTGTGCTTACCTTCATCGTGTGCGCTCGGTCCAAACTGGCTCTCAGAACCAGATGGATATACCGGCTAACTCCCCTGCTGATATTTGTCGGGGTCTACTGGTTGTTTGCCATCACCAGTCACCTCAACATTGGACACCGGCACCTACTACCGATCTATCCTGCACTCTATGTCATGGTGGGGATGATCGGCAACCACACACCCCGTAATCGTTCCCGCTTCTGGATGATCTCGGCCTGCTGTCTCTTGGCCTGGCATGCGTTGGAATCCTGGCGGGTGCGCCCGCATTACCTCACCTATTTTAATGCCATTGTGGGGGGGCCCAGTGAAGGACACCGCTACTACGTGGATAGCACTTTGGACTGGGGTCAAGGACTCCCCGACCTGCAGGTCTGGTTGCAAGCCAACCGACAGGACAAACCGGTATTCCTTTCTTACTTCGGGTCGGACGATCCTCAGCGCTTTGATATCAAGGCCACGCGCATAGGGGATATGTATTTCAACTACTCCCCTCGGATATTGCTGCCCACTCTCACCGCAGGCATTTATTGTATAAGTGCCACTATGCTGCACCGCGTCTATACCCAAGTGACTGGTCCGTGGTCCGCCGTATATGAGACGGCTTACCAGAAATTGGCGGGCGAAATTGAACAGCAAACTATCTCACCGAAAACTCTGCCGCAACACTTGGAGATGTTTGAGCAATTGCGTTTCGGTCGCCTGTGTCATTTTCTCAAATATAGGCAACCCGATGCCCTCGTCGGTAATACGATTTTCGTATTTAGGCTCAGCGAGGAGGAAATTGATATCGCGCTCAACGCATCTTGGGATTCCACGCGGGAATTCCAACCCTAAATCTCAACTTCAGCGCTAAAACGGCGCCACAGCCAACCGAGCATCGCGAGACCCAATGTCGCGCTGATCGAAAACGCGAAGGCTTGCTCCGCCCCCAAAACCGCCCAAGCCAGAGGCGATCCGGTAAAAGCGATTTCATTAACGTTTAATACAAGCAGGTGTTCCTTCGTGAAAGGAGTCCAAAAAAGTAACACAGTCACAATCCATTGCATTCGAATTACCGGATTGAATTCGATTTCAGTTCTGACCTGCAACCACAAGCGTGCGGGTAATAGCAACAAAACCATCCGGTAGGGGAAACTAATCGTACTGACATAGCACAACCCCCAACACAACGCTCCCGCCAAGTAGCAACCTGTCGTGAATCCAGTCATCGGCAACAAAGACCAAAATTGCCGACGCCATTGCCAGCAACCCCAGAGGGTAAGTATCGTGAGGGGCAGTCCGCCAGCCATTATCCATCCGCGGTAATCGGTTATCGTCAGCAGCATGTAATAGGTTAATTTTCCACCGTAACCAAAGATCGTCAGCGGCTCTGGGGCCATCGCTACGACCTTCTGATAAACTGCCAAGGAACTCAGTCCGACAATGGCACAAACAACGGTCGTGGTGCCGACAATCAAAAGCACCCGTTTCCGGGTCGCCGGGGCAGCGGCCAAGGATGGCAGCGCCACCAAGGGATAAAGTTTGAGAGCCGCAGCCAGCACCAGCAATCCACCAGCCAACCACGCGGCAAACCTAGCCGGGCGCATGGCCAACCAAACCGCAGCCGCGAGCAGCAAAAATATCACCAGATCATTGTTGCCGCGCTCCATCGCTAGAAGGACAGGAGGCGACGCCAGCAGGAAAACCGCTATTGCAGTTGAGCGGGTATCGCGCGGGTTCAACACCAACACCGCCACCAAAATAAATCCTCCCAGAAGCAACAGACCCAGCCACCATGCATCAGCTCTCACCAAACCCAAATAGCCCAGCCCCAACCACCACGGGCCATACACATGGGGCCGGTTCAAAGGATCCAGGGGATTGTTGGCATACACATCCAAACCGGCCACCTGCGCTTCGCCCGCCGCCAGAATGGCAATTAAATCGGAAAAAATCGGATTGAGCGTGTTGACTCCTAAGACCTTAAACAACCCCGGCTGCGTGACCCCCCAACCAAAAACAGCCAACACGATACCCGCGACCATCAACAACCAGCGAACTCTACGCCAATTGAAATTACTTTGATTTACGATACCCATTTTTCACCTCGCACCCAGCAAGCCCGAAGGCTGGCTCCAAACATTAACACCAATGGCACCATTACACCCCAAGCCAACAAATCCGCCACGATTGAAACTCCGCGGCGAACGGGTGCCTCCGTCGCGGAACCCAACCAATCAAGCCACAGTGGAGAGCCTGCAGAAGCCAAGGGCATGACCCATACCAGAGCCACAAGACAGCCCACGGTGAGTCTGGCCGGCAAAGCAAACCTCGACTTGCCTGCGGCCAAGTTGAGGCACTCGGGTAATACCCAAATGGCAAATAATATTTTGTAGAGAAAACCCACCGTCAGAAAAAAATTTTCCGCCACCACTGCCACTCCCATCAAAGCGAACAAGCGATCTTTTCTCTCCGTTTCTGTCCGAAGCTCCCCCAGGTGCGACGGTCGAACCAGGGCCCAAACCACCAAACCCAATCCAATGATGCGGCCGGCCCATATCCAGTAGAATTCATCGAGACCAAACTTCAGGGGAACAGCTGCTGCGCCGAAAGTGAATTGGCCCCGCGCCAGCCACGACACACTAAGATAATTTTCCACGCCGGCCCGTAATGACCACACTAGGAGACCCAACAGGATAACGACAACTGCTCCCTTCGCCCAATTCTCCCGTCGAGTTTTGGCCGGGCATAACAATACGACCCCGCCCAATAACGGGAAAAATTTAAGACCGGTCGCCAGCGCCAGAGGCACCGCGGCCATGATCCGCACCTTTCGCTCAGTCTGCATCAGCATCAGCACGGTAAGGGTCATGAGTGCAAAAAGCAGCAAATCAGGATTGGCCCGATTGACTGCCAACCAAATCGGTGGTGACGCGCACAGCGCCAATGACCAAACCAGCTCCCGTGCCGTTCGGAGGGGCAACACCGCCAATACCGCCAACCAAAATAGCACCACCACGGCCAAGCCCACCCCGATATGATCAGATCTGTCCAAGCCCAACTTCCCCAGCGCATACCACCAGTCAGAATAGATGTGGCGCTCCTGGATCAAATCATAGAGATTTTCGACAAACGGGTCGAACCCGGCCTGTGCCGAATCACTTGCCGCCAGCATGGCATAGGTATCACGAAACCAGATATCCAGTTTCGCCACGCCAAATGCTTCGAGTAATTGGGGTATGAAAGCGAACAACCCATGAAGCCCCAAGATCACGACGACGAAGATCAATCGGTAACGCCAAGGTCGCGTAGGTTTTACCTCTTCCATGTTCTGCGCATCGGTCATCGAGGTTTCATCCCTCACAACTCTGTGGTGTCAGTCGCAGATCCCATGCTCTCCGACTTTGAAATCAGTTCTGCAGATGATGCATCCGTTTCCACCGGCTTTTCAACGGGGAGGATTTCCTTAACCCGACTGATACGCGAAATATGAGAGCCGAACCGTCGTTCGATGACGGGTTCCAATAGAAAATTATCCGGCAAACGATCCAGAGGATCCAATTGAAATCCACCTTCCGGCCCCACCGGTCGATAGGTCTGCATCACGAGAATCTCCTTAAAGGTGTGCTGGTCGAGATGGTAGCCAATCGCTTCTCCCCGCGCCCGTGCCCGCACGATCTGGATCAGATCGGAATGCTTGGCCAACCAGATCAAGGCCGATTTGTTGGTCAGGATCAAACGCGCACCCGGAGCACGGGCAACTGCCGCCTCCACCGTATCAATCTCCCATGCGATCTCCCGCGCCTGCTGATTCAATGTCCAATGCATGGCGTTCCCCACCAGACCAGAAACCCAATATGAGAACAATGCACCCCCAATGGCGAACAGCGCGACCGACCGGTGCCACTTTTTCGGAAATTGGGTTACCGCCCAACCAATTGATAAGGCCAATAACACCGTGAACGGGAGACTCAAACGGGAGACAATTGCGTCATCCAATTGCCCCCAATAATATAACATGAGCAAGCCCAGATTGGCGATGATGGCCGCGCCAAAAACGGATACGCCCAAGCTCGTCGGTGAAGCCACCCGCCATTGCCGAACATTTTTTCCCACAATCCAGATCGCCCAAATCAACGCCGGGAACCCGGCTACTCCCAACCACCAAGAGTTCGTAAGTTTGCCGGAAAAATTAAAGAAAAACTGCGCGGCATGCACGAGATTATCTGCCAGATAAACAATACTGAATCGTGAGGCCTCACCTTCTCTCAATTCCCACATCAAAGGCGTGCCCGAAAGATAGGTGTTATGCAGGGCATACGGAATCAGCAGGGCGGGTGCGAGCACCGCGGCCGCAGGAAGAATCAACGCCCCTTTTCGACGCCACCCTTCAAGCACCAACAAGGCTACCGGGGCGACATACAAACTCGATTCATATCGGGACTGTGCGAGTAAAACTGCAGCGAGCACCAAAGCGGCCAAGCGCGACTCATCCGGGTGATCGAGATACCAGAGAGCCAAGTGTATCACAAGCAACAGCATGACGAGGTTCAACATCTCCATCCCGGCTCCCGTGGCTTGAATAGCCAAAAGTGAAAGCGCCCCAAACCCGCATAAGGTCGCCATCGCCGCCAAATGTTCAACCAAGCGCCGAGCCAGCAAATAAACAAAACCAAGGGCGACCGGCATCAGCGCAGTGTTGAGGAAAAAGGCATTGGCCTCCCGATATCCAGTCAGGTCGTGGATCAAGGAAACGAGAAACGCGAAAAAGAAGGGACGTTTATCCAAGTAGGTTTGCATGGTCGAGAAGGTCCCTTCGATCTCGTAGCCCAAAACGATGGCGCCGACTTCGCGGGATTCATGCAAAACCCATGTGGTGGCCTGGAGCACAAACTCATCATAAAGCACTTTGTAGGTGTAGGGCACGGTCATCAATGCAACCGCCGTGAGGCCCACGATGGTCATGACCAAAGTAATTAATTCTTTTCGACTCAACCGGGGCCAGTTCCGCACCCACTCCGGCACCACCCGACTCATCGCAACCAGCGCCCAAGCAAATGTGATCGCGATCGAATAATAGCCGTAACGTTGCACCAAAATGCGTGAGTCATTCACACTGAAAGCCAGAAAACCAAAAGCCACAGACACCACGGACACCGCACCGAACAAGGCCAACCGCAGGGGAAACCGTTTAGGCTGATCAGAACGGGGCGACGGATGATTCGTCTCACTCATTCCTTGCATGATCAGGGCAACTGCTTGATCCAGTTCTCCAGATAAAGCTGCTTGGCTTTTTGTAATTGCTCCTCGGTGCGATTCGGCCCGGTCGACGGTTCGGCATATTCAGTCGCAAGCGCAATCTCCCCATTATCATGAATCTCCGTGATGCGGCTGATTCGACCAATCAACAAAGTGGCGATGCGTTTTTCCCAGAACGGTTCAAGCTCAAACCCGGCCCCCAAATCATCATTGGAATCCAGCAATAGAGACCCGGTTTGATCATCCACCCTGAAACGTTGGAAAACATACATGGCCGAAAAACTGTGATTGCGCAGGTGATAAATCAGACCTTCTTTTCGTTTCTGAGCCTGCTTGATCGGTGTCGCTGGAATTTGCTGCGTGATCCAAAAAACCGAGTCCTGGTCAATGAACAGGTAATCCCGAGCCGGGAAGCGATGGAGGAACTCGGCCCGCCAAGCCATTTCCACTCCTGGAGTATAGTCTTTCTCGTAGGCCCGCTTGGCCATCATGGGCAGTCCTTGAATAAAAAGTGCCAACAGAGCAGCGCCACTGGTTACCGTCCAAATATGCCGCCAACGAATCCAGCGGGCAATCACCACCCAGATGGCCAGCAACATCAAAAAATGTAAGGGTAAACT
>DFDG01000032.1:1795-5150 GCA_002367815.1 Opitutaceae bacterium UBA3033 | reverse complement strand
GACGCTCGCGTCGGACCAATTACTCCTTGTCCGTTGCTGCCCGACGGGCGGTTACTTTTGGCTGGAGGTTACTCGGAGATCATTCCCGGGGTGCAGCGTGAACACCCGGGCTTTAATGTTCGCACTTATTTTTATGATCCCGCTGCCGACACTTGGACTGCGGGCCCCGACGTGCCGCATGGTCCGGTGCCGGATCGTGACTCCTCCGGCGATCCCGGACCAGCTCCGATGCTCGGTGCACCGGGGGTCGTTTGGCTAAATCTCGCGGTGGCCGTGAGCGGCGAAGTGCGTATCGCTACGCGAAGCCCTCAGGTTCTCGCCCTTCCATTTCCTGCTGAACTTTCGACTGATACCCAATGAAAATTACCAACGTAATCACTCATCTGCTAACCAGCCGCTGGACGGACGACCCGGCCTTTCCCCACGCGCTACACTCGACAGCGGTCATCCGAATCGAAACGGATTCGGGTATCGACGGGCTGGGTGAATCCACGTGGGGTTACTTTGCGCCGGAAGCGGTTCCCGCGATGGTGGAATATTTTAAACCGGTGCTGATGGGTAAGGATCCGATGGAAATCTCCAAGCTCACCCGCGAATTGGTGGACGATTCGGTTTGGTGGTCGCGCTCCGGAGCAGGTTGCAGTGTCATCAGCGGTATCGAACTCGCACTGTGGGATCTGCGGGGGAAGATTTTGAAACAGCCTGTGCATCAATTATTAGGGGGAGCAGTTCGCCATCGTGTTCCGGTTTACGCCTCCGGTGGACCTTCGTTGTGGCCGGTGGAAGATCTGGTGCGGAAGGTCGATTATTATGCGAAAATGGGCTATCGCGCGACCAAGATATCGACGGATTATTATGATATCCCACCGACGGATGAGCTGCAGCACCAAGGGCGCATCAATATGGTGAAATTTCCCTTTTCGCAGAAACTTGACGTGCTGGTGGAAGGTTTTACCAAGTTGCGCGAAGTGTTTGGTCACGATATCGATTTGGCCGTTGATGGTCACCAAGGTGCGGTGCCTAATCCCATTCCTGTCAGTGAAGCCGTCTCTATTGTTGAGGCGTTGGAGCCATTTCGACTGCGGTTTTACGAAGAACCGCTCGCCTACACCAACATCGACGGTTACTGTGAATTGCGCGCGCGTTCACAGATTCCAATCGCGGGTGGCGAGAGTCTCTGTGGTCTCGATCAGTTCCACTCCCTGATTGCCCGAGGCGGTGTGCACATGATTCAACCGGACATTGGCTTTGTTGGAGGAATATCTGAAACGGTTCGGATTATGCATCATGCGGAGGCCTCGAATATCAGCACGACGATACACACTGGTGCATCGATGGGACCCTCTCTCGCGGCTTCATGGCATTTGGCCGCGGCTTCGTATTCGGTCGATTGGTTGGAGCACGTGCTGGCGGCGACCTCTATTCAAAAAGATATGCTGATCGATGATTTCTCGGTGAACGACGGCACCGTGGGCGTGCCGACGGCTCCCGGTCTCGGGGTGAAACTGACTCCCGAACTGATCGAGAAATATCGCTTTGTGCCGAGTTCCGGCGAGCGCACCTGATTTCCTTCCCATGAAAATTCTATTCAACATGGTCTTCGAGTTTACGGCGGATCAACGGGCTGCCGTGCAGGCGCTCGCTCCCGAACTCGAAATTGTAATATCTGCCGAACCGGACCCTGACAAACTCGACGGCACCGATGTCGCCGTCTTGGTCACCGAACCGGTGCCGCGAAATTTGGAAAAATGGCCGCAGTTGCGTTGGGTGCAATTGCTTTCGGCCGGATCGAATCATCTGAAGGATCATCCCATCTGGCAGACTAACATTGCCGTGACCAATGGCAGCGGGACCCACGGGGTGCCCATTGCCCAATACATCACCGTAACGTGGTTGATGATGATGCACCGGATGACGGAGCTACTGAAATTCAAGGATACGCATAAGTGGCCCAATCGGGCCGCGCTGGCCAATGATGTGGTGCGTGATCTGACCGTCGGCATCATCGGTTACGGAGCCATCGGACGTGAGAGCGCCCGTCAACTCAGCAGCCTCGGCATGAACGTGCTCTGCCTGAAGCGCTATCCGGCGGATCGGGTTCACCGTGGATTCAACCCGTGGCCGGGCAGTGGGGACCCCGAAGGGACCATCCCCAAGCATTGGTTCTCCCACGATCAACTGGCGGACATGCTGCCCCTTTGCGATCTGGTCGTGGTCACCGTCCCCAGCACCAAAGATACCGACGGCATGATCGGTCCGGCCGAGCTGGCCCTGATGAAGCCGGGATCACGCATGATCGTCATTTCGCGCGGTGGCATCGTGCAGGAAGCCGCTCTGGCTGATGCGCTGCGCAAGGGACCCTTGGCTGAAGCCGTCGTCGATTGCTTCGTGAAGGAACCAATTCCCCCGGATCACTTTTTCTTCGATGTGCCGAACCTCATCATGACCCCGCACATGTCGGGCGTCTTTTCCGCTTACTGGCCCGTGTTATTCAAGTTGGTGGAACAGAATCTCGGTCACTTCAAAAACGACCGGGCTTTGCTTAACACCGTCAGCCGCCAAAACGGCTATTAATCCACCGCTTCAACTAATTTCCTTAATTTTTCCATACCATGATCCTTGATACCCTCGAACAAAGCAGCACTTACGAAGCCATTTCACCACGTTTGGTGAAGGCCTTTAATTTCCTCCGCCAGATGTCGGACCAATTCCCGCTTGGTCGGCATGAAATCGACGGGGACGATGTCTACGCCATGGTGCAGTCCTTTGCGACGACGCCGGTCGAAACGCGCAAATACGAAGCCCATCGCCAATACATCGATGTGCAGTATCTCATCACCGGCCGCGAGGTGATTTACTGGGCCCCATTGCCCCTGCTGACCGAGGTGCTCATGCCGTTTGATGAAAAGCAGGATGCCGCCCTCTATGGCCTCATTCCGGAAGGGGTTCCCGTCGCCATGCGCCCGGGGCAATTCATGATCCTCTTCCCTGAGGACGGTCACATTCCGGGGTGCATTCATGAAACGGCCTGCGACCTATACAAGGTGGTGGTCAAGGTCCGGGTCTGAATAGTAAGTCGTGCTCAACGTTAATCATGCTCTTTTTCCACGGCTTATGACCTCACGCTGCTATGATTCACTAAATAAACCTGTAGGTGACATGGCTTTGTTTAGGTCCATGACCGCGAAATGCGACTCAAGCCTTTCGGTGACGAAATAGTTTCTATGCAAATCGAAAGTCGCGGTATTATTTTCGATCCTATTAAATGGGGTGGGGATCAACTCCTCACTTCATTTGTTGGATTATGTTCTACTGAAAGCGGGGCATTGTTGGCGACCTGTCAGCTTGGTTCCTC
>DFDG01000032.1:475-1721 GCA_002367815.1 Opitutaceae bacterium UBA3033 | reverse complement strand
CGAGCTTGGTTCCTCAAAAAATGCAGTCGATGCTACACTTGTGGTCTGCCGATCAATAGATCAGGGCCGGACTTGGGCGAGATGCGAACACGAGTTTGCGACCTCGATCGAGGGGTGTGAGGGATCGTTGTCATCCGGCGATATTATTGAAGTGGCGAGCGGCCAGCTCCTTTTAATTGCAACCTGGTTTGATCGGAGTGATCCAGCCAGACCGTTCTTTGATCCGGTCACGGAGGGGATTTTACGCAGTAAACAACTGAAGGCATTTTCAAACGATGAGGGTCAAAGCTGGTCCAACTGGACTGAGTTGGATTTGGGTGGGATCAAGGCCTGCTCGAATACCGGACCCATCCTACGCTGGGCTGACGGGACGATTGGTTTTGCTTTTGAAAGCCTGAAGGAATATTGCGATCCAACACCTGTAGTTCAACGGGCATGGTGCGTCCTTTCACGTGACGGTGGCCAGACATTCGATGCGCCGATCACAGTCGCACATGATCCCCAAAATCAGAAATTTTATTGGGATCAACGTTTGTGCGTTGGTTCCGAAACGGGAGATTTTATTGGGCTTTTTTGGACGCACAACGTTGCGGAAAAAAAAGACATGCCGGTTCATCTATGCCAGGGGAATTTATTGGGTGGCGATAAGCGAATTCCTCCTCCGACACCAACTTGCCTGGATGGCCAAATTGCAGCACCTCTGCTCTTGGCTGATGGCCGATGTCTGGTCTTCGTGGTCGATCGAAGTGAACCGGGCAGACTGATTTTGTTTAGGTCGGATGATAGGGAATTTAATTGGAGCCGACAGTTGACCGTTCATTCGCAAATTGAATATGCAGAGCTTACCCAGGGCTGCGACAAGATTGATTATGCTCAATATTGGGAGGACATGGGCAAATGGACTTTCGGTCATCCGGCCATTGTCGCGCTCGATGGCCAAACAGTCATTGTTGCCTACTATGCTGGCATGCCAAATCACACCTTAATTCATTGGGCCCGCATTCGATTGGAGTGATTGGATTCAAAGATTTTTCATACATAAATTGGCCATGAATCAGCTCAATATTCATTCATCCATGTTTTCTTGCCCGATGGTTTCTATTTCAGGTTTGGCATCCAAGGTTCCACCGGGGTCAAATCTGATCATTATTTTCTGTTTGCCCTCAAAAATACATCCATGAATTCACATGCAATCTCCGCACGCAAATCCCCTACGGACTGGACTGCCCTCAGTCTGGGCGAACGC
>DFDG01000032.1:0-323 GCA_002367815.1 Opitutaceae bacterium UBA3033 | reverse complement strand
ACATCTGGAAGTTGAAGGTTATGTGGTCGTGCCGGATTTGTTGTCGGCTGAAGAAGTGGCTCACTTCAAGTCACTGGTCACACCAATGGAAACCAAAGCAGCGGACTACAGTGACAAGCAGCGCGGCCGACATCACATCCATTGGGATCATCCTGACCTTGCCACTTTGATCGCACATCCGCCCACCATCCGTTTTCTCGAAACGGTCATGGGCGACGACATTGTTTTTCTCGGGGCCGTTTACGCTTTGTCCAAACCGGGGCATCCGGGCATCAGTTTGCATACTGACGGACAACCCTATGGTTCACAGATTTTCGGTTTCG
>DFDG01000102.1 GCA_002367815.1 Opitutaceae bacterium UBA3033 | reverse complement strand
ATGCATTTACAAAGCGATCGAAGCCTCCTCCAAAGCGGCAGAGAAATCGGGTAGCTTTTTACGTTTGGCATAGACCTGAAACCGCCGCACCGCGGCGGGTGATAGCTTCACCGTTTTGCGAATTTTACCCGATTGTTTGCGACCCGCTCCGGGACGAGCGCCCCCATGGGAAAGAACCGCACGTGAAACATCAAAGTGATCGAGCATATCTTTGCCGGCATCGAAACGGGATTCGAGGTTGTCCACAGTAGTCCGATTTTTAGCCGGTGAGTTTTCGGGAAAGTTCTTTTTCATTTTTGCGGGAACGGCGGGCGGAGATGAGACGGAGAGTATTCCCTCGAGGCGCGAAGATTACCGGCCAATGGAGTCCCTCGATCAATCCAATGGCGAGATGCCTAAACTCGCCGGGATATTTCGAGGGGAGAGTCACAACCGGGCCTGACCAAAGTGCTGAAGCTGCGGCAAGGCTGATACCATGCTTGAACTCATTACGGACACTTTCGTTTGGGTCCCAATCGAAATTCACTTTTGATATCATGCTCACGTTTTCATGAGATACAGGCTACTTTATGCCCGGGCAAAAGGGATGAACCGCCAATTCGCTAAGCCGCCAAGTTCAAGGGACTCGACCTTAAAACGCTGGTCAGCCAACACCGCAACGCCGGTTACGATACGTCTTTGCCGCTCTCAGCTTCGCTTATCGCTTCCGCCTTTTTACGGGCCATGCGTTTCTGACGCAGGCGCGTCAACGCCAGCGCACCCAAGACACCCATGAAAAGCGGGCTTGGCGCACCGCCACCTCCACCACCAGCTGATCCAGTCGGTAAAGTCTGGACCGAAGGAACAGGGGCCGGAGTTGGTGAATTTGGAGAAGTGTTGGGAGTGGAGAAAAGACCCAGTTCAGGCCGACCCCCAAAGCGACTGGTGAATGCGGGGAGCACGTAATCCAGGTTACTACTGCTGATCCCGAACCATGTGAGCAAATCGCGGGCATATTCATCGACGGCTACTCCCGGGATAAGGCGGCCCTGACCGGTATCGATGGCCGCGAGATTCTGCAGGTTGGGATAATAGCCATTCGCCGCATCCCCATATACTTTTCCCCCGCGGACCGCTCCACCCATCACGATATGATTACCACCCCAAGCGTGGTCTGAACCATTGCCATTCGAGGTGAGGGTGCGGCCAAAATCAGAAGCGGTAAACAGCGTGGCCTTGTCCGCCATGCCAATCTCATTAAGTGCCGTGGAAAAGAAGCCAATCGCTTCACTGACCGTGCGCAGCATGGTCAGCTGATTGTTCAGCACCTCGTCGTGGTGATCCCAACCGCCGAGTTGCACGAAAAAAATCTGCCGCTTTGCCCCGAACTTGCCATTGGCCGAAATCATTTTGGCGATCAGGGCGAGGCTGTTGGCCAAGCTGTTTCCCGCGGGCACCGCGGTGCTCAAGGCGATTCCGTTGAGGGCGGAGGAGAATTCGTAATAGGAGTCAATTGCGTCGCGCGTGCTATCGGCGTAAGTGGATTCAAAGAGATTGCGGAAGGTCTGATCCACGATGTTGTCCACGCCTTTGGATCTCACCCCGGTGAGGTTGGATACCGCAGTGGGATTATAGCCGGAAAGGGCCGTGGCGCCGGACGAGCTGACTGAATAGGTGAAGGCTTGTTGACCGGTGAGAAACACACTCTGGCCCGACAGCGATATGTTCATCGACACTAGGCTGGGAGCATTAAGCGATTTGATGATGTCTGCAGCGCGGCCACCCCAGCCGACGGCGGTGCGCTGGTCGGGGATGCAGGTTTGCCACTGTTGGATCTGATCGGAGTGCGAGTAGAGTGAAACCGGCAGGTAGCGATTGGCCCTGTAATCAACCAGCGACATCGGACGAACCAGTGAGCCCACATTGGAGACAAAGGCCAGTCGGCCCGAACTGAAAAGATCTTTCACTTCGGTCATCGAGGGGTGGATGCCGAGTGTGCGTCCGCCAAGGTTTCCCGGGGTAATCTGTAACAACGTGTTCCTGGCCAAAGCCAAATTGCCCCGCGCCTGAGCATACGCTTCGTATTCACCACTGGTTGTGGGAACCAGCATATTGAAGGAATCATTACCCCCGGCGAGAAAGAGACAGACGAGTGCACGATAGTCGTCGTTCCCTGGCACCGTTTGGGCGGCCAGAGAATTAGCCAACCTCAGTGTTAGCAGGGTCGAAAACAGGGCCGCTGAGCCGACGCCGGCACAACTGGCCTGACCGATAAATTCGCGGCGGCTAATTGAATGGCGACCTGATGATTTGCTCATGGCTGGTGGGTTACTTGAGCACCGCGTAGTCGGGTGAAACCATAATAAGATAGACCGCCATATGGGCTTTCGTAATTCCAAGAGAACTTCCGGATGGCACCATGGTGGAAGTCACCCCATCGACGGCGGCAATCACCTTGGCGCGGGTTTGGTCACTCAGGGTGCCGTGGGTAAGTAACAAATCGACATTGTCCACCAACATCGCCGTGCTCCCGGATAGCTGGGCCTGAGGGGAAAGATCAAGGGGAAAGATTTCGCCTAGGGCTCTTTCGATTACACTATAGAAAGCGTTCAGGGTCTTGACCCCAGAATCAGAATTAAGAATCTGAAACTCGGGCCCAACTAGCCCGGCCCCGCCGATCACTCCCGGTGGCTCATAATCGGGCAGGTAGAAATTGAAGACCGAAGGGGCTGACAGTGGATATTGCCCCAAGGCTGCCGCAGTCGCGAATGGGAAATTGTAGGGCAAGACATGGGGGGGAACAACAAAGTTGAAAGCACGGAGCAAATGCGTGACGCGCAAGAACGGCTCCCGCAGTTTGCCATGTTCGGGATCGACGATGAAGGCAGGGTTGCGGGCCTCTTGGTCGAGCAGGATCGCTTTGATGACGGCCAGCATGTCCCCGCGTTGGCCACTGCCGTTATTGGCAAACACACCCGCAACTCGACCGACGTAGCCATTGGAGGGGTTGGAAGTCACGAGGCGTTGTATGAGCTGCCGGGCGATAAACGGCCCGGTGTTGGGGTGTTCAAAGAGGTTGTCGATGGCATCGGCGACATCCTGCAAACCAGTCTGGTTAGCGGGGAGCACCGGTTTGCGCACACCCGGGTAAGAGAGCAGTGTCTTTACCCCCGTATCGTGTTGAAGATCCCACATCTTCATCGGCTGGGTGTAATTTTGCTTCAAGACCCGGGGAAATTCGGTGCGACCAATGCCAGTGCCAACTGCAATCGGGTTGTTGTCCTCATCCGTAAAACCCGTGAATACCCGGGCTAATTCCGTGATGTGATCGTTGGTGTAGGTCTCTGCCGCGCGACCATCAATGACCGACTGGTAGGTGCCATCCTGATTGAGCAGATAAAGCCCAATGGTGAACAGCTGCATCACTTCGCGCGCGTAGTTTTCATCGGCCCGGGTGCCGGTCTCCGGATTGGCCTTGCGGTTTTGGTAATGGGTGAGGAAACGGCCCATCATAGGATGACGCGTCACATTCAACAGCAATTCGCGAAAATTTCCGAAGCTGCCTTGGAGCAGCATGTCGTAATAACTGCTGGAGCCTTCCAACGCGTTGCTGATGGCAGCAACGTTGTCGGAGATGACAAAGATCTGGCTCAAAGCATAAGCGACGCGCTGGCGAAGCTGATCATCGCCGGAGATCATGACCTCAGTGCGGGCACTGCGGTTGGAGATGGGGTCCATCCTCTCAATCTGGCGTGAATTGAATGCGGCAACCACCAACGGCGCGGCCAGTGAAGGAGTCTTGGCGACTTCACGGTCGATCCACGCATTGTAATCGTAACCCAACTTGCGCAGCTCCGTAATGGCTTTAGTCGTCGGCCCAAAGGTCGCCTGGGCAAGAAACCGTGACGCTTGCTCATCAGGACTCAGTGTGTTGTCGGGTAGCACGGTCTGCGCCGATAACTTTGCCAGCAGGAAAACCACTAAAAATGACAGCAGGAGCCGACGGGTCATAGGCTGAAAGAAG
>DFDG01000180.1:5549-9213 GCA_002367815.1 Opitutaceae bacterium UBA3033 | reverse complement strand
TAAGCCAAGGGGAGGGTCAAGAGGACCAGACAAAGGGCCATCACCACCCAGAGACCTGAGAATCGAGGCAGTGAGCGCAGGGCTTCCCGCCAGCCGGTTCGTCTTAATCCCCAAATGAGCAAGCCCAAAGGCAACAGCTCACTCCACCAAGCATATACGTCGGTGCCCGCCATTGCGGTATGCGCTCCAATCCATACCACGACCGATTGCAATGCCACACCGGCCGGCGCCATCCAGATAGGCCAGAATCGTCGCCAGCGTTTTGGCGCACAAAGCAACGCCAGACCGGCACCCCAAAACAGCAGGTGGAACGCCAGACCAAAGGATACCCAAAAGTAGATCATACAGGATCAAACATCGGAAATGCTGACACTGAACAGTGTGACCTCGGCCAAGTCTAGACTGGTTTTCTCGCCACAACCAGCAGTGAGCTGCCCGCGGGTAAATACCCTGTGGTTGTCAGCAATGCTGTCTCTATTGCCATCACCCCTTTCAAAATCGAATTCAACCATGGGACATATGCCAGCACATCACTCCCGCCACGGGGCGCGGGTAAAAATTTACGGCGCAATACGATCAAGGGCAGCAACAACATATTCCAATGGGTGATCTTCAAAATCTCCAGACCCGCCGCAGCGATCTTTTCTCTCAACTCCTGTCGATCATATCGCCTTTGGGAATGCACCGCCACGTCATGATACGACCACAACCACTGATAGGCCGGCACATTGATCACCAGCACCCCCCCCGGTCGTAACACGCGAACCAACTCTTGGAGTGCCAATGCATCATCCTCCACATGGTAAAGCACATCAGTCGAAACAACGGCATCGAATTCTGCAGTAGTCATAGGTAATTCGGTTACATCAGCCACTCGAACGTCCGTGCAACCTCTTTGCCGGGCCAACTCACAGGCCAACGTCGACAAATCAACTCCGGTAAATTGCCAATTCGGCTCCTTCGGTTGAAGGCATCGAATTAAACCTCCGGTGCCGCAGCCGGCATCGAGGACACGAACAGATTCTTTCCTTAGATGCGGTTTCAATAAGCGCCAGATATGACGACGCAGAACATGGTAATACCACATCTCGTCCTCCACGGCGGCCATCTTATGGTATTCCTCAAGCTCCATGGGAGACAGCAAAGCGGAGCCATTATGTTTTGCCAAGACCAAGCCAGCGTCTATCGCTTCGTTTGAATCCTACGTATGCGAACCAGCCGCCATTATCCTCACGCCGGTATTTTACGGCATCATTTTACCCATTACGAGGGCCTATACTTCGATGATTTTTGCTGTGATTCCGTATGGCTTAGAGATACGGCAACTATCTCCATTCCTCCTCTGACGCAATCCCTCCACCTTCTGATTCGGGGAGAAATACGTCATCACTCTGCGGTGCAAGGGATGGATTCAGGATACCCGTCACTGGTCTGCCACGTCGACCAACAACCCCATGTTTCAATGGATTTCACCAGCCCCGGTCCTTTCAGCCTGCGGATCGCCATTCCGTCAGTTGCCGGATCCATAGGTTCGGCCCTGCACCTCTCGTTAGGAGGAGTGGGTCTAACTAATGCGCTGGCCTGGATGGGCAGAGTTACCGGTTGGTCTTTCGGGCAACGTTTTCGCGCCCAGAACAAAAACCGGCAACTGCGGCTGACCACCATTGAAACCGACGAAGGGGAAATAATCTTTGATTTCTCCAACCGCAATGCTCCCTATTCCAGCGCCTTTGGCCGTCGCCACACCAAGATTGCGCTGAACGTTGTCGGGTTTCTCTTGGCCGAACTGGGAGTCGGGGAATCGGCCCGATGCATGGTGCGGGCGGCGGATGCGGCCGGCCTCGACACCGCGCTGGTGCCCTTGAAGTTGCACTGCAAAAATCGTCTGGGTGACAATACTTACAACCATCGACTGCAGGACGCAAATCCGCACAAGTTCAATATTGTTCATCTCGATCCCCCGGCTTCACGTGATATTGATCACCATCACGGGAAACAATTCCTGACCGACAAATACAACATCGCCTACTGGGCGTGGGAACTGCCGGAATTCCCCGATGCTTGGGTCCCCGCGTGCAACTATTTCGATGAAATCTGGTGCCCCAGTGATTTCGCGCGGGACGCCATCGCCATGAAGGTTGCCCTGCCCGTCATCACCATGCCGCACGCCATTGCTTTCACACGTCCAACTGGCGATATGAGAGCAAGGTTTGGCCTGCCAAAAGACAAATTTATCTTTCTCGTTTTATACGATTTGAATTCATATTCAGAACGCAAGAACCCCGGTGCCGTAATATCCGCTTTTCAAAAATCAGGACTCGCTGGTCGTGGCGCTGTATTGGTTATAAAAGTGCACAATGTGCTCGGCAATGAAACTGATCTCGCAGCGCTGCAAGCAGCGGTTGCAGACCTGCCCGGCACCATCATCATTTCCGAAACCTTGGCCCGAGATGAGGTTTATCTCTTGGAGGCCGCCTGCGATTGCTATGTTTCCCTGCATCGCTCGGAAGGTTTTGGCTTGGCCGTCGCCGAATGCATGTATCTCGGCAAACCGGTGATCAGCACGGATTGGTCAGCCACCGCTGAGTTCGTCAACCCCACCAACGGGTGTCCCGTCAACTACCAGCTAAACAAGTTGGAACGCAATTATGGACCCTACGGCAAAGGGCAGATTTGGGCCGAGGCTGATGTGAATCATGCGGCCCACTGGATGAAAGCGCTCACCGCTGATCCCGCCATGGTTGGCCGACTCGGTGCCGCCGCACGAGCGACCATAGAATCCCGTTTTTCGCCTGAAACCATCGGGACTCGCTACCGCCGCAGACTGGAAAATATCATTGCTTGGTAAGAGCGCCACATCAGGGCGCCACTTCGATCACCAAGTTTTTCATTATCAGATCAAGCAGTCGGGTGTCATTGTCAGCTCCACTCGCGGGCAAGTTGCTCTGGAAGATGAAACGGGTGTCCCCGGGTGCGAGGACGATGTCACGCAGATCAGCTTCTTTCGAATGCCTGCTTGATACCTCACCTTCCCACAGGGAGGTGCCATCCCCCCGGAGCAGCGATGCGGTTCGCTTGCTGATGGCATTAAGGCTGAAACTGAAATTCCCTTTGATGGGAGTGTCATTTCGATTGGTAATCACTACTTCAGCAGGGCCTTTGCTCCAACGCCAATAGATATTTTCGTATCGTTCCGCGTCATACCACCCGCGAGAAAAATTCACCATGATTCGCGGAGATTCCGGTGTACCTAACAACTCAAAAGGGCCAATCACGACGGCACCAGCAAAAGACGCAGGACGCAGGTTAATGGTCCAGTTTTTCAAGCAAAAAGAGAACAGTCGGGAGTCTCCATCGATCCGGGACGCCACTGCATCCGTATCGAATGCAAAACTGTTCTGACCCGGTTGTAGTACAATGCGGGACAATTTAATATTCGTGGGTCCATTTTGAATCTCTCCACGCCATAGTTCGTGACTTTCAGATCCCGAGATAGTGACTTCCCTTTTTCTCAAGGCAGACAGTTCAAAATCCCAATCAGCCTCCAAAGCAAATGCATGTGGATTCAATATAGTCATGGTCGATGAACCGCGACTCCAACTCCAATACGAATCGCCCAAATGCTCAGACCCATACCAAGCTGGGCTGAATAGCACCCGAAGTC
>DFDG01000180.1:0-5313 GCA_002367815.1 Opitutaceae bacterium UBA3033 | reverse complement strand
GTCCCGCCAATCTGAAACTGTCATCCGGAGGCGGCTGCAAAGCGACCGGAGCATTTACCAAAGTGAGATTCCCCAGTAATAGCACTGGAAGCCATTTGCGCCCAGAAGGGACAAGCACATTGAAGGCCAGTTGCATAGGCAGTAGGACCCGCGACGCTGCCCCGGGATAACCCTCCCATACCGCGTCACCCAACACGATTAGGAGAACGGCAAACGCAATGCCAACCCGCCACCAAGCTAGCTTACCCGTCGGCCGCAGCATCAAAAAAATAAATTGAGTGCTGACAGCCACCATCATCAAGAAACTCCAAAACGCTCCTTCAATAAACACGGCCCGACTCCATATCGTGATATTCTTAAATTCCATCCAAACCCGGATCCATTTGCGGGCAAAGCCCATGAAAGGCCAATCGAAATTCCGGACACCTGCATCCGCCATCGGCCCCACGGTGCGCTGGATATAAACCAGCCACAGGGCCAGTGGCAACGCAACCAGCAGTCCGCGCAGGATCAAGGCCGGCCACCGACGCGGCGACACGACGTCTTCTTTGCGCAAAAGTCCGGCGGCCCCCAATAAATTCGTTTCCTTGCCCAAACCACCCAGGGCCAACACGACCGCCGACCACCATGGCTTGCCCTTTTCCAACAGCATAATCCCCGCGGCAATCAACAGGAGGCTCGGCCCGTCCACCAAAGAATTGCGCAGACTGAAACACATCCCAAACGAAAACAATACGCCGGTCCATCGCAGCCAATTATTCCAGGATACCGGGGGAAACCACCATAACAGCACCCCGGCCAGCAACAGCCAACTGATCGCATTCTGGAGCACATAGGCATTGAGAATCGCGGCAGGTTGACCCAGGCCCATCACATAGGACACCCAACTGATCAGAATGCGTCGGGCCCGATATGGCAGGCTATCAACTGCGGCCTTCAACTGCGGGTCACGCAATGACGGAGCCATCGCGATCTGCACATAATATTGCGCATCATAACCGTCCGAGTCCGCCTCAACGTAGTAATCGAGATTCTTCAATGCGTCGATCCGTGGATGAGGCAGACGCCCGCCGAACGAAACCAAGTAACTGAATCCCTTTTCCGGTATGTAGAATTGGGCAAAAGCGCCGACAAACATCGCCACGATTACCATGTAGCCCAGCAAGACCATGGGCTTGATCCCACGGGCACGAAGTTTTGACCAAACGGTTGTCATGCCTGCTTGAACCACCGCTTCGATCCCGCAGCTTCAATGCCGTGCTCGCCCGGCCAGGACGTTACCGTTCGGTGGTTTTTGGTTTGTGCCATAATCGCAAACAATGACAGCCTGCGCCTCTCGACAACGAAAATGATAGATCCCAACGCTGCCAAGGGTTCGCCCTCTGTTCCTGCCGATCCCTCCCAAAGAACCGGTGGGCCTGTCCGACAGTTGACCATTATAGGCATCATCCTGATAACCATGGCCTATACTTGGTTCCTTACTTCCCATGGGGTTTCTTACGCCAGTGGGTCGGATGCTTCCGGTTATTTTAACAGTGCGCGACTGTTGTCCCATGGCCAAACCGGCAGTCCGCTGAAAACCATCGATGGTCTGAAATCTCCGGCGTGGAACTATTCGTATCAGCAGCCACTCGGATTTGTCGCCCATAACGATACGGGTCTGCTCATCCCCACCTACCCGGTAGGTCTGCCCCTGCAACTGCTCTATGCGGCAAAACTCGTCGGATGGAGCCATGCGGCAATTCTGGTAAATGTGATCAGCGTACTGCTGATTGGGTGGATCACGGCCCAGTTTGGTCGCCAGTTCTGCGGCTTGCGTTGGCCATGGTTGTTGACGGGGATCGCCTTGCTTTGGGCCAGTCCGCTTTTTGTCTATTTCTCGCTTCAACCCATGAGCGATGTATCGGCGACCATGTGGACCCTGGTCGCCCTGTTCTCCGCCGCTAGATCACGGCAACATTGGCCTTGGGCCATCCTGACCGGAACTGCGGTGGGTGTGGCTGTATTGGTGCGACCGACAAACATTTTCGTGCTGCTGCCGGTCATGGCGTTCCTGGGAGTAAACTGGCGTGGTTGGCTAGCGGTCATAACGGCCGGGGCACCTTTCGCGGCCGTTCAGGCAATCTATAACTTCAAAGTCTATGGTCATTGGATCACCAGCGGTTACGGAGATGTCAGCACTTTGCTGCAGACCAAATTTGTCCCGCCCAACATCGAACATTTCGCACTGTGGATTCCGCGACTGCTCACCCCCCTTGTTCTGTTGGCCTTGGGTTTGCCCTGGTTCATAAGACAGAAACCACGGTTGGTGCTGGCAATTTCGATCTGGGTGCTCTCTCTGATCGGTTTTTATGCCTTTTACTACCACTCCGGTGAGACTTGGTGGTATCTGCGCTTTATCCTGCCCGTCTTTCCTTTCCTGGTTCTGGCGGCCGCCATGGTGGCCCAACGTCTAACTGATTATTGGTCGGCTTCATTTGGTCGGGGCGCCTTGATCGCCGTTATGGCCCTCTTTGCCCTTAATTACCTGTTCAACCTGAATCGCAAACTTGATGTCACGGCGATAAAGTCAGCCGATAAAGCCTACCATGATACGAACATATGGTTGCAGGCCAATGTGCCGGCCAATTCCATCATGGCCGCCATGCAAGCCAGCGGGGCTTTGCACTACTATGCAGATTATTCCTTGGTGCGATACGATTTGATGAGTGCGAAGGAATTCTCCATGGTGGTAAAAGTGGCCACAGCCAATGGCCAAACCATTTACGCGCCTTTGTTTCCTTTCGAAATTAATCGAGTCGTTGAGGCAGGCCTCGGAGGAAAATGGCAGAAAGTGGCGATCATCGATTACATTACGATATGGAAACTGCAGCCTTGATATGAACCTGCTGGACCTGAGTCATACCAGTCACACCCGGGCGCGATCCGGTATTCAACGCGTAGCGCGGGCACTGTATCGGGAACTCACAAAAGGGAATGAAGTGATTGCGGTGACTTGGGACCCCTATGCCAAAGCATGGCGAGAACTGAACACCGTGGAAATTGAAAATCTGGAAGCCGAGGCCCCGGCTTCGACCCGCGGGGCACGGTGGCCCTGGTCTCGGAAAATGTATAGCAGGTTTCAAGGCTGGAGGGGAACGGTGCCAGCACTGCCCTCCGCCACGGGTCTGATTGTCCCCGAACTGTTTTCTCCCGCCGTGGCCGGTGCTCTGCCCCGCTTGAAGGCAGGTAAACCGCGTATTGCAATTTTTCATGATGCCATCGCCCTGAAACTGCCCGAGTTATCACCATTGGGCACTGTCGCATGTTTTCCTTCCTACATGCAGGAATTGCTCCAGTTCGACGGCATCGCCGCCGTCTCAGAGGAATCCCGGCAATCATTACTAGATTATTGGAAATGGCTCGGTGTCTCCCAGCAACCGCCCGTGCAAACCATTCCGCTGGGGTTGGATCATTTTGAGCGGGACAACGACGCCCCAGCCGAAAACCACCCACCCGTTGTTTTGTGTGTCGGCAGCATTGAAGGTCGTAAAAACCACCTTGCACTACTTGAAGCCGCCGAACTGCTCTGGGCTGATGGCCACAATTTTAATCTGCGCTTAATTGGCATGGCCAACAAACAGACCGGGCATTTGGCGTTACAGAAGATTCACTCTTTGCAACAGTCAGGGCACCCATTGAAATATGATGGGGCCGTGGATGAAACAACTTTGGCCTCAGCCTATGCCACATGCTCCTTTACCGTTTATCCCTCAATCATGGAGGGCTTCGGCCTGCCAGTCTTGGAGAGTCTCGCCCGCGGTAAACCATGTATTTGTTCCGCTCATGGTGCCCTCGGCGAGTCGGCCAGACCAGGTGGCGCAGTGGCACTGGACGAGGTCTCCATTCCTGCAATACAGGCAGCCATCGCTAGACTATTGCGAAATCCAGCTGAAATTTCGCAATTGAGCACAAAAGCTCGGAGTCGCACTTACCGGTCCTGGTCACAATATACCAGCGACCTACTGGCATGGATGGATTCGTTGCCTTAACTCTCAATTTCCGGGGCTATCCTTTCGGTTTGCCAACCCACCCTTCTACACTACGGTCTGTCGGTTCACATGGCGCTGTCTCTCTTTAGCAAAAACAAAAAGGCAATTCTCAACCGCTGTCGCGATGACTATCCGACCAAAATGCGGTTAAAATACGCACCCTATTATCATGCCATAGAAGCGCAGACCGGCACGGATATCAGGCTCAATGGCCGGGATATGATCATGCTTTCGAGCAATGATTACCTTGGGCTATCGTTTCATCCCAAAGTTATTGAAGCCGGACAGGCAGCATTGAAAAAGTGGGGTACCAGTCCGACAGGTGCCCGCCCTTCCAATGGTTCCCGGGCCTACCACGTGGAACTGGAAGAAAAACTGGCCACTTTCCTCGGACGCGAGGCCTGCCATGTCCATGCCGCTGGTTATCTTTCTTGTATCTCGAGCATCGCCAGTTTTGCCCAAAAGGGCGACGTGATTCTGGCCGACAAGAATATCCATTCCTGTTTGTGGGATGGGATTCGCCTATCGATGGCCACGGTTGAACGCTTTTCGCACAACAGTCCGGATGATCTGCGTTCAGCCGCAGAATCAGTTAGTTCTGGGGCCCCCAAGCTTCTGGTTGTCGAAGGCGTCTATTCGATGGAAGGGCATATATGCCGATTACCCGAAATCACCCGCATCGCTGAAGAGCATGATTGTTTCACCGTATTGGATGATGCCCACGGGTTTGGGGTGTTGGGTAATCAGGGGCGTGGCACGGTGGATCACTTCGGATTGAACGATAAGGTCGATGTGATTTGTGGCAGCCTGTCGAAATCACTGGCCAGCACGGGTGGATTCGTGGCCGCCTCCCGCGATATTATTGAATTCCTGAGGACCAATTCCAAACAGACGATTTTTAGTGCCGCGTTAAGTCCCAGTCAGGCCGCAATTGCCATGGCCTCACTTGATATCATGCAAACCGAGCCGGAGCACCAAGAAAGGCTTTGGCGCAACACCAAAAAATATCGCGCGATGCTCACGCAACTGGGTCTGAATCTGTGGGAGAGTGAAACCCCGGCGGTGCCAATCGTGCTCGGATCAAAAGAAAGAGTTTATCCATTCTGGAAAGCCCTGATGGAAAAAGGAATTTTTACCGTCATGTCGATTGCCCCGGCGGTGCCTGCGGGCAAGGATCTTGTGCGCACCGCTGTCTCGGCCATGCATACGGACGAACAGTTGGAGAAGATAGCGGAAGCCATGGCCTACGCCGTCAAGAAAGTCGGTTAACTCTCCAAACCAC
>DFDG01000116.1:4780-9325 GCA_002367815.1 Opitutaceae bacterium UBA3033 | reverse complement strand
AGTACCCGATATAGTGGTCTCTGCCCTAGTTTACTAGGGAAAGTGCGATACGAAACCCAAGGAAATTATCGCGAGAGTCGGGCAATTTCTTGTTGCGAATGCTGCATCGGCAACCACTGGCACTACTGGCCCAATCACCGCCACGAACGATCTTTAAGGAACCGGTGGCCGAACCAGTCGGATTACTGACTTCGCCTCCAGGATAAATCCCATAATAGTCCGAACACCACTCCATCACGTTTCCCTGCATGTCATAGAGCTCCCAGACATTGGGTAGTTTTTGGGCGACGAGTTTAGTCTCGTCACCGCTATTGGCGCTATACCAGGCCACGTCATCCAGATTGTCAGGAATGTTCACGGTGGCACCGGCGCGGGCCGCATATTCCCACTGCGCTTCGGTGGGCAAAGTATATTCATATCCGTCCGGCAATCTTCCCGCGGCTTTCTCAAGCTCGTTTACCTTTTCGCAATATTCCCGAGCTTCGTGCCAGGAGACAAAATACATCGGGTTATTATCCCCTTCTCCTCGGACCGGCCAGACACCATTAATCTTTACCCTCTGCTCTTGGAGGGTCGTTCCCATGACATCGGTCCATTGCTTTTGGGTAATTTCGGTGGCACCCAACCAAAATGGTTTTGTCAATGCGACTGCGGTAAGGGGTCGCTCATCATTCGAGCCCCGGTTGGCGTTGCCCATCGTGAAGGTTCCAGCGCTAATCGGCACAATTCTAATGTTTAGGTATGGCATCACCCATGGCTGACCATTCACGGGACCAGGGATATGTTCCTGAGGGGTTGCCACGATCTCCGACTTCTTCTCGGTCGCTGGCATAACTTCCATCTGCTGAACCAGTTCAGGTTCAGAAATTACCTCTGCGATTTTGGTTCTGGCGACTGCGGAATCCAAAAATTGTCGGATAACACTCACAACATTTGTCGCCCCTTCCTGCTGGGCAACTTCGAGAGCGGTTAATCCATTACCGTCCTTGATCGATGCATCTGCCCCTGAATGCAACAACCAGCGAGCTACTTCCTTATGGTTACTTTTGGCCGCAATGTGCAATGGCGTCCCCGAATCACTATGGTTCGCATTAATGTCAGAACCTTGCGCAATGATAGCGGACATAATCTCAACGTTTCCACCTTGTGCCGCCGTGTGGGCCATCGTCCAGGCATTGCCCGAAAGCGGCCCCGACTGGCCACCGATTGACCGCACCCATTCATAAAATTCGACGTTTCCACTCTCGGCCGCTGCCATCAATGAAGTGTAGGGCTGCTGCCACTTCTGATACATAAAAGTCAAATCGAGTCGTCCGCCAGCTGCGACCAAGCGTTCGAGTAAATTACGGTCCCCCATTCTGAAAGCGGCGATGATCGGCGGCAGAACATTACGATCGGACTCGCCCAGATTGGGATCAGCACCCGCCGACAGCAGCAGTTCGATCAATTCTCTATTACGGCTTTTAATCGCCAAGGTGAGGGGCATCTCGCGCCGGATATCTTTTTTCAGGTCGGCCCCGTGTTCCAGCAATAACTTAACCATATCCAACTGATGTTCCGGCAATGCGGCGCCAAATGGAGAGTAACCCTCTACATAGCTTTTATTGACGTCCGCGCCGGCACTCAAAAGCAATTTCGCGATCTCCATGTTACCGCTTTTAGCCGCTGCAGCCAAAGGGGTCGCCAACTCTGCCAAATAAGGCACGTCATCGATATCTTGATCAGGAATAACCCCGACAGAGAGAAACGCTTTCACTTTCTCCAAATCCCCTGCTTTTATGGCACGATAAAATCCCGTGGGGCCGCGTTTTCCATCCACTCTTTCATCACCATCGGACCTGAGCTTCACCTGCAACCACAATGCCATTTTGGGGTTCTTGATCGTGCGACTCGGTAGCAGAAGATCATGACCCAATTTTTGCTTATCACTACTTTTCACCACCCCGACAATCATGTGGGGAATTCCATTTTTCGGGGTGATTTCCTGACCGACAATCGCGGGGTCCCGACCCCATGCCATGGTCCAGGCATATTCACTCATTAAAGCGACCGGCGAAGCAGTCTGGTAAAAATCAGATTCCCTAAACCCACGCCCACGTATCACATATTTTGAAACCGCATCCGTCGGCGATTCAATGATGGTCGCGGAATAGGAGTTGTCGGCCTTGGTTTGTGCCCATGCCACCGTCTCTGCTGCAGCTTTTCCCGCCTTCTGCTTTTTCTCAGGCAGATGGATGCCGAAATAGTAACCCGCGGCAGAGAGGACAACACACGCGACAATAATACTCGGATAAAAAATGGCCCTTAATTTGAAACCACGCGAAGATGTCACCCGATGAACCTCTTGACTAATGGCCTCGGTATACGGGGATTTAGTCAGGGTTTGAAATGGTGAGTTTGTGAGTCTGGTTATCAGATCTGCATCTTTGGGCTTTGGGTCCACCTTTGCTGCTACCGCCCCAATTTCAAAATTCGGGGCGGGTGCCCCCTCGCTCAAACCCATCCGCTCAACCACGCGACTCATAATTTGAGGACGGGCTGATGCATACTTCGACAAACATGCCGCAATGGTTTCCTCCCATTCCGGCGAAACCGGAGTCACATCAACGATAGCCAATTCAGCCCGACGATTTGCGATACTGGGCGGCACTTCATTTTCCACCTTCTGAAGGATATCGCCTTCATAGAAAGGAGGCTTGCTGGTCAGCAGTTCATAAAGCGTCGCCCCCAGTGAATAAATATCGTCGGTCACGGCTGGCGTGGCACCGCTCAGTTGTTGCGGACTCAGGTAGGCCAGCGCTCCAGTGCTGCCCCCCGACTTGAAAATACACGCATCTTCTTCGCTGAAAGTAGCCGCAACCCCAAAGTCTGAAACCTTCAAATTGTTGTCATTATCCAACAGCAGATTCACCGGCTTGATATCCCCATGCACTACGTTGGCCTTGTGATGGGCGTAACCAAGAGCATCGCAGATTTGTTTGATCCACGGTCCAAGTTTATCCACGGCAATAACGCGGGTAGGCTCGTCCATCCGCACCGCCGCCAAGGGTTTGCCCGCCACAAACTCCACCGAAAATGCGGCGATCCGGCCATCACTCTGGAAATCATGGATGCGGGCAATATACGGATGAACCAGGTCAATGGCCCGGCGCACCTTGCGCCTCAGATCCCCAATGGCAGCCCGATCAATGGCAATTGCCTCGGGCAGAAATTTCAAAGCAGTATCGTGGTCCTGCTGCTCGTCACGGGCCAACCAAACCACCCCCGTCTCACCGCGACCCAAAAGGCGGGTCAACTTATAACGATTGAAAAGTTTTTGGCCTGGCAATAAGCCACGAACCGAGGCGCCAATAGCTTTTTCATCCATGGGATCAATTCACTAGGTCAAATAATCGTTA
Organism: Opitutaceae bacterium UBA3033; assembly: GCA_002367815.1. Lineage (GTDB taxonomy): Bacteria > Verrucomicrobiota > Verrucomicrobiia > Opitutales > Opitutaceae > Cephaloticoccus. The sequence continues at coordinate 5,927 of DFDG01000116.1, read as the reverse complement.
ATCCTTGAAGACAGAATTCAGCCGTAATGCATATCCATTGGTCGGAGCTGTTTTTCACATCGTTAAGGTTCAACATGTAATCAGCAGAACCTGATCAGGTAATCGGGGCCACATAACGAGCGAAGACCATTTTGCCACCAGCGGTCGGCAATACACTCATCACTTCCGCCTGCACTTGTTTCCCCAGATATTCGATGCTGGCTTCGACCACGACCATAGACCCATCAGCCAAGTAACCAATGGCCTGACCATTCTCTTTCCCGGCTTTGGCCAGATCCACATTCAATATTTCACCCAGCATCAATTCCGGTCGGAGCGATTTAGCCAATTGATTTAGATCGAGCCATTGCACGCCATGAAACTCAGCCATCTTGGCGAGATTGAAATCCGTTGTGATCAACTTGGCCCGCATGGATTGGGCGAGAAAAACCAATTTTGCATCCAGATCCCCCCGTTTGGAGACCTCACTCTCGGGGATGCGAATATCGAGATGCTTGATACGGCGCAATTCGTTCAAAACCTCCAGGCCCCGACGGCCACGGGTTTTCTTTTGTGGGTCCGTGGAATCAGCCACTGCATTGAGCTCTCGCAAAACGAATTTAGGGATAACCAATGTCCCCGAAAGAAAGCCCGCTTCACACACCCGCGCGATCCGCCCATCAATCAAGACACTGGTGTCGACGACCACCAAAGGCACATCAACCTCCTGCGGCTCGAAACGCACGTAGGGGATCACCAAGTTAAATTCGTCCTTACCTCGCAGGGCAATGACCGCGCCAAGATAAGTGCAGACCAAAAACAGCACCAATCGCGCGATATAGATATTCTGTTCATCAGCTTTATCGAACAAAGGGGAATTGCTGAGTAAAAATGCAATCAATGCCCCTACCGCCAAACCGAAGGTGACCGCCGATAATCCACGCAGGGAAAAACCTTTCAGCAAAACATCCACCAACACAACCAACACCCCGATCAGGAAGCCAACCGCAATCGCGACAGATCGGCGCTCATCCCAGTCACTGATGGCATAGCAAACCAACCAGCCACCCGAGGTGCACAGGGCAATAAATACAATCCGAATGGCGAACAGCGTTTTGTTCATGGCGGGGTTTAATGAATAATTAGATAGATCAATATCGGTCCAGCG